>DNPP01000153.1:13170-22725 GCA_003501365.1 Bacillota bacterium
ACATTTCAATTAGAGGGTTTGCAAGGAGAAAAAGTAGAACGGGCAATGGTTCAAATAAAGTCGGCCCTTGATGTTTGCGGCGAAGCTTTAGCAAGTTTGGACAAATTACATTCCCAAGCCAAACAATTTAATGTGAATCCGCACTGGCTCGATTTACAAGAATTGGTTGAAGAAGCATTGCAAAGTTGTAGTTTGGATTTGTCCGGAGTCATCATAACAAAGCGATATTTGAATAGTGAAATTTTAGTACTCGGTGATCGAGAACATTTAATAACGGTATTGGAAAATTTATTCAATAATGCCAAAGATGCAATGATTGATCATAGTGAGAATAAAGAATCCCCAAAGCTGGTGATTGTAATTGGTCTTGAATATGAGTGGGGTTATATTCGAATTATCGATAATGGGGTCGGTATTTCCAAAGAAAATCTCCATAAGGTTTTTCGTCCTTTTTTTACCACCAAACCTTCGAAAAGCAATTGGGGTTTAGGATTAACTTATTGTCACCGTGTAATTAAAAGTCACCGAGGCTTTATTAACTTAAGCAGCAAGTCCGGGGTAGGGACTACAGTGGAGATCGTTTTACGTTGTCGAGGAAATGTCAACACATGTTCAAATATATGGGAAAAATTGGCATTATCGTTTAGGAAAAGTCGGCCTAGTCGTTCGTGCAATAAACTGGGATAATAAAAATGTAATTAAATTTTCTTATTTGTTTAATATAAAGTTCAAGCTGTATTTATTGTAAATTTCATCTGTAATTATAGCTGCATGAAAAGGAGATTGATGATGAGCAAAAATTTATCGGGAGCTGTAAGAATAAATGACATCGATATCAAACCGGCCCATAGGTTTTGGTACGAAATTGTGAAAAATAGGGCTTTATTTTTAATGCTGTTACCTGGCTTTTTAGTGCTTTTATTTAATAACTATTTACCGATGTTCGGTATTATTGTAGCTTTTAAGGATTTTCGTTTTTCTGACGGCAGCTTTTTTTCCAGCCTGTTTAAAAGTGAATGGACGGGTTTTGGAAACTTCAAATACATGTTTGCCTCTCCGGATGCTTTTGTTTTTATCCGGAATACTCTACTTTATAATCTGGCTTTTATCATTTCTTGCACCATTATCGCTATTGCCTTTGCCATAATGCTCAATGAGATTTACAGCCGGAAGTTGTCGAAATTATATCAAAGCGCTATGTTTTTACCCTATTTTCTTTCATGGATTGTTTTTAGCTACTTGGTTTATTCTTTTATAAGCCCGGATAAAGGTTATTTCAACATGACGATTTTTAAGTTTTTGGGAATCAAACCGGTGTTTTGGTATTCCGAATTAAAGTATTGGCCTTGGATTATATTAATTGTAAATGCCTGGCATTGGGTAGGTAATAACTGTATTATTTTTCTAGCTTCCATTATTGGGATTGATCAGGAAATGTATGAAGCAGCCCGTATTGATGGGGCAAGCAGGTGGCAACAAATAATAAATATTACCTTACCACAAATTACGCCGGTAATTATTGTAATGACCCTAATTTTCGTAGGTAGAATTTTTAATACCGACCTTGGCTTATTCCAGCTAATCCCCAGAGGCGCCGGTGCATTGGCGCCGGTAACTTGGACGCTCGATGTATATGTATATAATACCTTGTTACGAAATGGGGACATTGGAATGTCTTCGGCCGCAGCCCTTTTCCAATCCGTGGTGGGTTTTGTTACAATTTTAGCCGCAAATTTTGCTGTGAAAAAAATTGATAAGGACGCCGGAATGTGGTGAGGAGAGCGATGAAAAGTATTGACATCGGGAAATGAATATGTGAGGTTGAGAACGACTTTAGGAGCTTGATAAAAGAATACATAAAGCAGTTAGGAGAAAAATTATGGGAAAAAGAAATATAGTTGATTTTAACAAGTTAAATAACATTTCAACAAAATCCAATGTAATTCTAAATATTATTTTGGGTGTGTACAGCTTTCTTTGCATAGTGCCGCTAATATTGATGATTTCAGCCTCTCTTACCGATGAAAAATTATTGGCAATAAAAGGTTATAAGTTCATTCCTTCAGTATTTACCGCCTTTGCTTATAAATATATTATTACCAATACTCCACAAGTTTTCACCGCGTATGGAATTACGATTCTGATTACTCTAGTCGGAACCATTTTGGGTGTATTAGTTATGGCCTTGTATGCATTTCCAATTTCCCGGCAAGATTTTAAGTATAAAGGCTTTTTTACGTTTATTCTTGTCTTCACAATGCTGTTTAACGGCGGTATGGTTTCAACATATTTAATCGGAGTTAATGTACTTCATTTTAAGGATAATTTATGGGGACTAATTTTCCCGTATTTAATGAATGCTTTTTGGGTGATCATTCTGCGGACGTTTTATAAAATCAATATCCCGGATTCTCTGATTGAAGCGGCCAAAATAGATGGCGCCAGCGAATTCACCACTTTCTTTAAAATCGTTTTCCCGCTTGCACTGCCCGGCATTGCTACAATTGCTTTATTCGCAATGGTGCAATATTGGAACGACTGGTTTTTGGCATCATTATATATTAACAATCCAAATTTGGCGCCTTTACAATATTTGTTATATCAACTTCAGACTTCGATGCAATATTTACTGCAAAACTCCGGCAATATCGGAGGTCGGGCAGGAGACGTGCTTGCAAAGATGCCGTCGGAGTCGGCCCGTATGGCAATGGTGGTTATCGGAGTCGGACCAATTATTCTTACCTTCCCTTTCTTCCAAAAATATTTTGTCAAAGGTTTGACGGTTGGTGCAATTAAAGGCTGATCCCGGAGGCTGTTGCAAAACTATTTAAAATCAATGAGATATACAACATATAGCAAAAACAAACGTGTAAAAATTTATATATTGTATATCGGTATCGATAAAATTTATTTTGTAACAGTCTCCGGTTAAGCAATAAATTAAATTAATTAAGGAGGAGTATGAATGAAAAACATCAAGAGAATTACGGTTTTGTTATTGTTGGTTGGCGTATTTCTGCTTGGAATGAGTACTTATGCAGCCGCTCCCTATGAAATCAAATGGTATTTCGTCGGTAACGGCCAGCAACCCGATGTGAAACTGGTTGAGGCCGCCGCCAGCAAGTACATCCAAAGTAAAGGGCTCAATGCCACGTTGAAGTTGCAATGCTACACTTGGGGCGATGAATATGACAACCGGATGCGGATGATTATTGCTTCCGGCGACCCTTTCGACATTTGCTTTACTGCTTCTTGGGCTAACCTTTACAAAGTGAATGTGGCTAAAGGCGCATTTGTGGACATCACCAAGCTGGCACCCAAATATATGCCAAAGGCTTGGAAACAACTGCATCCTTCATTTATCGGCGGTTCCGCTATCGACGGACACAATTATGCGATCCCGGCCAATAAAGAATTGGCTCATCAATGGTGTGTAAGCTTTAATAAAAATTATGTTGATAAATATAAATTCGATTTATCCAAAGTTAAAACATTAGAAGATTTAGAGCCGATGTTAAAGGTGGTCCATGAGAAAGAACCCGGTGTTTGGGCCTTCCAAAATCTTTTTAATGAGAACGCTGTCCGAGTACTTGACTATGACCGGATTTGCGACGATTATGTTCCGCTTGCTCTTTACAATAACAGTAAAGACATGAAAGTATTTAATTTTTTAGAGACCAAAGAATACAAGGATTATCTTGCACTTGCCCGTAAATATTTCCAACTCGGTTATGTTCCTGCCGACGCGGCTACGACCTCTGAATTCACTACCGATATGAAAGCGGGTAAAGTATTCTGCAAGATCGAGTCCGGGAAACCGTATCATGATGAAGAAAGAACTGCCGCTTGGGGTGTTCCCATTGTCGATGTTAATTTAACTCAACCGGTTGTTCAAACCCGTGACTGCACAGGTTCCATGCAAGCTATTTCCAAGAGCAGCAAAAATCCGGTTATGGCTCTTAAATTTCTTGAATTGTTCAACACTGATAAATATCTTAATAATCTCATTAACTATGGTGTTGAAAACAAACATTGGGTAAAAGTTGGCGACAATATAATTGATTATCCGAAGGGTGTAACTGCAGAGAGCTCGGGTTATAAACCGGGTACTTGCTGGATGTTCGGAAATCAATACATTAATTATTTCTGGAAGGGCGAAAATACTAAGAAGTGGGACGCCTTCAAGAAATTTAATGATTCTTCTGTTTCTGCCAAGAGTTTGGGTTTCAATTTCGATGCCGAGCCGGTTAAAAACGAAATGGCCGCTTGTCAGACCGTATGGGTAAATAGTGTTGCCCCATTAAATTGCGGTGCTGTTGATCCTCAGACTCTACCGGATGTTATCGCCAAGTTCAAAGCTGCCGGCCTTGACAAGATCCAAGCCGAAGCTCAAAAACAATTGAATGCTTGGTTAGCACAGAAAAAGTAAGGAACTATTTGTTAATTACTTTTTCGATGAAAGTAATTTAATTAATCACTATCCATATGTTTTTATGAATAGGCTAACGCGTTTGTTAAGCGTTAGCCTATTCAATAATCGTGTTGCTGCGGCTAATTGACTTTACAATTAATCTAAACAATAAGACAGGATAATGAGAAGAAAGCACGAACTATAGTAAATAGTAAGGTGTGGCGATGTTTATGGGTTTTCATTTTCATTCTTCTTGGCTGTTGATAATATTGATTTTTTGGTTAATATTATTTATATGGATTTATCCGGTTAGTGCTGCGGATTCTGCGGTGGGAAAAGAAGTTATTATCAATCAAAACGGTTATCTTCCGGAAATGCCCAAGTGGGTGGTAGCCACAAGAAAAGCCGATAAATTCACACTTGTTAATGAACAAACCTTGGGAAAAGTATACTTTGGTAAGCTGTCTCCCGTTTTTGACCCAACATCAAAACGGCAAATCTGGCGTGGCGAATTCACCGGTCTGCATACACCCGGGACTTATCGGATTGAAGTTCCCGGCGTTGGATGTTCTTATCCCTTTTCCATTGCAACGGGTATATATAATAAAGTTTTTGAACTTGGAACCCGTTTTTTTTATTTACAACGATGCGGAATTAATTTAAATGATCAGGAATCCGGTTTATGTCATCCGGCTTGTCATTGCAAAGATGGATATATCGCCCGTCAGGACTTGTTTAATCAGCAGGATGATTTATTCTCAAGTGTTGGTGGTTGGCATGACGCGGGCGATTATGGCAAATATGTTACAACTACTACGATTACGGTTGCTCATATGTTATTGGCCTTTGAATTATGGCCCCGGAAGTTTTCCGATGGCCAGTTGCGTATACCCGAAAGCGGTAATGGAATTCCCGATATATTGGATGAAGCTAGGTATGGCCTTGAGTGGCTTTTTACCATGCAGCGCTCGGATGGAGCGGTTTATCATAAAATTGGTGGACAATTTTGGGCTGGTTTTGAAAGTCCGGATCAGGATATTCAAAAACGTTTTGTATATGGCATTTCAACTGCGGATACCGCAAAGTTTACAGCCACTATGGCCATCGCTGCCAGGGCTTTAGATAAATGTGACCCGCAATTAGCAGAACGTGCAAGCAAAGCCGCCTTTAAGGCTTGGAGCTTTTTGGAAAGCCATCAATTTTTATGGGATCATCATAAATCGGATGATCAAGGTTCAGGTGCTTACAGCATATCCAATGATTCTGAGGATCGCTTATGGGCTGCCTTGGAATTATCAACACTTAAGCTCCAAAATAAATTCCTTGAAAAATTTATTTCCCAATTCAAAGATTATCAACCACAAGCTATCGGTTGGTCCAGTTCCGGCGTAATCGGATTATTCGATTACGCCCGTTCCGCTTATGCTGAGCCGGAGTGGCGAAAAATAGCAGTTCATAAAGTGGTTTCTTTAGCAGGACAATATCTTACTGTCGCCCGGGCCAGCGGCTATCATTATACTTTGAATTTTCAAGAGTTTTTATGGGCTTCCAATAAAGAAGGTTTATCACGAGGGGCTGTACTGTTAATGGCGGACCTTTTGCAACCGGATCCGCAATATCGTCAGAATGCCTTAGCTCAGCTTGATTTTATCCTAGGCTTTAATCCCTTATCAAAATGTTTTGTTTCCGGTTTGGGAACGAATACTGTAACAGATTTACATCATCGATTCGCTGCAGCGGCCGGCAAATCGATTCCCGGAGCATTAGCGGGCGGCCCAAACAATTTGGCGGAATCGGGTATAGAGCAACCAGGGCAAGGGCCATTTAGTTATGTTGATTTTCAGCTTTCTTATTCTTCAAATGAACCGGCGATTGATTATAATGCGGCGTTAATCTTTATTAGTGCGGCATTTGTGGATTAAATATTACTTGGGAAGTGTAGATGATGGGTATATTCGGCCGGAAATTGATGTCTCTTTCAAGTAATCAAACTGCCAAAAGACTTTTTTGTATGTTTTTTTGGTTATTGCTGATAAATATTGTTGGCTATAGTATTATATCTGCAGCAAATTCTACTGTAACAATTACTATATGGACTCATCAACGCCATATGTCGGACCTTATCAAAGAATTAATCAATAATTTTAATAATACTACCGGTCGGCAAAAGGGTATTAAAGTGTCGATGCGGGTTTTAGGGGACGATTCCTGGCCTATGTTCCATGAAGCCCAAAAGGCGGGAGTGGGTCCTGACCTATATAGCAGCGGGTATGTAACCGGATATCCTGACAATTTCAAGGCCGGAGCTCAAATGTGGTTTGATGAATTTAACGATTTTAGACAATGGAAAAGTAAATGGCCATCCTGGTATTGGGTTGAAGGAATGACTACTTATCAAGGACATGTGTTTGCTATACCCGGTCAGGTGTTTAATTCCAGATTGATTTATAATAAGGATTTATTCCGAACAGTGGGACTTGACCCCAATCATCCGCCTCGTTCCTATCAAGAGTTAAGGGATGCAGCACGGAAAATCAGTAAATATGGGCATGGCCGGTTTTATGGTTTTGCATATTGCGGCGGCGAATCATGGCCGATGGAATGGCTACCGAGCCAATGGGCTGAGGCCAACGGTGATCCGGCATACTGGGATTGGAAGCGAGGTCGTTGGGCCATGGAAGGTTATGATCGTGTTTTTCAAATGTTACTGGATATAAATAAAGATGGGTCTTTATTTCCAGGAACAGCGGTTTTAACCAATGATGCTTTACGGGCACAATTTGCCGAAGGCCGGATCGGTATGTTTATGGGAGAATTTTGGGACGTTGGCGTTTTAAATGATCAATTTCCGGCGAAGTGTGATTGGGGAGTCGCCGCTATTCCAACTTATGACGGCAAATTTCATGGTAAGCCCAGGGCGATGATGCTCGGCGGGATGTGGAATATTAATGGACAAAGCCAACATCGGCTTGAGGCTTGGGAAGTAGTTAAATGGTTTAATCGTTATGAAGTCCGGGCGAAGATGTATGAAAGAGGCAAATGTATTGACCCTGACCCGATTGTCGTCAAAAAATATGTTAAACATCGGCCCAAAGCTCACGGCTTTGAGGCTTTTGCCAATACTCTCAACCAGGATTATTTGGCGACTTATCCAATTCTTCCGGGTTGGAAGGCGCCTAAGGATAATCCTTGCACAATATTTAGAAATATTTTGATGCATGGCGGCGATATTCACCAGGAATTAAGCAAATTGGATCTGGAATGGAACCGACAATTGGATTTTTACTATCAGAAGAACTCATCGATTAAAAGAGAGTGGAATATTTATCTAAATTTTGACCGAATAACCGGCAAAATGGGCGAGCCGCTGATTAAACCCAACTTTATTATTTCCGCTAAATAGGCACGGAGAGTTTTGAGGAGGAGTCAAAGGTGCAGCATGGTAAGCGACAATCTGGACAATCACCTATTCGCTTAATCATCGCCGATGATATGATGCCGATTCGAGAGTATCTCAGCATGGTTTTAAGTCATGAGGCCGATATTCAAGTGGTTGATGCGGTAGGTACCGGTGCGGAGACAATCAGCCGGGCTTTGGACACACACCCGGATGTAATATTGATGGATCTGGAGATGGAAACTTCCCGGGCCGGTGTGGAAGCCATTCATACATTGACTGATAACGCACCTGGGATCCGCTGTGTGGTATTGACTCATTTCAGTGATGATGATACGGTTTTCGCCGCATTTGAGGCCGGCGCCATTGACTATATACTCAAGGATTCCTCAGCCGCCGAGATTTTAGAGGCAGTAAGGGCAGCGGCTTATGATATGTCGCCCATTCGTCCCTTGGTGGCCCGGATGATCCGTCATGAATTTCGGACAATGCGTTCGGAACGGGCTTCTCTGGTAGCCACACTCAATATTGTATATCGTTTAACTCCTTCCGAATTGGGATTGCTTCGACTGCTCGCTGAAGGGAAAACTAAAACCGAGATTGCCGAATTCCGTCATGTTGAATCCTCCACTATCCGGACTCATGTGGGAAATATATTGAGAAAATTTGGTGAGTCTTCAGTGAAAGATGTCGTAAACCGGCTGCAAAAATTGGGTATCTTTGAAATCTTCGTGAGTGACAAAGCGAATAAGTAAACCAAGAAATCAGCGATTTTTGCTGATTTTTTGGTTTTTAGGCCGACTTGAACGCAAGAATGAAATCTCCAGCGGGTAAGAGGATTTTCAAGGGGATAATTCTCAAAGAAAGCATTCTAACTAAAGAACTCCAGCAAATTGTCGATAAATAACTAGAAAGTATTTTCTGAATATTTATTTATATATAGCTGATGCCCAAATTTACTTATAATTATCAGAATAAAAATGAAAGTCTGGTTAAATGATGCTGATGTTTTTGGAGGATTAGTAAAGGGGTAAGGTTGGAGAAAAATGTCAAATAAAAGGTTACCCGTTTTTGAATTAACAATATTTTGCCTGGTCACAGTTGTATTTTATATAATGGGCCTTTTGTTTTTCTGTCAAAATTCATCAAATACTATGAATTCACATTGGTTATATGTTGGTTTCCAGGTTGTTTTTATTGTGGCATTGCTCTCTCTATTACTTTTCTTACGGCGGATTTTGGTTAGTAAGAATCTGGAAATTGCCGAAAAAAAAGCGATCCAAAAGAATTATCTTGAACAATTAAATAATACCTACGAAGGAACTTTGAAGGCGCTATCTTATGCTTTAGATTTACGAGATCATGGCACTTGGGGACATTCGGCCCGGGTAGTCAGTTATGCTTTGGCCATCGCTGAAAAAATTGGATTAACGCAACAAGCGTTACGGCAATTGGCGTGGGCGGGAATCTTACATGATATCGGCAAAATTGGGGTACCGGATTCAATATTGTTGAAAAAAACCGCTCTAGATCCGGATGAATGGGAAAACGTCAAACGCCATCCCACCATTGGTTATGAAGTGATTCGGGAGATCGATTTTTTAAAGTTTGCAGCGGATATTGTTTTATGCCATCATGAACACTATGACGGCAGTGGTTATCCCAAGGGCATTAAGGGCGAATATATTCCATTAGGTGCGCGGATTTTTGCGATTGCGGATGCTTTGGATGCGATGACCAGCGACCG
>DNPP01000153.1:23046-25896 GCA_003501365.1 Bacillota bacterium
GGTAAACAATTTTGCCCTCAATGCGTCTCTGTGTTGAATGAACTTGGGATCATCCAATTGGAACGGATTCAACAACATGTTAAGAATATTAGTGATGTTGCCGGCATGCGAAATGGTTTGGATCCGCTGATAGCTTTTTCAGAGGTTAATTGAACAGTTATGCTTTGCGGTAGCGGCAGCGGCAGCAACCGAAATGGGCTTTATATCACTTTGCATTCAAACATCGAATGAATTTATTGGATCGTATTCGTCGGTTTTTGGTAATCAAAGCCCCAGGAATTGATATATAAATTACCTTGATGATCATAGCCGGAAACAATAATCATATAATAACCGAAATATGGGGTTTCAAATTTGGTAAAAGTAAAAATATCTTGTGAATTAGGGGCGATTTCGCCTTTATAATTACCGATGATGATATCAATCCTGGATATTGACGGATCGTTAAGTTTGAATTGGACCGGTGGTTTTTCATACAAAATTGCAGCGTCATTGGGTGAAATGATTTCTATAGATAAAGGCTTGGAAGTTAGGTAACGCTCCATTTCCAATAGGCTTAAATCATGGGAAACGGCTCTTCGTTTGATTCGTAAAGGATTTTCGGTAGCCTGATTGACACCCCAGTTAACGCTAAATATTCCTTGATAGCCCGCCTCTACTGCTTTTTCTTCGATTAGGCAATTGAACCAACCAAAGGGATAAGCCAGTAATTCCACTTTTGTATGTAATCGTTGTTCCAGTGTCGTCTTGGCATCCTCTAATTCATGTTCCAGCCATTGGAGATAATGGGGATCATCGGGTCTGGTATTGGTTTTCGTGAGAAAAGGATGGGAAAAAGTATGCGATTCGATATCCATTCCAGCCTGGGACATTTCCAGAAGCTCATCCCAGCTCAGCACATATTTATTTCTTTCAAGGATAGGCCCCGGATTGACGAAAAAAGTTGCCTTATATCCGAACTGGCGTAATAAGGGAAAAACATAGAGGTAATGGTCTTGGTTGCCGTCGTCAAAAGTTAGGATAACGGGCTTATTCGGTAGATTCTGCGGATGTTCCTGAGATTGTATGTATTGTAAAGCGGTAATAGGGTGATAACCGTTGTCTCTAAAGAATTGCAGATGGGCGGCGAGGTTTTTCGGAGTTAAATCATAGATGCTGCTGATTTTGGGGTTTATGCGGTGATAGCATAAAACGGGAACATATGGATAGGATGTATTTTTAGCAGATAAGGAAGTTATCGATAGGGCCAAAGGAATAATTGAAAGGAGCCAAAAACTGAGTTGGCGGATTCGCATAGCCACCTCCATATATAGTTGCGGACAAAAACCAATAAATCAAAATAGCCGATCCATTTATTGTAACCAAATCCTTATGACACGTTACTGATTTAAATTCGTTGATAACCAGGTTTCCCCTGCCGGTTAGAGTAAATTCAGTATAAATCCATATTTTATATACCCCCTTTGAAAGGCTTTTCTTACTCTGGCTCATCCTATCGGCGTTGGGGAAATAAAAAAATTCCGGAGACCCGGAATCAGTTGGAATAATGGAGCTGGCGATGGGAATTGAACCCGCAACCTGCGGTTTACGATACCGCTGCTCTGCCGTTGAGCTACGCCAGCTTAACAATATTAATTTTACCATGACTCATCACTGAAAGCAACGAAATATCCATGGCATGAAAAAACCTCCAGGATTACCCAGAAGGCAATAATCATCGTACATTAACAATTGGAGCGGGCGACGGGATTCGAACCCGCGGTCCTCGGCTTGGGAAGCCGATGCTCTACCACTGAGCCACACCCGCATTGTACAAAATATTATACTCTATCGAGAGTAAAAAATCAAGTATTCAGATAAGCGGTAAGTTTACCCTTTTCAAAATACCATGAATGCCATAATGAATAGGAAATTGGACCTTTTTTAGCGCCGTTCATCCCAGCTTATGGTAATTCTTAAATTTTGCCGAGTTGTAACAAAAAAAATTAGCCTTTCAAAAAGGATTTTTAGGGTTTTAGTCGAAACTTTTGTTTGAAGTCATATATTTTATGATAAGGCTATCTCAAAATTTATTTTTAGGAGGTATATTATGAGCTATAAGATTAGTGACGATTGTATCAGTTGTGGAGCTTGTCAGTCCGGATGCCCGGCTGAAGCCATCAGTGAAGGTGCGGATAAATATGTAATCGACCCTAGTAAATGTACTGAATGCGGCGCTTGCGCTGATGTATGTCCTGTAGGCGCTCCGAGTCAAGATTAAAAACTGTGAGCCCCCAAGTAGGGGGCTTTTATTTTTGCG
Source organism: Bacillota bacterium (assembly GCA_003501365.1). Classification (GTDB taxonomy): domain Bacteria; phylum Bacillota; class UBA4882; order UBA8346; family UBA8346; genus UBA8346. The sequence goes on from DNPP01000153.1 coordinate 25,346, forward strand.
AAAAATGCTATTTTTATTTATTCACCAAGCAAAGTATTGACAATTTGGTTAACCAATTTGCCGTCGGCCCGGCCTTTTATTTTGGGCATAAGTGCCGGCATTACTTTCTTGAGATCTTGCTTACCGCTTGCGCCAACCTGTTTAATTACTTCCTGAATAATCTGGTGCAACTCGGCTTCGCTTAATTGAGCCGGTAGATATTCATGGATAATTTTGATCTCCTGATGCAGCGCTTCGACAATATCATTGCGTCCCGCTCGCTCATATTCGGGCAAAGAATCGTTTCTTTGCTTTGCCTCTTTCACCAGCACTTCAATAATTTCCTGGTCGTTTAATTCATGCCCCCGCGCTATCTCCAGATTCATGATAGCCGCTTTAGCCAGCCTGATAACGGATAAACGCAAAGCATCCTTGCTTTTCATAGCGGCTTTTAAATCTTCCTGTAAACGTTCTTTCAATGTCATTTGGAAACTCCCCCTACGATTGATTACTATAGTATGATTCGGGAGGGGGATTTGATCTCCTGCTATTATTATCCAGAATTAAGGGAT
>DNPP01000153.1:26211-30255 GCA_003501365.1 Bacillota bacterium
CATTACAGCGCAAAAAGATGCCTGCCGATTTTTTGAATCGTCCGACGGGTCCATATATACGAAGTAGGGGAGGTTACTTTAGCGGGATTATAGAAGAAAAGTGCGCCACCGGAAGGATCCCAACCGGAAAGGGCGGCCCGAGCCGCCTTACGAGCGGAATCAGTGGGCGCCGTATTAATTTGTCCATTGCTAACCGATTCAAAAGCATGAGGCTGATAGACCACGCCGGCTATTGTTTTTGGAAATTTAACATTTTGAATGCGATTCAAAATGACAGCCCCTACTGCAACTTGGCCGGTATAAGGTTCGGCGCCTGCTTCAGCGTGAATCAAACGGGCCAATAATTCACTGCTGCCGCTGATGGCAGTTTTCCGTTGTCGGGGAGCGGCAGCAGTGTTCTGCCAAAAGAGAATTGTTAATGCTGATATTCCGGCCAATATAACCACTAGTGCGAATAATCCCTTCTTTAAATTTCTCATCAGAACACTTCCTTGGATGGTTTTTTTCTATTATGCCATCTTCATGGAAGTTCATACGAAAACTATGCCTGGATATTCTAAATTAAGACTCGATAGCGGCTGCAGCCATAGAAGTAGCGGTAGCTGTGTTTAGTTTGGTTAGCAATTTTCCAATGGTATTCTGTGAAGGGAGCATCAATAATTGAATCCGGATTTCCAGACCGGGGATCAAGTATTCAAAATGAATGATTAGATTGTCTAAGGCGTATACTTTGGCGGAATAAGTGAGCGCCCGGCAAAGTTCACTTACGCGGGTCGGGGGAGTAAACCACCAATTGAAGGAGGCTTGTTCGGTTAAAGAACGCCAAAATGAGTTGGATAGGATATTGACTAATTCAGACAATATGGAGATATCAACCCGATTGAAGTTTTGCAAATTTTTGAGGTGCTTATCACCGGTTATTTTGGTTACCAGGTAAATAGCGTCACTCTCGCGAAAGAAGGTAAAGATCTCCCCGCTGATTTCTCCCGAGAAGCCGAGATGATATGCTAAATGAACGGGGTAAAAAAGTTTAATTCGTTCGATCATAACTGCTAAAGGTAGAAAAGATAAGCAATTTAAATGAATTTCATTGGTGGTGCCCAAAAAATCCCGTAAGGAATGAATGGATTCAGAGGCGCCTTTTTGGATAATTTCATAAAGTCTTTTGATTTCTTGGGGCGGTAATAATATTTCCTCTTGAATGCTGGATTCATTTTGTTCAATGACGATGTTTGCCATAAAAAGCGCTCCTTTATGAAAAAATAATCTTTATTATTACTAGAGGGAAATTCTTGCTCTATTGAGATAATCCTCCACCGATATTCAACGAAAAGTAAAGGAATTCAGCGATATCATTAAACTTTCAGCCAGGATGGCTAATAATTTATTTAAATAAATAAAGCTCGCAGGATTTGACCGCTTTATATTTCCTTTTAGAGGAAATTGGTAGTTCCTTTAATCAAATTTTGTTATAATGATAATCATGAATGAACGAACAGTTGGTAAACAAACAGTTGGGCAACGGCCAAGCGAATACTATCGACAACTCACGGAAGTACTCCGGGCCGCCCTGGGAGATCCGGACGACCTTCACCGGAGCAGTCCTCTATTTTACACGGAAACGGCTTTGGAGGTCTTATTGGCCACAATATTGACCCAGGCCACTTCAGATAAGAATGCGCTACAGGCATGGTTGGCATTTAAGAAAGCTTATACCGGACCGGAGCAGGTGTTACAAACCAGTGAAATTGTTTTATCGAGTATCATTTCTTCAGGTGGACTTGGCCGCCAGAAAAGCAAAACGATTCGAGCGGTTTTAGGAGAGGTGCAAGCCAAATTAGGAGAAGAATATTCACTGGCATCGCTTAAAGACGATCCTCAATGGGCCTGGACGTTTTTAAATCAATTACCGGGGATAGGACCCAAAACAGCAGCCTGCACCATGCTGTTCGGATTGGGATTGCCTTATTTTCCAGTAGATGTTCATATTCATCGTATCGCCAAACGTTTGAAATGGGTTTCGGGTCCGGTCGAACCGGCCGTGCTTCAGCAATATTTATCACACCAAATTCCAGCGGAATTCCAACAAGATCTTCATATTTTACTGCTCAATTTGGGACGACGGTATTGCCGTCCGCAACATCCCGATTGCACCCTTTGTCCCCTCAAGCAATGTCCGAGACAATTCTAGTTTACATAATGCAACTTTGCATGTTATAATGTTCCTAAAAAAGGAGCTAAACCGTGAAAAAAATTTGGGCATCATTGATTATGGTTGGATTATTGATGGGCCTAATCACGCTTACGATTACAAATCGATCCGTTATGAAAACGGGATATGATCAACCCGGGGTTGCAGTAAAAAGTAAAGCCCAACTTGTGATGGAGCTTAACCGGACTCTTGCAATGATTCGTGGTTTGGAGAATACTCTAGGCAGAACCGGGCCTCAGGGTTATAAGGTTTATGCGCCGCAGGAGACCGGTCAATTGCTCAAAGGTTATCAGGAATTGACATTGCTGGTAGATTATTTAAACCGGGGTGTTTGGAAAACGGATGATTTAAATCAATGGGAAGGATATCCATTAGTATCCGGCGCAAATAAACCCTATCATTACGCTCAGGTTTTTAAATCCATGAATGATCTGATAGCGGAGAAAGTACCATTCAAATTCATCGCCCATTTAAAAATTTATTTGTTACCGGATGTAATACCGGGTGTAAGCGGATTGGGTGGATCCGGTTATATTTTGCTCAGTGCCCAGGACTTGAAAGCGGACTTAATCGGCAATCAACTGCCGGTTACTTTGTATCATGAGATTGGACATCATGTCAATTTTACTTTTATGGCGAAAGATAATGGCCGCGGTGAAAAGTTATGGGCTCAATTTTTGCGGATCCGCGGTGGTACTTGGCATGGTCCCGGGAGCGTCAATACCAAGGCCTGGGGCGAGTCCAGCGAGGAGACGTTTGCGGAAGATTTCCGGATGTTGTTCGGTAAGGATCAACCGTATTTTGGGGATCTGGCGCTGGGAGATCCTCGGGTTGATCCACATAATGGCACTAAAGAAAAGCAGTTTATCCGTGCCTTGGCGGCAGAGAAAGATCAGACGCGGTATTGTTCTCCCTGGATACCGGAGGGAGATCTACTTTTTTGGCAGAACCAAGGGCCTTTATTGATGGGCGGTTGGTTGTTTTTAAGTTTGTTAATACTCAGTGTTCGAATTATGCATTCGATAGAGGGTCAACATAGGCGACCAAGTTCCCGGCAGGCTGTTCGTTTAATAATTTAAAGCAATAATTAATGGGACTCATGTCAGTGATAGAACCCACCCAAAGAATTATGGCTAAGCTCTTCTATTAACCGATTGCCCAATGCGCGGCGGGTTTAAAAATTTTTGATAGGCGGCTATTCTTGATTTAGTCCCCTGATCAATATGGGCTGTTTTTCGGCTGTTCTCAGATGAATTGCGCGACTCTTTACGGCTATTTTCAATTTTGTCATTTTGATGATTACGACTTGGAGAATTGATTGAACCAATCTTTTCATGATCACGCAACGATTGTTGAGCTTCCGGAGAAAGAGCAAGTTGAATTGAATCCTTCTTGGTAGCAATCTGCCCGGAAGGGAGGGATTTCGGCTTTGAATCGGTTTGCTTCTGAGAATCCTTGATTGCAACCGGAATCTGCTTGGGATTAAAATGATTATTGCGAAAATCGATCATCATACTTCTCCATCCAATATCCGACTATTAATTCTATTTCATCATATTTTTGAAAAAATGCAATGATACTTTGGTCCTATTTATTATTTTGAAATAAAACCGATATCTATGATATATTACCTGTGACGGAGGAGTTATTGATGGCAATTAATGGTCCGCGTTTTGATGATGTAAATCTTCGAGTGAATACGGTAGTCGGTTTAAAAAAGTATCAACAAGTCAAAAAAGTCATGGCAGAGTTTGATTCTAAATTACAAAATGAGATTAACAAACAATCTCCCAAGGTGGACCACAAAATTAAATAATTTGGTTTTGAAATGA
>DNPP01000153.1:30589-47480 GCA_003501365.1 Bacillota bacterium
AAAAACTTTCATGGATCGGTTCCGACAGGCAATCATCGAGAAACCGGACCAATTTTTCAAGGTAATATCATTTTACGAGCTACCCGACGGCTTTGTATTGGAAGGGGAGCGTTATAAAAAGCGTTTGTTTCCCGATCAACCGGTCCGGGTTCAGGATTGGTGCCAATATAAAAGTTTTTCGCTGATTGCAGATCATCCCATTGACCAGCTCCTCTTTAGTCGCGGGTTGGTTTCCCAGCTGATAGCTGATTTCCAACTGCTGGCGCCATTATATCAGTATCTGTGTCAGGTTAAACGTTGGGTCGATACGGAGAGTAATGTAACCGTCAAGCCGACGGTCACACCTTCCAGGGCATGAGATTTTCGATACATGCGCCATTTGGAGCCTCGGTGAAAACTTTTGTCAAGTATTCAAAAGGCACAAGCCCATTTTCCTTGGCGGAAACAATGAGACTGTAATAGACCCGTCTTGTCCAAAACCCTTATGGGCAGGGCGGAGCATTATGCGGCGTCTCAGCGGGAATATCTTGAGCGGTATCTGCTGATGGACGGCTCGAAATCAGCAACAACCGCGCGGAAAACTCGATTATTCCCTTTGTTATGGGGCGCAAGAACTGGCTATTCAACACACCGGGCGGTGCGAGAGCTAACGCGGAGCGATCCAACCCAGATGTAAAATTCCTCAACCAGCGGCTTGCTTAACCGTTTGCGCTCATTGAGACGTTCTTCAAGAGACAGCAACGCGAACTGTTTCTCCAAATGAAACAGTTTGTCACAATAGTCGACTCCTTTGGCGGCGTCGGACGAGTCCCGTTTATCTTTTGGCAGTGTTTGCAGCATTTCGTCGAATTTCCGGCGCAGATGCGCCCAACAACCCACAACGGTAATCTCAGCGGGTAGCTTGTGGTAGCCGTCATAGCCGTCTGCATCGAAATCTCGGGCGTTTCCATACGTTAATTATACCGGGAAATCAGCATGAAATCAACGAAATCAGGCATTTTATCCCGGATATGCTACGAAATTTTACGCTCGAAAAGCTCGCTACGGCGTAGCTTTTTTTCCAGTCTCGCGCCGTCAATCGGGCAGGATAATTCATCGCTTTTCAAGACCATTGTGGCCTCGCCGTCTGATGAAGGCCAGCGGAAATGTCCGCGCTCCAGCTTTTTGAAATACAGCCAGAAGCCATCACCGTCCCATTCCAGTATTTTCAGGCGGTCTCGGTTTCGGTTGCAAAACACAAACAGCGCATCGGCGAACGGATCAAGGGAAAATCCTTGCTGCACCAGTGTCATCGATCCGTTGAACGATTTTCTCATGTCCGTGTACCCGCAGCACAGATACACAGGTTTTCCGACGAACCGCATCACAGCGACTTCATCATCCGGCAGACCTTCGCCAGTAACTCCATGTCTGTTTTGCCATTTACAGTGTGATGGAACCCACCGGCTTCTATGGCTAGGGTGCTTTCGACGACGCTCTCGGGTTCTGAACCCGCAAGCTGCATCCAGCCGCTCGGCACGACCCTATCCTCACGGTTTTGTGCCCTCATAAGCTCGGTGCAGGCCGCTTCTCGGACTTTTTTCTTTCGGTAGTAATAGGTTGCTTGGCTGATCCCTTTTTCTTCGCAGAATGCGCTTATGGTCTGTCCGCTGGCCAGTCGTTCTTTAACCGCCTCGCTCCAGCCCGACAGCCGCATTTGTGCTACGATTTTTTGGGGGTCTTTTTGATCACTCTAATCACTCCAACTTGCTTCAAAACGCTCTATTGAACATTTGAACCTTCTTGGAGTATATTGTACCGTCCCAAACTGTCATCTTTCAAGGTGAGCGGGGGGGTTGACGGTTACATAATAATGAAGCAAAAACAAAGCCTTTGTATGTTTAAGGAGTAACACAAAAAAAGAACTGACATCATAAGGAGCTAAGCGAAAAGAACAAGTATTTTTTAATCTTAATCCTCGCCCTCTCTGGCTGCGGAGGAGGAAATAACAGCAATCCCGGCGCTCTGATTTTTCCCACTGGGTTCGAAGATGCGGTGGCAACCAAACCGTCGATACCGCCTACAGGCGGAGGCGGAGGTAACCTATGAGTTATGGATAAAGTCAAATCATGGGCAACTTCCGATGTGTGGGGTATGAATAGGTACATTTTTATTGACGGTCATGCTTGGATGTGAGAAACGGGTGCTACAAATAATACAGCAGATGGTAATCAACAACCGGTAACTTACATCAAGTGGTGAGAGGTCATCGCCTAGTGCAATGCACATACAGAATATTACAATGCCGTCAACAGAACTAGTCTTACCTGTGCATATACTAATTAGCAGCGGAGGTGTTGTCCACAATGGGACCCAAGGTGGATATTATATCAGTGTAACCATACGTTCCAGCGCTCCGCTTGCCGGCGCGGGAACTGGCAACCTGGTATATGGGCGACAGGAATGGCGGCGGCGATATCTGCGACAGCAGCGAATATTATCTCGGAGATCATGTTGGCGGGGATACGACCGGGCCTTGCTATACAATTAAGGGTAACGATGTATTTTCAAAATTTGGTAATTATACTTGGCGTAGAGGTAACAGTAGTGGTAAAATGATTAAGGCAATATGATGTGGATGAGAAGTCAATTGTTTAATATAGATTGTAATAATCGCTTCAATGGACATCAAGTCTAGCTATATGATAAATGCAGTTATACGCTCCCTGGATTGGTGATGATAGTTCTTTCAATGGAGGTAAAGGATGATGCGGGGCTCAATCCGTAAAATCAGTGATGCATTCATCTATTGGCGCCCTTTTCATATATGCAGTGGTAATCGGCAATACCGTTTTGGACAGATACGACCGCTAGTTACGACAAATTCTGCCTCGTCGTCAAAAAGGTCTCAGGTATACAGAAGAGAAAGTAGTCTTTGGTTTAAGTTTTGAAAAGTTATTTCCTTTTTGAATATTAAGTGCTAAACTGATACTAAGGTTTCTTCTTTCAGTGTGTTTTTAGTTATAATTAGCACTAATTATGCTGGAAAGAGAGTAATTAAGTATGCGTAAAGCTGAGATTATTAAAGCAACCTTTAAAACAGGAGACGGAATTTTTAGATTAATCCCCAATTTTGTACCACGCAACTTTGCGAAACCAGGTTATAGATTGCGCCTTCATCCTGATGATTACTTTGCGTTTGGAATATCACGCGGTGCAATTAAAGAGCGTTGGTTCTCATCTATTGTTAGACCTTTAAATGGCCCAGAAACACTTATTGACGAAGGATTAAGCTATGTCTCTGTCTCTGGTAATAGCAAGGATAAATTTCTGTTTAAAGATGCTTGTGATATACTAGGGAAGGAACTTATTGGAGAGGAATTGTATTTGAAATATGGCACATGGCCAATTTTTGCAAAGTTTTTTGATTATGGCACGCCATTATACCATCATTTTCACCCGAATGAAGAAGCTGCATCCCAAGTAGGAATGCATGGGAAACCCGAGTCATATTATTTTCCCAAGCAACTTAACAATTATTTGGGAGAGTTGCCAGTCACTTATTTTGGATTTGACCCGATAGTATCAAAAGAAGATGTTCGACAAAGACTTATTGATTATGATAAAAGAGATATACGTATTACTGAACTTTCGCGTGCTTATAGGATAGAACTTGGAACGGGATGGTACACTCCAACAGGAGTATTACATGCACCGGGCTCAATACTTACATATGAACCTCAATGGAATAGCGATATAGCATCTGCCTATGAAAACGTTGTATCAGGAGAGGTATTTTTGCGGAAACATTTGAATGGAATTTGCCCAGAAGATAAAAAAAATGATGTAGATTATATTCTTAGTATGTTGGATTGGGAGAAGAATGTAGATCCTGATTACAAGCGAAAATACTTTCGGCCTCCTATTGAATGTGTAGATTCAGATAATTGTCATATAGAAAGATGGATATGTTATGCGAATCCCTATATATCTGCAAAAGAATTAACGGTGATGCCTAGATGCACAGTGACAATTCATGATAATGCTGCATATGGGTGTGTAATCATTCAAGGCCATGGAAGTTTCGGAGTATTTAACGATGCAGAATCTGCAACTATACTTAAATTTGGTCAGTTAAGTGGCGATGAATATTTTGTAAGTGAAGATGCGGCAAAGAATGGGGTTACGATTAGTAACGCTAGCAAATGGGAACCGATGGTTATTCTTAAACATTTTGGCCCTAACAATCTTGATATGCCAACAACTGTTAAATAATTGGTATAATAAGTCTTTACAATAATAACTAAGCCATTATACAATGTGTTTCACATGGTTATAGAAGCTATGTGGTATTCGTGTTGCTCCTACAATGATGGAACCTATCGTTTTATTGTATTTACCTACATCCAATATCCTGAGAAAAGTCACATTATATATCTGCTCCAGTCGGTTCATATTAATTTAGTCTTGGAGTTATATAACGAACTTCTGTTTCAACCTTTTGATCGAATCCAGTATTTTTAACATGCTTTTCATTTCTATCATAGGGTATTGAAGGGAAAAAAATATGTAAAATAAAGAAGGAAAAATGCAAAAGGCGTTGAACTATATTTCTATACGAAACGTTTCAAATACATATATAATCGAAACAGAAGACTACTATGGATAGGTACTTTGAAATTTGATTATAAAATCGCAATGTTTTAATAACAAATATACATTGGAGTATGGTTTATAATATAAATTAGGCTGTAAATTAAAAGAGTCTTGGAAAAAGCCAAGCATTCCATATGACATGAAAGCAAAGCAATAAAAAATATGTAAAATAAAGAAGGAAAAATGTAAAAGGCATTGAACTATACTTTTATACGAAACGTTTCAAATACATATATAATCGAAACATATGACTGCTATGGGATAGGCACTTTGAAATTTGATTATATAATCGCAATGTTTTAATAACAAAATATACATTGGAGTATGACTTATAATATAAATTAGGCTGTAAATTAAAAGATTCTTGGAAAAGCCCAAGCATTTCATATGACATGAAAGCGAAGCAATAAAAAATATGCAGAATAAAGAAGGAAAAATGTAAAAGGCGTTGAACTATATTTTTATACGAAACGTTTCGCATAAATACTTCATTTAAACGCAAAAACCATATGAACAAATGTCTAAAGGCAATGCAAAAAAAATGTAATGTTTCATATTGAATCTCACATTATTCGGGGAGCCAGGTAATTTCTTTTGATCTTAACCTTATTAAAATCTTGCAAATAAAGCAAATAGGTTTAAATAATCAGTAATTAATCATGATATGGCTTATAACACCACATCTGCAACAAGGAGAACATCGGAAAGATTAGAGGTGAAGATTTAATGGTAGAAAGATACTATTTCGAGGATAGCTGAAGATATGAAGTTTTGCAGAGAATTATTGATTAACATGAAATCAGTCGTATAAATGCAAATATTAATTTTTGCTAAATTGAGGTGACGCTTTAATGAAAGCAATCGTATATTATGGACCCGGAGATGTAAGAATTGAAAATAGACCTGAACCAAGGCCTAGCGAAGCTAATATAATCGCTAAGGTAAAATGTTGCGCAATATGTGGTTCGGATTTAAAATTAGCAACTGTCGGGAATCCCCGCTGCCAACCGCCTCGTATTATTGGGCATGAAATGGTTGGGTATATTACTCATACAGGATCAAAAGTAAAAGATTTTAAAACTGGTGACAGAATAACCCTTGCTACTACAATTAGCTGTGGAAGTTGTTATTATTGTTCTATCGGCAGAGGCAATATATGTCCTAATAGTCAACCAATAAGCAATGCGCTAGATGGTGCTTTTGCAGAATATATCGAAATTCCGGAATTTGCTATTGCGAGAGGGAATGTAATAAAAGTCCCGGAATCAGTATCAGACGAAGCGGCAACATTGAGTGAACCTTTGAGTTGCGCTATAAACGGGCAGGAACTTGCCGGAGTTAAAAATGGTGATTCAATACTGATTATAGGTGGTGGTCCTCTGGGAGCACTCCATGCTGAATTGGCCAAAGCTTTAGGAGCAAAAGATGTTATGATAGCGGATAATTCTGAAAAAAGGATTAATCTATTACGCAACTTAAAAAATGTTTTTTTAATAAATAATGCAAGCGAGGATTTGAATTTATTAATAAAGCAAAGGACAGGCGGGCTGGGTGTGGATGTTGTAATCGTTGCCGCACCTGTCAAGGAAGTTCATGAGAAATCAATCAGTTATGTACGTAAAGGTGGGTGTGTTTGTTTTTTTGCAAGTATACCCCAAAGTTCTTCCATTATAAATATTGACAGCCGAATTGTTCATTATGGTGAGTTGCGGATAGTTGGAGTTTCCGATTCAAGGCCTGAACATGTGAAAAAGGCGATTGAATTATTGTCAGAGGGAAAAATAGATGTTAAATCAATCATAACGCATAGGATACCCATTGAAGATTTTGATAAAGGACTGAAATTAATGAAAAATGGCGATTCACTTAAAGTTATAGTATATCCAAAGGGAGCGATAAAATGAAATTACAAAATATGGTTGCAGTAGTAACTGGTGGAGGAAGTGGGATTGGTGCATCAATATGCCATGAACTAGCAAAGGAAGGGGCTCATGTAGCTGTTACAGATGTTAGAAAAGATGCAGCAGAACATGTAGCATCAGAGATCCGCCAATTAAATGGAAATGCACAAGCGTGGGCTTTTGATGTTTCCAAAAAAAATGCTGTTGATGCAGCTGCGGAAGAAATTAAAGAAAAATTTGGACCGATTGAAATATGGGTTAATAGTGCAGGAATTTCGAAAATCTTGCCTTTTCTTGATCATACTGAGGAAATATGGGATTTGACCATGAATATAAACTTGAAAGGATGTTTTTTGGGATGTCAGGCTGCAATTAGGCAAATGCTTCCAAGAAAAAAAGGCATTATTATAAATATGTCATCACAATCAGGAAAGGCTGGTAATAGTCAATATCAGGCATATTGTGCCAGCAAATTTGGAGTAATAGGGATAACCCAATCACTTGCAATGGAGTTTGCAAAAGATGGTATAAGGGTCAATGCCATATGTCCGGGCGTGGTCTATACACCAATGTGGGATCAGCAAATGGAAGACTATGCTAAAAAGAGGAATATGGATCCTAAAGATGTCATGCCTTACTTACAAAGTAAAATACCATTGGGAAGACTGGGAAAGGCTAGTGATATTGCTCGAACAGTAATATTTCTTGCTAGTGATGATTCATCCTATATAACCGGGCAGGCATTCAATTTATCTGGTGGACAAATTATGCATTAAGATGAGGTGTTTTGTGTGGCATTGATGGGATTGGATATAGGGACAACAGGATGCAAAGCCTCCATATTTGATGAGAACGGAAATCTATCATCGTATGCGTACAAGGAGTATAGCATAATAAATAACGGCCCTGGGCATTTTGAAATAGATCCTGAGAAAGTTTGGGAAGCTACAAAATATGTAATAGCTGGTGCCGTTAAAAGTAATAAAGGAGATAAAGTTACAGCTATATCTACGTCTTCTTTGGGCGAATCTACCGTTCCAATAGATGTTAATGGAAGAGTTCTTTATAATAGTCAATTATATATGGACACCAGAGGCGAGGAACAGTGTGAACGTTTAAAAACCGTAATAGGGCTAGATAAGATTATGGAGTATACAGGTTTACATGCACATCCGATGTATACTATTTGTAAAGTAATGTGGTTTAGAGAGAAAATGCCCGAGATATACAAGAAAGTTTGGAAGTTTATGTTATTTGGCGATTACATATTGTATAAATTGGGTAATGTTTCAGTTTTAGACTATTCGCTTGCATCCAGAACCATGGCTTTTAATATTATTAAAAAAGAATGGGAAAATTCCATATTTGAGGCTGCAGAAATAGATTGTAAAGCATTTTCAAAACCTGTGGCATCTGGGGTAGTTGTTGGGAGCATAAGCCGAACAATTGCAAATGAGGTTGGTTTGCCAGAAAAAGTAAGCCTCGTGACAGGAGGCCATGATCAGATATGTGCAGCAATTGGGGGTGGAATTATTAAGCCAGGTCTGGCAATAGACAACATAGGAACTACAGAATGCATAATTCCTGCTTTTAACAAACCGTTTTTAAACAAGAGCATGCTGAAAAATAAGTTTTCTTGTGTGCCACATGCAATTGACGGCATGTTTGCAACGTATGCCTTTAATTTCACGGCAGGGTCCTTATTGAAATGGTATAGGGACAATTTTGCTGCCGCGGAACTTGCCGAATCTTTAAAAATAGGCGAAAATGTATATTCTATTCTAGATAAAAAGGCATGGCGAGAGCCTACCAATATACTTGTTTTACCTCATTTCGCCGGAAGTGGTACTCCGTATATGGATACCTCCGCAAGAGGTGCCATATTTGACTTAGGGTTTGACGTTACACCTGGTAAATTTTATAGAGCTATGCTGGAAGGCGTAAATTATGAAATCTTATATAATATTGAATGTCTTAATGACGCAGGTATTCATATAAATGAATTACGGGCCGCTGGAGGTGGTGCCAATTCTGATCTGTGGCTACAGATAAAAGCAGACATTTTGGGGAGAGAAATTGTCGCTCTAAATGTTGCCGAAGCAGGTTGTCTCGGTGCAGCAATACTTGCTGGAGTGGCAACAGGGACATATTCATCTATTTCACATGCAGTTGAAAGACTCGTTAATGTTAGAAATGTGTTTTATCCTAGTGAAAAAAAGCATGAGTTATACTTGGAGAATTATTACAAATATAAAAAAATGTATAATGTGGTGAAGGAAGTATTATCATCTTCGAAAGCATTATAATAAGGTTTTTCCCAGTTTGTTATAAGTAGTATTTGTATCATGCATTTAATTAATTTAAAGCAAGTCATCGGATTTGGTAAACAAAATAGTATTACTGAATAACTACTAGTGTAGTAAGTGTTATGTTGAATATTTTTTGGCATAAGGCATTGATGTCCATGAAAGGAAGAGTAACGTGAAACAAGAATCAACTTTTAATAGAAAAAAAGGGCATGGATTTTATTTTGAAAATAAAAATTATAAAGATATATTAACTTCAAGGGTTTTCATTCTTTTTTTAATTAATGGTCTTATATTTTTATTTCTTTCAATATTTAGACCAGATGCTTTCTTAGATTGGAAAAATTTAAAGGCTGTGTTTTCGCTCATGACCTATGATATGTTATTGGCGGCGGGAATGACTCTTATTTTGATTCTTGGAGGCATTGATTTATCGGTTGGCTCAGTACTTGCATTGACTTCGGTAATTATTGCACTATCAATTAAATCTAAATTACCTGTATCATTATCTTTGCTTTTGGGGCTTATCGTTGCAATATCATTCGGGGTTTTAAATGGTCTTCTTATTTTAAAAGGTAAAATAGCACCTTTTATAGCAACCTTAGGAACTATGTCGATTGCGAGAGGTATCGCTGTGATGCTAACCCTTGGTCAGTTTGTAACCATTACTGATGCTAATAAAGCATTTATAGATTTTGGAAGATTTGAAATTATTGTAGCCAAAGTGGGGAAAAACATTATTAGTATTCCTATTATACTAATTCTAACTTTAGTTATATTAATTATTCTGGGAATGTTATTAAAGACTTGGAAGCCTCTTAATCAAGCATTTTTTGCAGGGGCAAATATAGATGCTGCCCGTTTGAGTGGAATGCGTGTATTTAGTATAAACATGGCGGGATACATAATCAGTGCGTTATTCTGTTATATAGCCGCTGTATTTATGACTGCCAACAATCGAATGGGTTTTGCAAATGTTGGTTCAGGATATGAAATGAAGGCGATTGCTGCTGCTGTTGTTGGAGGAGCAAGTATGCTGGGTGGAGAAGGCAGTTTGATGGGAACCTTTCTAGGTGTTTTGATGTTGGCCTTTATTGCAAATGGTTTTATTCTCATGGGTGGTTCCTCTAATTGGCAGCAAGCTTCGATAGGTATTATTTTAATATTAGCTGTAACTATAGATGCAATAACCAACAAGGGCAAAAGAAAGGAGTGAGTTATTTTAAATGGTTAATGATATTTTGAGAGTAGTAGATATTGATAAAAGTTTCGATGAAAATAATGTTCTTAAAAAGATAAATTTTTCAGTTGAAAGAGGAGAAATACATGCACTTATTGGTGAAAATGGCGCCGGCAAAACAACATTGATGAGAATAATTGGCGGAATTATACCAGTTGATAATGGTGAACTCTATTTGAATGGTGAGAAAGTGGTATTCCATAATCCCATACAAGCGATGCATGCAGGAATAAGTATAGTACATCAGGAGCTTAGTTTGTCACCTAACCTTTCAGTTGCGCAAAATATATATCTGAGAAGGGAAATTACAAATTCTTTTGGATTTATAAAGCATAATGAGATGCGAAATGAGGCTAAAAAAGTATTCGACAAGATTGGTATAAATATCGATCCCGATCGAATGGTCGGACAATTGAGCGTAGGGATGCGGCAGATTGTGGAGATAGCAAAGGCTATTGCTTTGGGCCCCCAAATTATGATAATGGATGAGCCGACTTCATCATTGTCGGAAAACGAAACAAGGATGTTATTTGAGCTTATTCGCGGGCTTGTTAAATCCGGAATATCTATAGTTTATATCTCCCATAAAATATCTGAGATTTTTGATATTTCCGACAGAATTAGTGTCCTGCGGGATGGCCATTTAATCTATACTAAAAAAACCTCTGAAACAAATTCTAATGAGGTAATACAGAATATGGTAGGCAGAGAAATTACTAATCTGTATCCTGAGAAAAGTTCCATAGTTGGAGAAACTGTCCTTGAGTGTAAAAATCTTGGAAGATTTGGTTTCTTTAATAATGTGAGTTTTATACTGAAGAAAGGTGAGATGCTTGGCTTTTACGGACTTGTAGGTTCTGGCCGTACTGAGGTTGCAAAAGCGCTTATTGGATCGGACAAGCTTACCTCGGGGGAAATATTCTTGACAGGTAAGAAGGTCCGTTTTAAAACTCCACGTGATGCTATAAAAAATGGTGTTTGTTATCTGACGGAAGACAGGAAGGTTTTGGGCCTTTTTACAACGTTTAGTATATGTAAGAACCTTATATCAGCGAATCTTGATAAGTTTATTACCAAAATGGGGTTTCTGAAAAATAAGGTTATTAAGGAAGAGTCTTTAGCTCTTTCTGAACAAATGACTATTTTCTCAACCAATAATGAGCTGAAGGTTATAAATTTAAGTGGCGGAAATCAGCAAAAAGTATTACTGGCAAAGTGGATTTGCCCAAATCCTAAGGTTCTAATAGTGGACGAACCAACGAGGGGAGTCGATGTAGGCGCAAAAGCCTTAATTCATAATAAACTAAGAGAACTGACCAATCAAGGAATGGCAATAATCATGATTACATCCGAGCTTCCTGAGTGCATAGGCTTGAGTGACAGGATAGCTGTTTTTAAAGATGGGCAAATAACTGCAGTTCTAGAAAACAGCAAAGTAGAGTTAAAACAGAATGAAGTCATTAGGCATGCCATAAAGTGAGGAGTTAATAATGAAGATCAAAAAAATATCCAAAAAACAATTAATTAAATCTATAACTGGCAAATTAAATGTCCAGCATTTGGCTTTAATAGGTTTTATGATAGCAATTATTGCAATTATGCAAATAATTTTTCCCTTATTTTTAACGCCTTATAATATTGAAATTTTGGCAATGAACTTTGTGTTTGACGCAATTGTTGCATTAGGTATGACATTTGTAATAATTACCGGAGGGATCGACCTTTCGGTGACTTCGGTATTTGCATTTGCCGGAATTATTGCAGCAAAATTAATGCTAAATGCAGGACTGCCAATAATACCGTCAATTTTACTAACGCTGGTACTCTGTATCGTAATAGGTGTAATCAATGGAATGCTTTCGGATATACTTAAGGTACATCCTATGATTATTACTATGGGTGTGATGTTTACTTTAAAAGGCATAAATTTGGCTATTACCGATGGTTCGGCAATATCGGGTTTCGATGAAACATTCACAATGTTGGGGCAAGGTAAAATTCTAGGCCTAAATATACCAATGTTTTGTTTTTTGATACTGGTCATTATTTTCAGTATACTACTTAATAACCATAAGTTTTTCAGACAGATATATTTTATTGGCGGTAGTGAAAAAGCTGCTAGATTATCAGGTGTTAATATAAGATTTGTTAAAATAGTCATCTATGCACTTTGTGCATTTTTCGCCGGAATCGCTGGAATTCTGGGTGCTGCAAAATACGGAGCAGCACATTGGGGACAAGGTAATATGACGGATATGAAAGCAATAACTGCTGTAGCAATTGGTGGTGCGAGTCTATATGGAGGAACTGGTACAATAGGTGGTACAGTTTTAGGCATTACTTTCCTTGCCATAATTAATAATGCTTTTGTAATGTCAGGGATAGATACATTTTGGTATGACATTGTAAATGGAGGAATGCTGCTTATAGCAGTATTATTTAGTATTTTTGTTAATGAACAAAATGAAAAAAGATTGGTTAAAAAACGCTATGAAATTATTTTGAAAAAAAATAACAAAATAAGTGGAGGCGAATTTTTGTAAAATAACATGTAATATTCACCTCAATAATGTTTATGAAAAACGTTACAAATTGAAAGGGGGTGGTAATTCAGGGCTTTAATGGTTGATATTACGTGCTTCATCAAAAAAATTATTAGGGGGAATGAAAACTATGAAAAAACTAACTTCTTTATTATTAGTTACTACATTAATTCTATTGTTTACAGGATATGCAGCCATTGGAAATGCTGCTCCTAAACCAAAAGCTAAGGAATTATATGGAATGGTTGTATTCTTAAAAGGTAGCGAATTTTTTAATTGGTGTTATGCTGGTTTTAGGGATGCGGCTGCAACTGTAGGACCGAATATAGTAACCGAACTTCAAGGCCCAGCGGAATGGGATGCTGCCGGTGAAGCAAGGGCTGTTGAACAATTAGTGGCCAAGAAAGCTAAGGGTATAGCTGTTACAGCGGGTAACGCAGATACTTTGGTTGCATCAATAAATACAGCCATAAAAATGAAAGTCCCTACTTTGTGTTTTGACTCAGACTCGCCAAAGAGCAAGAGATTACTCTTCATCGGGCCAGATAATTTCAATGCTGGTTTCGCGGCGGGTAAGGCAATTGGCGAAAAATTAGGCAACAAGGCGCGAGTAGGTATTACCGGGATTCCCGGTTTAGATGCAATTAAAGGAAGAGTTAAAGGGTTTGAAGCTGGACTTGCAAGTGTTGCTCCCGAAGCTAAAGTAGTTGCTACAGTTAATGATGAGGGGGATCTTAATAAGGCTGAATCGGTAAATACCGCTATGCTACAAGCTCATCCTGAAATCAATGCGATATTCTGTGCTCATGGTGTCCCGGCTACTGGAGCAGTTAAAGCTACTGTAAACGTTGGCAGAAATTCTGGTGACAGTAAAGTTCTTGTATGTGGATATGCCAATGATGTTTCTGTTATGGAAATGATTGAAAGGGGAGAGCTTGCATGTTCTGTAGTGCAGGATCCTTATCTCACGGGTGTTGTTTCTTTCTGGAATCTTTACGCAGCGGCACACCCGGGACAGTTTAAGAATATGAATTACCCCGAGTTTGGTGATACCCCAAGTGCTAATATAGATACTGGTGTTAAAGTAATATTTAAGGGAGATCCTTTAGTAAAGGTTTTTAAATCATCACCTAAAATTCGGTAATTGACGGTCTTATTAACTTATTCCAAGCTGATTTAAGGCAATTAGGGATTGATAGTTTTATCTTATAGTGTTGCTTATTATGTTTATGTTTGAGCTCAAGGGGCTATCTAGGCTCCTTGAGCTTTAATAATAGGAAAAATTATTTAATAATGGATACCAGATGTTTTTATAATTTGTTTATTAATTATTGACGGGTAGAATCCCTTATCTTCAATTCAGGTTTAAAATAGTATATTTCAGATGTCAACTCTTCACACCTGATTTCTTTCAGAATTAGTTCCACTGCTTTTGCACAAATAGATTCAATAGGCTGACGTACAGTGGTTAATGGAGTTTCCGAAATGGAAGCAAAAATTATGTCATCGTAACCTGCTACGGATATTTCTTCGGGCACTTTAATTTTTATATCTTTTAGAAACTTCAGTACTCCAAATGCTAAAATATCATTTATGGTTATTATTGCATCCGGCTTTTTTTGGATAATTTTTTGTGATGCCTCATAGCCATGTTCAAAATCTGGTAAGGTCTCATATATCCATTCATCCTTATACTTTTTCTTCATATCGCGGAATGCATCCATATATCCATTAAGCCGCATATTTGATGTCAAAAGTCTTCTATCTACAGTAATCATAAATATTTTTTCATGTCCGTTCTCTAATAAGTGCTTAGTAATCAAGTATGACCCATTATAAAGATCTGTCATTACACAATTTGCGGGTATCCCTTCATATTTTGTCGCTAAAAATATAAAAGGCATTTTTATTCTTTTAAGATAATAAAGATGGCTCAAATCTGCAATAACAGCATTCGTAGGCACAATAATAATTCCTTCAACATTTCTCTCGATAAACTCAAAAACATATTTTTGTTCGTTTTTTATTTCATCTCCTGATACACCAAAAAGAAGAGTATAACCAAGATTTTCGAATTCTTTTCTTATGCATTCAACAATTGAGGCAAAATAAGGGTTTGTTATCTCAGGCACAATAAGTCCAATAGTTAAAGTTTTGTATGTCTTCAGACTGCGCGCATTTTTATTTGGATGATAATCTAATTCTTTTGAAATATTCAACACTTTCAAGCGCGTTTCCTCATTTACTCCCTTTTTGTTGTTCAGCGCCATGGAAGCTGTTGTAACAGACACATCTGCAAGCTTTGCAATATCCTTTATAGTAACTCGCACTAACGATTCCTCCCTAATAGGACTTTGATTTTTTTCAAATATTCCAGTAATTTTCTATGTAGTAATTATAATTGCTTAAGCCTTATTGGCAGTTCACCTGTATTTCATCCAGAGTGAAACCTTAGGCAATAGATATTCATCCCAATCCTCGAATAGGGTTTTGCCATTAGGGGTAAAGGTTCCACTTAAGCATCCTGATACTGACCGGATTATTCCGAATCCATGTAATTTTTATTTATGGGAATTTAGTATATCTATTCGACATGAATCAAGAAAAGCCTTGTGGATACGAAAGATTCAATCGCTTAGAACGAATACATTGTTCAATTTATTCAAAACATTAGTTCGGGAGTAATTTGATTCACTTTGTATTTCTTTGCTACTCAAATTATTTAAATATTTTTGGTTATAAATTTGATTCAGGGACCTCTGGTTTCGATAAGTTTAAACAAGTATGGCGCGCCTCTGTTTGCTAAAATTAAAGTGTTGGAAAACTTAAAAGCCGAAGCGGTTACTTCTGCTATTTCGCAAATGATTGAAAGGGCAGTACTTTGCGTTCCGATGATTATAAATCACTCACCACGATTAAAGATTACATTCATGAAGTGATTGTAGCTAGTAATGACAAAGCAACAGCCAACTCTATCTTAAATGGGCAAACGTTGTAATATCAAACTCTAAATCCTATATTATTGGGACATATCATGGCCTTCCCGATAAACACCTGAATAAATATCTCAATGAGTTTTGTTATTGCTTTAATCGGCGATTTTGTGAGCCTTTGATTTTTGGAAAACTAGTACACGCGCTTGTGTTTATTCACGGCATGTTTCCCATGCTGAGTTAACTTTATAACCAAGTAAATGTTTATTTTATTTAAACAGGAACCACTTTTATTTACTCTATAATCAACTAAAACAATAAATGGAGGATTTGAAATGAGAAGAGGATGGGTTGTCGCATATTTCGGTCAAACTGGGTTCTCCGGAATTTTGGGTAGAAGTGGCAATAAAAAAAGGCTGCGGCAGAACCTTGGCCCTTAAAAGAGGTAATTTTGCTCTTCCATACATTAGACGTTTTATCAGCTTCAATCATGATTATTTCCTTCTACAAATCCATTACTATATGGGCTGGTGACTGTTTGCTCTACGGCGTCTATATCTTTCTTTAATCCGTTGGCAAATGATCGCAAGTTACTGATGGAACAGTTTATGTATTTTTTGATAAAGCCATGAAGAGCAGCCAAATCCTTATTGGTAAATACATTTCGAAAATCTTTTACACATTCTTCTATGACGATTAGTTCTAAATATTGCTCAAAGATTATGGCTCGATTGTTTTCATTCATGGCCTTTCCTGACCAAATGTATTTAATAATGTCCTGCTTATTGACAAATATTCTGGTCGCTTTTTTAGGGAAAAGGTTACTCATTTTCCCTTGTATACGGCGACGACAATATTCATAAAGTATTGATTGACCACCTGAAAAAGCTGTTATTGGGAATGAAAATTTAAATGGACATGATTATCAGGATATTCAATATACCTACGAGGAGAAAAAATTTGAAGTCATGGTTCAGTGGATTGCCAATAAATTGGGATTTGTAGTACGAACTCTAATCAAGGACGCTAAAGGCAAAGAAACCAGTACGATGGATTACACTAATATCAAACCGGGTGGTCAAGCGAATTCGTTATTTGAGATTCCAGAAGGATATTAAATAATGGGATTATCTTTTAAATTATCGGGTCTTGGTAAGTGATTTGAAAAATCTTTACTGAAACTCCTGAGTTAAGGAAGGGTTATCCTTCTTTTTTTTCATCAGCAATAATGTATAGCATGAGAATCCAAGTTTATTTTCAGAAAAAGCAAAATTAAATTTAGGGAAATTTGGTATTAAGTATAAAAGATTGCATATTTTTGGATTACTATGAT
>DNPP01000008.1:0-15553 GCA_003501365.1 Bacillota bacterium
TTTGGTAGTCCTAACGAGATTCGAACTCGTGTCTCCGCCGTGAGAGGGCGATGTCCTAGGCCTCTAGACGATAGGACCACATTAATTGGTTATTAGTTACTAGTCATTGGTTTTCTGGTTACCAATTTGTCAACTTCATACCCTTCTTTTACCAGTTACAAATAACTAATTCCTAATAGCTGCTTTGGCTGGGGGAGAAGGAATCGAACCCTCATAGACAGAGTCAGAGTCTGTTGTCCGACCGTTAGACGATCCCCCAACGCGCATATTATATTATAACAGCCATCATAGAGGCAGTCAAGCAGAAGTTAATGTCAAGAACAGGAAAAACCTAAATTACTTCAAAACCCCAATCGCATTCTCAATCCGCTTGATCACTCGTTCTTTTCCCAACACATGCATTGTCTCAAAAATGCCCGGAGTAGCGGTGCGGCCGGTGATAGCCACCCGGATCGGCATAAATACCTGTCCATCATGAAGCTCTAATTCTTGAGCCTTGTTCCGAAGAGCCTCCTCCATCTCAGACTCTATAAACTCCGATGATACTCCTGCCAGCGCCTGAGCCGCCCCTTCAAGAGCAGCCAAAGTTTGCGCACCATCCATCTTCTTGGGGATTAGAAGTTCTCTGGTAGGTGTTGGAATATCCTCCTGCAAAAAGTAGTTGGTCATCTCGGCGACCTCAGGCACGGCCTTTAATCTCTCCCGAATCAGCGGGATAATCTGTAACAAATACTGATACCGATCATTGGGACACGGATCAGGCAACAGGCAGGCTTGCTGTAAATACGGCAAGCAGCGGTTAGCCAAATCTTCCGTGGAAAGGCTGCGAATATAGACCCCATTAAACCAGTCCAGTTTATCAAAAGACAACCCCACCGGGGAGGCGTTAATCCGTTCAATCGTAAAGGCCTCGGCTGCCTCTTTCAACGAAAACATCTCTTGATCGGTGCCCGGATTCCAGCCCAATAATAACAAGAAGTTATTCAGAGCTTCCGGAAGATATCCTTTATCCCGGTATTCCTTGACACTGGTGGCGCCGTGACGTTTACTCAGCTTTCCGCCGCCGGGCGCCAAAAAAATCGGTAAATGGGCAAACAGGGGCGGTTCCCAACCGAAAGCCTGATATAGAAGGATGTGCCGCGGTGTGCTGACCAGCCACTCATCGCCCCGCATGACATGCGTAATCTTCATCAAATGGTCATCAATGATATTGGCCAGATGATAGGTTGGAAAACCATCCGATTTCAACAGCACAAAATCATCAATCGTGTCATTGTCAAAATTAAGTTCACCGCGTAGTTGGTCATAAACACCCGTTCTTCCGGGGGGAATTTTGAACCGTATCACAAAACGGGCGCCGCTTGTTTCAAGTTCCCTGTGTTCGCCCTCTGTAAGAGTCAGGCAATGACGGTCATAACCCACTTTTTGTTTATTGGATTCCTGCTCTTTACGTAATGATTCCAAACGTTCCGATTTACAATAGCAGCGATAGGCCTTTCCTTCGTCCACCAGTTGCTGGGCATATTTCTGGTAAAGTTCCAGCCTTTCCGATTGAAAATAGGAGCCGTAATCGCCGCCTACCTCGGGACCTTCATCCCAATCCATCCCCAACCAACGGAGACTGGCCATAATATCGGTCAAAGCGTCGGGCACATAACGGTTACGATCGGTGTCCTCGATCCGTAAAATAAATTTTCCCCCGCAGTGTCTGGCAAATAACCAATTATAAAGGGCAGTCCGGGCCCCGCCGATATGTAAATACCCGGTTGGACTGGGGGCAAATCTCACGCGTACTTCGGTATCGTTCAATTGATTTCACTCCTGGAAAGATTGTTTTGTTTATTTATCATAATGCCATGCAATGCTTCAAGTCAATATATTATACTAAAAATATTACTTTACTTCGTTTCATCAAGGGATGATCTTCTCGGAGCTGTACCAAATCCCACAGGTTCCCGTATAAATCCTTAAATACCGCAACCGTCCCATATGACTGTTCTTTGGGCCCTCTTACAAATTCGATCCCTCTTGAGAGCATTTCATGGTAATCTCTCCAAAAATCATCGGTGTTTAAAAATAGAAAGACTCTGCCGCCGGCCTGGTTGCCGATAAAAGACTCCTGTTCCGGTTTGGATGCTCGTGCAAGTAATATTGTTGTACCGACTGAACCGGGGGGAGATACGACTACCCACCGTTTATCTTGTTCGGGCTGGAAAGTATCTTCAATTAATGCAAAATTAAGCTTCTTAGTATAAAACTCGATTGCCTCATCATAATCTTTCACAACCAGAGCGATATGGATTATTGATTGAACCATTTCCTTACCTTAACTCCTCCAAATTTTGGACTTTCTTACTCAAGCTTATTTTCTGGATTATTCTAATCGATGTTTGGCCAGCATTCCGAGAAAATTTGCCATGGAAAATCGCCTCTTACTTTGAGGTTTTATTTCTTATTGTCATGGGTATACCATCAAATCCCCAAGCATCAGGATTCAATTCGTCAATTATAAAATAATTCGCTTCTTCCGAATTGCCTAAGATATTCACCAGCAAATTTTGGGTTTCTTTCATCATCTTTGCCATTTCTTCCGGGTTGCTGGTACCTTTTGATATCTTGATATTCACAAATGATACTTTTCGGGCCTTATCATTTAATTGTTCAATCGTTTTACCACCAATTATCCATTGATTTTTTCCAATTCATCGATGGTTATAACCGTAAAATCTCTTTCTCTTCCCATTACACGTACAATTAATTCAGTTAAACCCTTACTTATGTTCTGCCTTTGATCTGGAGTTGTTTGTCCTTTCACAAGTTTTAAATTAATAAACGGCATTTTTCCCTCCTATCTTTTACTTTAATAGACGAATTAATTTACAATAATTGCTAAACACTTCTACAATCGAATATCTCTTCCTGCTTTTTTACAAAATACCCCCTTAGGCCGGATTACATTAACCATCCAAGAACTTTTATATAAAATCAAGGCTCTATTTAAGACAATTGTTAGTCAGAATCGCTCTCGTCGTCTTCTTGAAGGCGAGCTTTCCCCTAAAGTGGGAGAGTACTCTCGCACACGTTGTGCGTGTTTCCTTTGGGGTTTAGATACTTTTAGGCGGCAACGGTCAAGGTTACCCTTCCATTTGAATCCGCTATTCGAGCCACTTCAAAGGGGAAGGGCAAGGGTTAGGTCAAAATAGGTCCGGATTTTTCAACAATACTCTATAGCAGAGCCAATAGCAAAGAATCTCCATTTTATTGTTGATGGATTTTCCCTGTGAGTATGTCTAGTATAATGGCGCTGTACCTTCCGGTAAAGGTCACTAAAAAATGGCTTTTTTTAACATAAAAAAAGGGGGTTGTTAAAAAACCCCTTCCAATCATCATTCCAACATTATTATTCGAAAACTCTCATCGCATAACTCATGCATTCAAACTTGGAAGTCTGAATATCATGAATAGGAAAGAATTCAATCCTTCTTCTGTTGCTGTTGCTTTTTGTTTATCCCTTGTTCAGAGGAAGAGGACTGATGAGTAAATTCGGTACCAATTTCCAGATCGCTCTTTGGCACAATCTCCTGACCCATCTCCTCTTGATTCTTCAAGGTCGACTTCTGATACGCGTTCTTTTTTGCCACAGTTTTCCTTCCTTTCACCATTTTGAGATTTCCTGCTCTTAGTATCCCAAATGGCAAAAGGATAAACCTGTAATTTATTTGATTTGGAACCAATATCAACCAGATTGGCCATTGGTTTCAAACTAGACTTTTTAGCCCTCAGCCTCTATTCTGTATATAAAAGAGGTGAAGCCCATGATTTGTCCCCAGTGCGGTAAAAATAAGCTGCTGAAAGCCGAAGGAAAATGGTTTTGTCCCCACTGTTTTCATGTCTACAACCGTTTACCGTTATATGGTTGAATCTTTCCACTTCTTTAGAGTGTTCTCCCAATCTCCCGTTACTATGCCACATTCAGTGATGATCCCGGTCACATAGCGGACCGGGGTCATATCAAACGCCGGATTAAAAACCTTTACACCGGCAGGCGCCACCACGGTACCTCCGAAGGAGGTTACTTCCGTTGCCGCACGCTCTTCAATAGGGATTTCTTCGCCGTTCTTAAGCTTTAAATCAATGGTTGAAAGTGGAGCCGCCACATAAAAGGGAATTCTATGTTCTTTGGCGAGCACCGCTACGCCGTAAGTACCGATCTTATTGGCCACATCGCCATTGGCTGTAATGCGGTCGGCGCCTACAATCACTGCTTGAACTTTACCCAGCCGCATCACGGAAGCGGCCATATTATCGGTAATTAAGGTAACCGGTATACCTTCCTGCATTAATTCCCAGGCGGTTAAACGGGCTCCCTGCAACAACGGCCTGGTCTCATCGGCATAAACCGCAATCTTTTTACCCTGTTCCACTGCTACCCGAATGGCGGCTAAAGCAGTCCCATAGGCTGAGGTTGCTAAAGCGCCGGCATTACAATGGGTTAGAACCGTCATCCCGTCTTTTAACAGTGAAGCTCCGAATTCTCCGATCTTGCGATTAATTACCGCATCATCAGCGGCAATTGTTATGGCCTCTTTTTCCAATCGGTTGATGATCTGCTCCGGTTTGAGCTCAAGTCCTTTGCCCGACTGTACTACCTTTTTTTGACGGTCCAAAGCCCAAAACAGATTAACCGCGGTCGGTCTAGTTTCAGCTAATTTCTGAATCACCCGGTTAACTTGTCCGCAAAAATCGGGTTCATGCCGGAACTGTCTTGCTCCCAAGACTACCCCGAATGCCGCAGCAATACCGATTGCCGGTGCTCCTCGGACTTGAAGCCGCCGGATCGCCTCAGCTACCGTTTCATAACGTTCAGCGTTAATATACTTAGTTTCTCCCGGCAGCAACGTTTGATCCAATATTATCAGCACACCGTTTCGCCATTCAATCGTATTCCAGTTCATTTTGGTCTCCTGCTTATCTTCTACACCCGCATTTAAGCTCATCGTTCACTTCCAATAGAAAATTACCGATCAGTCGGCGGAGTTTATCCTTATTTAACGACATAATCTGAACTACTTCGGTATGATTCAAAGGTTCCACCGAAATTCCAGCCGCCCAATTGGTCACGGTACTTAAATTAGCATAACAAATCCCCAATTCCCTGGCAAGGACAACTTCAGGAATGCCGGTCATACCGACCACAGTGCCACCCAACATCCGGAACATCCGGATCTCGGCAGCCGTCTCGTAACGAGGTCCTTCAGCGCAAACATAGCAGCCGCCGATTTGAACCGGAAGGTTAATCTTAGCAGCGGCCTTGCCCAAAAAGACTCGCAGAGCCGGGCAATAAGGTTCCGTAATATCAATATGCGCTTTCTGGACATCTCCTTGTTCATAAAAAGTAGCTACCCGGTTTTTAGTAAAATCCAAAAATTGGTCGGCAATCATCATGCTACCGGGAGGCAATTCCGGTTTAAAACTGCCCACTGCAGTAGTAGCGATAATTTTTTCAACACCCAGGCTATGCAAACCCCAAATATTGGCTCGATAGTTGACTTGGTGCGGTAATACCGAGTGATCCTGACCATGCCTGGGTAAAAAGGCTACCTCCAGTTTATCCAGCCAACCGATAAGCGGTTTAATTTCCCCATAGGGAGTCTCCAATTGAATCTCCCGCACATCCTTGAGCAAGTCCGGATGATAGAATCCCGATCCGCCAATAATCCCGTATTTAATGTTTGTCATTTCGTTTCCTCCTTATAACTGCCAACTTCTGACGTAACTGCTGTTCCACTTTATCCGGTAATCTAACCAACGGCGGATAATCTACCCGCCTATCCGGTTCCACATTGGCGGCGATAGAATTCTTGCTGCTTGATGGGATATAAGGTTCTAATTCCAATAAATTATGTAAAATTATCAAAGCTGCCTCTTTGTCCGGTATCCGACCCTTAGGGGTGGTATCCGGATCCAATTGAGGATTGGGTGGTAATGGGGAACCCACGCAAGATGGGCACCCTTCTTCACAAGTACAGGCGGCAATTAATTCTTGAGCAGCCGTAAATAATTGCTCGGCCTTGTCGAAAGAACGTTGGGCAAATCCAATGCCGCCCGGATATTTATCATAGATAAACAACGAAGGAGCGCCATTGTTCATTTGGTCGACCATCGAACCGATATCTCCGGTATCACACATCACCAGGAAAGGCAATACTTCCGAAATAACATTGGCGATTCCCAGTAAACCTTCGATGGGTTCACGACCGAACTCTTTTACTAGATGCAAAGTACTGGCGGGGGGGATTACCCAAAAGGCCTTGGTTTGCATAAACGACGGATCCAGACTAATCTTGCCGAAACCGATGCTATCCCGGGAACCAAATTTAATCTTGCGAAATAAATAAGGTTTAATCATCACCTCAACATCCCCAAAACCGATTACTGCGTTCCGCCAGTTACTTTCGATCTCCTTTTCGGTAGTCGTAATCTGAACTTCGGTGATGGACTGGGTATAATAATCGACCTCGATCTTCTGGACATAGGATATTTTTTGGGGAACATTCATCTCTTTAACAAAATAAGTCTCCCCATCATGCATATAAATCGCTTCGGTATATATCTGCTGATAGGCGCTGGCTTCATCAAGAGTACCGATGACCTTGTTGGGCGTTGAAGAAATATCCACGATACTGAAAGTATTATCGGAAATATTGCGCAGACTGACTTCGGCGGCTGGAAAGCCGGGACTCCGCCAGTACCACTTACCACTGATCTGTTTCAACTCACCGGCTTCGGACAACAACTCCAGGATAGCCGGAGCAAAAGTGCCGAACTTGTAACAATCATTGGCAGCAAGCGGCGCTTCAAATGCAGCGCTGCGGATATGTCCCATCAAGATGTGGGGATTATCGGGATCAACCACTGCCGACTCCGGGTTTTGTTCGAAAAAATAATCGGGATGCTTAACCAAATACTGATCAATTGGGTTCTGATGGGGAATATAAACAACGATCGACTCCTCTTGGGAACGGCCGGCCCGTCCGGCTTGTTGCCAAGTGGAGGCAATGGTACCGGGATAACCCACTAACAGGCAGGCTTCCAACTGCCCGATATCGATTCCCAGTTCCAAAGCATTGGTGCTGGTTACTCCCAGAAGCTCCCCTTCAAATAATTGGCGTTCGATCTCCCGACGCTCCTCGGGCAGATAACCGCCACGGTATGCCCGGATCTTCTTAGCCAAGGTGGGACTGTGTTTTTCTAGTTGGTCTTGAACATAACGGTACATCAATTCGGTGACGACCCGGGTTTTGGTAAATGCGATGGTTGGGATCCTTTCCCGGATCAGTGCGGTCATTAAAGCTGCCGCTTCAGAATTGGCGCTTTTGCGTTCAGTTTTGGTCTGATCCAGGTAAGGCGGATTCCAAAAAACAAAATATTTACTGCCCTGGGGCGCTCCGTCTTTGTCAATCAAACACATCGGTAATCCTAATAAACTTTCTGCATGTTGCAAAGGATTATGAATCGTAGCCGAGGTACTAATGAAAATTGGATTACTGCCATAGTTGGCGCAGATTCGTTGCAGCCGCCGGATAACATTGGCCACATTGGAGCCAAAGACACCACGGTAGGAATGGATTTCATCAATAATCACAAATTGAAGATGGCTGAAAAAACTCGACCATCCCGGGTGTTTGGGTAAAATTCCCTGATGAAGCATGTCGGGATTGGTTAAAACAAAATTGCCCCGATCGCGGAGATTCTTGCGGGTATTGACGGAAGTATCGCCATCATATGTGCCCATCACCGGTTGAATAACACTAAGGCCTTCGCATAAACGGTTTAGGGCCTTTAATTGGTCCTGAGCCAAAGCTTTAGTCGGATAAAGAAACAACGCCCGCGTTTCTCGGTCTTTAATAAAATTTTCCAAGGCGGGTATGAGATAACAAAGAGATTTGCCGCTGGCGGTACCCGTGACAACCACAGTATGTTGCCCATTCCGAATCGCGGAAATGGCAGCGGCCTGATGAGAGTATAGCTTAATAATACCCCGATCAGCCAGCAATTGTTCAAGCTGGAGGTCAAGTGGTGGAGTGATTTCTCCATATTGGGCAGCCTTACCCGGTATATGTTTGACAAAAACGATCTGATCCTGGTAATACCGGTCGGAGCTCAACTCTTTCATAAACCGTTCGGCGTCCATTTTTCCCCTACTTAGAAAATACTGTTTTGCCTCTGCGAACTCCGTGTCTCTGTGGCCAATTTAATTAGCCACAGAGTTCACAGAGGATTTTCATCTTTTCATGCGTCCTTGGCTAGCTTGCCAGCCGAGAGTGGAGACTTACTTTAAATGTGTAATAACTTTTCGACGACAAGAGGCGAGTTCCTGCAGAAATAGACGAAGCATTTTGGAAGCGGAAAACCCGAGGGATGTTTGTTAACTTAAAATTTAAGCAATTCCAATACTTTGTAAACTAATATCGCTGGCCAGAAAAGGGCTTTTACGATACCCAACACACCAGTCCAAAACGTAGTCGCATGCTGGATAAAATAGACCGCCGCGCCGATAAAAGCCATACCGTAGATCCCGCTTAAAAAACCATGATCTTTCATTTTTTCTCCTCCTTTTCTCATTTTCATGCTATTTTAAGGCGTATTCCACTGCTTTCATGGCATGAATATAAGTAGTATCAAACAATGGCACCTTGGCATCCGTTTGCTTAATTAATAATCCAATTTCGGTACATCCCAGGACGATTCCCTCGGCTCCCTGGAATTGCAGTTCATGAATTATTCGTTGATATTCTTGTTTCGAAACAGACCGGACTTTTCCTAAACATAATTCTTGATAGATCACTTCATTAATCTTCTTCCGATCATTTACCGGCGGGACTAAAACTTCAATGCCGTTTTGGTGGAGCCGGGCTTTATAAAAATCTTGTTCCATCGTATATTGGGTGCCCAATAAACCAACTTTTTTGATTTTCCGGGATTGAATTTCCTCCGCAGTAGCATCGGCAATATGGAGCACCGGAATTTGAAGATCTTTCCGAATATCATCGAACACTTTATGCATTGTATTGGTGCATATAATGATAAAATCGGCACCCGCTTTTTCAAGGCCATGGGCCGCGTTATTCAATATTTCTCCTGCTTGATTCCAGTCTCCATTGCGCTGACAACTCTCGATCTCTTCAAAGTCAACACTGTACAAAATAGATTTAGCCGAATGAAATCCGCCGCGACGCTCTTTAATGGCTTCATTAATGAACTGGTAGTATAGGGCGGTAGATTCCCAACTCATACCCCCGATTAATCCAATCGTCTTCAAAACAAATCCTCCTATTTATTTGACTTTCTTCCATACGGGCAAGCATACAAACACATTCCGCATACATCCAGGCGGTTTAGCCTCTTCAAACTCTCAAAATAAGCTTGGCACTTATCAACGTTTAATCGTAACTCACGTGCTTCGCCATCAATATAATTTCTACCGAGGATTGCTCCCGCCGGGCAAGCTTTTACACACTCTTGACAATTCCTGCAACGGTTCTCCATGATTTCCCGGTTTTCCAGCAAAGGCGCATCCGTCAACACTGTGGTCCAACGAATCCGGGGGCCGTGATCCGGATTAATCAAAAGGCAATTCTTGCCGATCCAGCCGAATCCGGCCAATCGGGCAACGAGTTTATGGGATACCGAAGCGCAAACCCGGTCATTGTCAATCCTGTCGGCTGCCGGAACCGGCATCACCCGGTACCCATTCTTTTGAATCAACGAGCTGATCAATGAACCAAAAGTATCCAGACGTGCATTAATCACTTGATAAGCATGGGTCTGGTATTGAAATATATTCTCGTATGATTCACGGTCTTGTAACAGATCAACAATGCTATGAGGCAAGACAATCCCGATGGATAAAGCTCTTGGGTAATCACCAACCAAAGCTCCGCCAATAGCCGCAATCTCTTTTTTGAATTTGGTAATGTCAGCCACCCCGAGCAAGTCGATGGCGTGAACTTCGCCTATTTGCCGGATCTTCTCAAGTAATTCCATGGCTCCTCATTCTCGCTATTTTTGAATATGAAATAGATTTAAGGCCAAAAGAATATTCTCCCGCCAAGGCGCGGAGGCACAGAGAAAAGGGAAGTATCTATTACTAGTATTTACTTTCTAGGAAGACTACATAATTCCTCTCATTACAAAAAAAGATATGTTTAGGGGATCTACTTTAACAAGGATTCGATGTATCGATGCTATTGTAGTAGTAAATTGGATATCCTTGAAGTTTTTTATGCTCAAAAAAAAAGCGCCTTGGGATAAGCGCTTTGGGTACCGATATTTACGGTTTTCTTAGGGTCTACTGATAAAGTCATTATCTAAAAGAAACTCATCCTCGCCTTCTCTTGCTAAAAGCAATAGAAGGTAACCTGAATGCTTCGGGTCCCATCATGAAGCTGATTAAATCGGTTTATTTCATCCCTTGACAGAACTTTTTTTCCTCTATTTCGGTATCCAAAAGAGAGGGAAAACAAAAAAGGGTGAGTTGCTTACTGAATTTAAATGCAAGGTTTTTGATACCCTTTTCATTTTTCCCTTACATTATTTTATTGCTTATTCCATCTTTTTTTCAGTATTGATCAATGGCTAAAACTTTTTCAGTAAGCCCTACTTAAATTCATTAAAACACAAGACTAAGATTAAATCATATTCGCGTTTGCTCACATTAATTTTTGCTTTTTTTACCATTTTCCACAACTGCGCCTTCGTGGCATCCGGGTTGCTCTGCCGGAGCTTAATTACCTGCCGGATCGTCTCCACGGGAATGGTTTTCTGACGACCGTTCCAATCCTGGTTATTCAGATAAATTAAGGCTTGGACCATTTTCTCGTTTAGTTCGTCCGTATTGGCCGGTTGCAACGGATCGGGATTGGCCGATTGGAGATTACCTGCCGGATTGTCGTAAGTCTTAGCCATTCTATTTACCAATTCGTCTTCATGCAAATAGTTGCCGACAATTCGGATAAACTCTTCGTCTTTGGTAATCCGAAAATCATAGCGTACCCAATCTTTTTCAGGATCATAAGCCATCGCAATCCCGGCCGGAATTGCCCCGGCTAAGTTGAGACCGTTAACATTGACTTCCTGAGGAATAATGATAATGTTCAGAAAATTGGCGAAGACCATAAAGGTGATATCATTAAAGCGGATATTTTTCCAGCCGTAAAACTCATTTTTATATTTGATAATTTTATTGGATAGCTTGGCCAGCATGGCTTCATCCTGATAAATCACTTTAAAGGTCCGAGCCTGCCGATCTTTGAGTATCACGATGGTTTGGGATTCATTTTCGGTCCTACTCACCATTTCAATATTGAGACTCTTCCAATCCATGGCGTGTGTTACTGAATGCGTACCGATGATCATGAACATGACGGCGATCAATATCGCACTGAATCGTTTCATGGGGTCACCCCTAGTTTTAACAAGATTTTATCAAATGGTTCGATCTTAACCGGTTTTAAAATCTCTTTTACTTTGGCAATAACCCGTCCGTGGTCCAATATAAGTTCGAGTTTGGCGACAGGAGTATCATCATTTTTAAACACATAGGCCGTATCACCATTTTTGATGGAATAGGCCCGATCGACAAAAATTACGATCCGGTTCATATCGCGAGCATCAATGATAAAACCGCTCTCCCGTCTGGTCATGGAGAGGTAGTTCACAGCATACTCATAACTGTTTAGATAACTATTATCAGTATCGACCCGATTTGCCAGGCCTCCCCAAAGTGTTTCATAATCGCCAATAATCGACTGAGAAAGTTTATCCAGTTTATCAAGAGCAAGCGGCATTGAATTGGTATAAGGGATCTGTTGAAGTTGCCCCAGAATTACCTGTTGGCCCTGAATTTTTTTACGTAATTGGTCAAAATTTTGCTGATCAAATATTCCTGAATTGGTCAACGTGGTGTTATATTTATTTAAACTATTCGCTGAGGTATTCCCAAGTTTTGAATTTATAATCGTTGCTATCTCGCCACGGGAATAAACCGGGTTGTAGCGTAAGGTCAGTTCATTGATTAACTTCTGGTTATCTTTTTTCAGATTATCAATCTCAGCCTGATGATCCGCAGTTAATTTGGAGATTTTCGCCGCATATTCGGTGTTAATCCGGACCAATTCAGCCCCTTGCATTTGATTCATGGTTTGATAATTTTTCAACTGAGATTGATTATCCTGAGTAATCTTGATAGCTTGCTGTTGTTCTCCGGTGATCGATCTTTCCAATACCCTAATCGATACTTCTTTGGAAGCGATTTTTTGCTGGTAATCCGCTTCCAGTTTCTTCATTTTTTCATTCAGTTCGGCAATGGCTTTTTGTTGGTTTACAGGAGATAACTTCTGAATCTCTTTGAGACTGTTGGCCCGCATCTCCACAAGTTCTTGTTGAAGCTTGGTTAGTTTCTCCTCGTTCTCTTTCTTCTCCGTCAATAACTCGAACAGATTAAATTGTCGGAATTCGGCAATATTCACCTCAACCCGTTTGCTTTTATTATCTTCCAGGGTTGTTAAGAAAAAAGCCCCGACACCAATTACTGTGATATATAAGGTAATCAATGCATAGACCAGAATGTTCTTATTCTTCTTGCTCTTGGCAAATTCATCCGATAGTGAATAAACCTCTGGTTTGACATCTTTAACCAAAAGTTCATCGCTTAAAAAAACGTTCTTTACTTGTTCAAGATTCATCTTTATTTGCTGGTCATTTTCCATATTCCATCCCACTTTTCCGGACATGCCGCTTCTGTCCGTTCTTTAAAGACCTCCGCCACAGCTAAAGGAGTTTCAGCAAACAAGCGATGGGCATTCTTCCAATCCCCTTCATAATAAAACTGAAGCCCTTGCGAAAAATTATTTAAAGCAGCCCGTAATTCAACCTTCTCATCGTAATTTTTTTTCAGGATCGGCCAATAAATTTT
Source organism: Bacillota bacterium (assembly GCA_003501365.1). Lineage (GTDB taxonomy): Bacteria > Bacillota > UBA4882 > UBA8346 > UBA8346 > UBA8346. Next base: position 12,977 of record DNPP01000008.1, read on the forward strand.
AGCGCCAATCGTCTTACCTTTTACTAAAACCCGATCGATCTCCATAAAGATCAATCCATGTTCTGATACATTCTTTTCAATATCATCCTTTACATACCCGGAAACAATAATCGGCACATTATAAATCCGGGTTAAGCCTTCCAAACGGGAAGCAGCGTTGACATTATCGCCAATTACCGTATTGGTCATCCGTTCATAAGAACCGATATTTCCATAAAACACCACTCCGCCGTCGATTCCCACCCCGACCTCAATGAGTACCGCCTGGTATACTTTCTCCTCCATCTCCGACAAGACGCCGCGTTCGCTCACAATCTGCTCCCGTTTTTGCCGCATGGTCTCCCGTAATGAAGAAGCAATAGCCTGAATTTTATAGGCTGTAACAACAGCTTGATATGACTTATTAGCAGTTGATTCATTCAGAACTCCATAGACGGCGAGCAACGCATCTCCGATTATTGAGCCGATAATGCCATTGTTTTTAATGATCTCTTTAATGGTATTATCATAATGCACATTTAACAGCTTAATGATATCGGTCCCCAGCGTCTCGGTGATAAAAGTAAATCTTTTAATATCGGAAAAAAGGATCGAGAGCTCCATTTGTTTGCCTTCCAGCCGCACTTCTCTTTCTTGGTAGGCTTGCTGAGCGATATCGCGGTTGACGAATTTTCGAAAAATAAGTAACAGATTATTAATAGTACCCGCCAAAGAATTGAAGGCCATCCCTAGAAAAGTGATATCATCATTGGTAGCGCCTTTCAAATCGATTATATCCAATTGCTGACTGTCGGTCATGGTCATGATCCGGTCGGTAATAACCGAAATAAAACGGGTAATATAATTTAGAAGAATACCGCCCAATATAGCGGTAAATAAAGTAATAAAGATGATAATTAAGGAAATAGTACGGAATATACGGGTTGATTCGGCGTAAAACTCATTGTATTCCTCACCGCGGATAATGTAGGCGTCCCACTTAAGGTTATATTTATAAAGTCCGAAATAATTGTCCCCGTTAAAACGAAACGGCAAAGCGCCTTCCAATATTCCCTTTCGGTAGTTCTGGCGCATCAAGGTCAAAGTCTTTGGATCGAGAAAGCGATGATATTTCTTCAGCCGTGATGCTTGAAACACAATGGTACCGTTTTCCTTAACTCCTAAAAAAATGGACTTTTTGTTTTTAAATTGTTCCAAAGCATTGCGCTCAATATTTTTAACCGATTCCCGATAGTCGTTGCCGTACTCATAAATCTCGTACTGAGTGTTGCAGATGGTGTACATCTCTTTTAAATCCCGGATCAACGACTCCCGGATGAATTTGACCAGTCCGGAACGGTTATACGTCAGGTTGATATAATTGGAAGCCAGGTTGGATACCAAGATAAAAAGGGTGAAAATGATAATAATCTTTGTTGTAAGCGGTGTAATTCTAGTTTTATTAATTTTCTTGCCAAAAATATGCTGAAACATGTTTCACTCTCTTATCTTCTTTATTTCAAATTTTAAAAGCGGTAAATAAAACCGGCAGCCGTGGTATTTAAATCGACCGCGTCTACTTGAAGTTGATCGATTCTAACATCTAATGCTTGGTAATGAATAGCGAATCCCAAAGTATCCGAGAAGTTATATTGGACCTTTACCTTAAATGCTGTCACCTCAGGCGATGAATAATCAAGAGAAGATCCGCTGGTATAATATAATGTCGAACCGCCATGAAAAATGGAATGCTGGACATCGATTTCGAATTGAATGTTTTCCGTTGGGGTCCCGATAATATTAAATCCGATCATGGGACTGGTGGCTTTGTGTTTCGGGTAAACATCGCTGTATTCAGCATATTTTACTGTTCCCAAGGTAAGGTAGACCAAACCCTTATCACGAGAGACCAGCGGATAACCCGCCTGGACATTCCATAATTCCAGGGACGGGGTTTGGGGCCTATACTCAAAATCTCCCGTTTCATAATTGATATCAAATTTGATCTTTTTGATCTCGGAGATATTGGTAAAATTGAATACCGTATTTGAAATATCGCCTGAATAATCTGTAATGCCACTCTGATAATCAGTGGTGGTTCCTCTGCCTTCAAAGGTCTTCCCTATGAAAAGTGTAGTAACACCGTATGTTGAACTTGCAACCAAAACCAAGAATACCGAAACCAACATCAATACAATTGCCTTTTTCATCGATGTTCCTCCTAAATTTGATGTCCAATGTTTTCAGGGTCTTTGGACATGCACGTCATTTGAAATAACTGCAAAAAATTTCTTTTCAGCCATTACGTTTTTAATATCGGATATTTTTTATAAAACCTTAAATATGGATTACTCTTTTTTTAAAATAAATATAGCGTTGAGATATAATTCCGATGTTCAAATAATATTTTTTTACTACCGATCCTTTTGGGTCGTTTGAAAATAGGGTTTACCCCATCAAGGAAATCGGATATAATTACCTAGAGGTGATATTCTTGCGTAAAATTGACATTATTGATAATAATTTACTGGCTAAAATTTACAAAATAACAATTTTTCAATATCTGGATGATCATGAAAAAAGCATGCTGCTCAAGAT
>DNPP01000008.1:15862-18025 GCA_003501365.1 Bacillota bacterium
AGTTATTGCTTTTATGCGGTAATCAGCGGTCAATTAAAGGTGACGGTGGACGGTGAAAACGGTCAGCAGATTCCAATCTCCAGTATCAATGAAGGAGATTTTTTTGGTGAAAACGGTATTTTTACAGACGGCCAAAGGAGAACCGCCAATATTTCTCCCCGGGATACCGCCCTTATCCTGCGGATCGGTCGCGATGATTTTTTTAATTTTATCCGGATGTATCCGAAAGCGGGAGTTAATTTATTAATGCTCTTTGTTCATGGACTGATGAAACGATTGAATTCGGCCAACAAAGAACTGGTCAGGGAGGAATTATGCGATCGGATTCCATTTTTTCAGAAACCAACCCAATAAAATTTTGTTGAAGTTTATCCACTTCATGGCCGATATAATAATATACTTATTTCCACCAAATGGAATTTTAGGTTTACTATTATGAAAAATGAGATGGAGTTGATAGCATGGAACTCTTTAGTTGGTTACTTATCGGTCATCTGGTGGGTGATTATCTATTTCAAACAAGCTGGATGCAGCGAAAAACCAAAGATTATCTCCCCTTAATCGTCCATTCGGCCATCTATACCTTGGCGGTTGCGTTGTTTGCGTTACTCCGAGGCGGCTTATCTATTTGGGGCATCGGTGTGATTTTTATTTGTCATATCATCCTGGATCAACGTAAATTCATTGAATTCTGGGCCCGTAAAGTAACCGGCACCGCCAATATCGAATGGTTGAAAATAGTGCTTGATCAATCTTGGCATATTATGGTATTGGGATTGGCTACTTTATTGTAAATAATTGAATTAAAATGTAAAACAAAGAGGGTGTCTCGTAATTTGAGACACCCTCTTTGTTCCTTGAAAATCAAGCTTTATTGCAGCACAAGAATGGTGGCCGTCTTGCTATCGGTTAATTGGGTGTCGCTGACCGTGAACGTTACATTATAAGTTCCTGCGATAGTCGGCGTCCAGCTGAATTTCTGCGTGCTGGTATTAAAGCCGGCGCCGGATGGTAAGTTAACAGCCCAATAAGATAACGCATCTCCATCAGGGTCAGTCGCTTTCACGGAAAAGGAGACCAATTTTCCGGTTTTTACGCTGTAACTGGGAATGGCGCTCATTACCGGTGCTCCATCGCCGCTCGCTCCATTGACAACGATCTTGGCTGCCTTGCTGTCGCTTAACTGTCCATCGCTGACTCTAAATATTACGGTATAAGTTCCGGCTGTGTCCGGTGTCCAATTGAACATCCGGCTTGCCGGATCGAAGCTGGCCCCTGATGGTAACGCAACGGCCGAATAGGCCAAAACATCGCCGCTATCCGGGTCGCTGGCGCTAATATTGAAAGCAAGTGATCGTTCCGCATTGATGGTATAAACAGGAATGGCTGCCATTACCGGTGACCGGTCGGCGTGGTTGACCCCAATTGAAACGTTTTTCGAATCCGTCAATTGGCGAGCGTTGCTGGCTATAAATTGCAAATTATAACTTCCGGCTTGGGAATAATCCGGAATCCAGCTGAATCTTCCGGTGCCCGGATCGAGGCTGGCGCCGGCCGGCAGATTACTGGCGGAATAGATTAGAGTATCACCGTTGGGGTCATTGGCGCTAACCGTAAAGTAAAGTTGTTTTCCTTCATCAACGGTATAATTGGGTAGTCCCGCCATTACCGGTGGTTTTTCAAAAATTAAACCGTTAATGGCGTCATTCAAGGCGGTAGTGGCCGCATACACATTGTTCACACCGTTCAGATCATAGATTCTGACATTCAAGATGGTTTGGGCAGCGGTCCGTGCGGCAATAAAATTCACCCAACTGTTAACCGTGTATAGATTTTCGGTGGTATCCGCGGGCGCCGTATTCAATTTTTTCTTCAGTTCAAAACGGGCTTTGCTGCCGATAATGGCATAGTAGGACATCTTAGCGGTATTTACCGTATTTCCGACGGTATCCGCCGACATAAATATATGGCAGCCCTTGTTGGAGTTGAAGGTGTTGCCGTCGTTCAATCCGTCGACGCCGTATAAAACGATTTTGCCGCCATTGCCTTTGCTGTTCTCAAGCAAAAAATCGAAATAATCCGCCAGCCAATCGGCCTGCTTTATCTGATACGCGGGTTGATTGGCCCAGGACGCTTGCCATCCCGGAATAACCCGCAGCAGCG
>DNPP01000357.1 GCA_003501365.1 Bacillota bacterium
TTTCAGGTGTTCGGCGGCATCCTGGCGCTTGGCGGCATCATTGCAGTCAAATTAGAATCATCAGGTATCAATGATTGAACCGGCCATAAGTTTTTGAATCCGGTTTCGAAGTACTGTTTGTAACAATGAAAAGCCTTCATCTCCCGTGCAATGTCCCGGATAGATTTTCTTACGTTCCACGGAAAGAATCATATCACCGATGCTAAATCTACAAAAAGTTTTACTTTTCCAAATTACTGACCGAACTTTGAGCGGGAGGGAGCTCAGAGCTTATGAGCCGTAAAAAAGAAGATATTTTTCGATATTTGATCGAATATATGCCAAATCGTGTTCTCCTTTAAAAACATGGTTTTGTGTTTTAACTCCTTTTGCTGCAAGAACCTCATAGAGTAATGCACACCCTTTATAAAACTCACCTTGATCATGATCACCGCAATCGAGATAAACTTCCAAACCGGCAAGTTCACTATTTTTTGCAATATTGATTGGATCATTATCAAACCAGAATTGCATACTAGGATAATAAGGTTTATCTTCCTCTTCCAGTTCCAATTCTAGTGCTGGCATATGTCCTCCGATTTTGGAAAAAAGCTCCGGGTGATGGAAAGCAATATGTAATGCTCCATATCCTCCGGCAGATACCCCGCCAATATAACGTCCGTCCGGATTAGGCGCTTTATTATATCTGGATTCAATGAATCCAATTACCTCTTTAAGAAAATAATCCTCGTACATTCCACGGTGAATCATCCTCCGATTATCTTCAGGGTCTGGGAATTCTTGATATGCCAAGGCAGAATTAAGTCCCTGACTGTTATCCATCTGGGGAAAAGCGATCAGCAAAGGACGGATTTTCCCTGTTTGAATCAGCATGTCTGCCACTTGATGCATACCGGTTTCAAATAGAAAATCGGGACTGCCATTCCTGCCATGAAGAAAATATAACACTGGCAACGATTGGCCCGCTATATTAGCCACCGGCACATATACATTGATTTTCATTTCCTTATTCAGCAACCTGCTATAAAAACTTTGAGTTTGAACTTTCGATGACTCCATTGGTTAACACCTCTGTTTATTTTTATACTAATCAGTGATTCTTAAAGGCCTCAAATATTGGTTTTGGTACAACCTGAAAATGGTAAATAGCGCACCAATAAAGCAAATTCCCATTAATACGATATAGACGTTTTTCATTCCAAAGATAAATATATCATCTCTGCCGATTACATAATCGGAAACGCGGTGGTGTAATTTTTGACTCATAAAAATATATAAGAGTGTCGTTGCAAGAGTTACACCCCCAATTTGGCCCAAATTTCGTACCAGTGAATTAATACTTCCGGCTATTCCCAGTTTGTTTTTGGGAACCGTCGACATAATCAAAGAGTTATTGGCTGGTTGAAACAAACCTTGTCCAACTGCCAACACCGATACAAAAATTGCGATGTATCCCAATGATGAGTACTCATTTAAAAATGACATAAGAAAGAAACCTACCCCCATAAACAATAGGCCTGCCAAAGTCAATAACTCTGAACCGATTTTGTCCGAAAGGCTACCGGATACTGGCGAAAATATCATTACAATCAAAGGAGAAATCATCATAAATAATCCTGCGTTTTCAGGTGAAATTTTTATTGCATCTTGAAGATAAAAAGGCAATAAAATAATCGATGCACTGATGCAGATATAAGAAATGAAGGCGCAAATCAAACTCAATGAAAATAATTGGTTTTTAAAAATATGTAATTCCAAAAGTGGCTGTATTTCTTGGGTTTCCTGTCTTATAAACAATACAATAAATATACCCGCTAAAATCAATGCTGATATAATACCAAGATTATCATATCCAGTCTTTTGCCCTCTGATAAAAGCTCCAAACAAAAGTACCGTTGCTGCAAACAGTAAAACAGCTCCCTTTAAATCCATCCTTTCATTTGTTTTTTCGCTTTTGGGCAGTATTTTAAAACCTAGAAATAATGCAATGACCCCAATGGGCACATTAATCAAAAAAATATAATTCCAATTTAAAACAGCAATAATCAAGCCGCCCAACGGCGGCCCAATCATGGTTCCAAGGGCAACGGCTGCGGCCAAAATTCCCAATGCTTTACCCCGTTCGGTACTGGGAAATGTCTGAGTAATAATCCCTTGGTTATTAGCCATATAAGCAGAAGCCCCTATGCCTTGGATGACCCTACAGATAACAAGTGGAATGAACGAATGACAAAGTCCACACAGGAGCGAACCAGCTGTAAACAAGATAATTCCAAATTTAAACACCCGTGACTTGCCAATCATATCTCCCAGTCTGCCAAATATCAGAAGCGTAGCACAAATGACAATTAGATAGCTTACTACCACCCATTCAATTGACGATACGGATACCCCCAGTTGTTTGGTCAGGACCGGCAGGGTCACATTCACAATACTGGAATCAAGACAAGACATAAAAGACATTGTCACTACCACAAATAAAGTAATCCATTTGTTTTTACTTTCACTCGATTCAATATTTTGCATCATGCATCCACCTTTTCCCTGTGTAAAATAATAACAATATTGATATTTACAGCCCGGCTGATTAGGACTATTATAATAAGAAAACCATTTATTTTCATGAAGCGCATTGCTCAAAACCAGCACAATATTGCTATGGAGTCTAAAAAATGCCGAAAACAGCTATATATCATTACATGGAAATGCCGGATCAATCCTTTTTGGTTGATATTTTCGAGCGGAATTTTCAGGGCCCAGGCCCGCTCTTTACCCAGCATTGGCACGAACATCTTCAATTCATTTATTTCAACACCGGTCAGGCGTTAATTAGTTGCAACTCCCGATCATTTCAGGTGAATGCCGGAGATTTGGTTGTGATTAACGGTAATGAACTACATTATGGAGAGAATCTTGGTTCCGAAGTGCTTTGTTATATAATCCGCATTGATTTTTCTTTTCTTTTAAGTAATCAAGTCGACTCCTGTCAGACCAAATATATAACCCCGTTGATTCAAAACCATATTGTCTTTAAAAATAAAGTGGGGAAAGATGAAAATATCACCCGGTGTATTAAGAAAATGATCGCCGAATATTCATCCCGGGGGATTGGGTATGAACTGGCGATCAAGGCCTTAGCTTATGAATTATTGGTATTATTGCTCAGGGGCTACCTGGAAAGGGTCTACAGTGAGCAAGAACATGAAGTCATCATGAGAAATGTAAAAAGGTTTCAACGTATTTTAGATTTTCTAGATAGTCATTTTTCCGAACCAATCAATATAGACCAACTGGCATGTATGGTGAGTGTCAGCAAATATCATTTTTGCCGTCTTTTTAAGCAACTCACCGGGAAGTCCGCCGGCGATTACATTTGTCAATTGCGTATTAACAACGCTTTGACATTACTCCGGGAAAGCGATCTGAATATCACCGAAATCGCAATGGCATCCGGCTTTAATGATACCAATTATTTTTGTAGAGTATTTAAAAAGTGCCAAACTATTTCGCCTTCGCAATTTCGGAAAAAATATGCTCCTCAAAATTTTAAGTGAATTATTATAATCTTTTAGATTTTACTCCATTTATCTTTTCAAAGTTCGATCCAGCCAATCCAAAATCCGTTGATTGGATCGGGTATGAGCGCCACTTTGACAATGAGTTTCCGCATTTTCTTTTTTGGTAAAAAGTATATATTCTTTGGGGCAAGTTAATTTCTGATAAAGAATTTCCGCTTGTTTTCCAAAAAATTGTTCTCCCTCGGAGTCACAAACCAATGTCGGGCAATGAATTTGTTCGACAATCCCTTCCAAAGCGCATTCCTGAAATTTTTGGAGCAACTGATGTGGCGTAGCCACATTAAACTTCCATAAACCATCCTGAACCGCCCAGCGCATTTCGGTGTTAAAATGCATTATCAGCCTAGTCCCCCAGTCCATGATGGGCGACTTATCCTTTTTTAGTTCCTGAAGCATCCGGGGATGAGCGGGTTTGTTTTTTAAAACTGCACCGTCAAAAAAATTATAAATCCCACCGTTTGCCACACAAGCTGCCAAACGATGTTCAAAAGCAGCGGCCCGGGGCGCTAAATACCCGCCAAAGCTATATCCGATCAAAGCGATATGGGCCGGATCCACCTCCGGTTTAGTTACTAAATAATCAACCACCGGTGTCACCACCTTCTCCCAATCGGGCCGGAAATATAAATTTTGTTCCCGAAGCGCCCCGCCCTGTCCCGGCCCTTCAAAAATGAGCACATGATAGCCACGGCGTAGAGCTGCTAATCCAACTTCAAAATATAACTCCTCTGCAGTACCATCAAATCCGGTCATAACGATTAATGTAGGCCGGGGTTTTTCATCTTCAGCTACCCGTAAAAAATATCCCGGTAAAGTTGTACCTTCATAAGGAATTTTGATGATTTCAATTTGCGGTTCAAATATCCGGCCTGCTTTACGGAAACAATCTCTGCTCTGCTGCCAAGCTTCCATGGCTTCTTCTGTATTCTTACCTTCATGCAAATAAAACTCCGCAGTCCGATAATAATTGGAAGCCCGTAAATAGGCTTCGCGAGCACTCTCCATATGCCCCTCTGCTAAACAGCGGCTGGCGATTGTAGCAACCCGATCGGCAGTTTGATACCATTCCCGGTACCAACCTTTAAAATCCCCTTCTTTGATCCGGTAGGCTGTTCCTAAGCATTCATTAATATCCGCTCCGCCATAGGCTGTATGGCCGATAGCGCGTAACAATTCAAATGAAAAGCTGGAATCCTTAAAAATAAGTTTCATGAATATTCCTCCTGAAGTTTAATTGACTGACGTAAGTCAGTTAAAGCTCAAAAAATTTTAGTTATACCTTTGCATACCCGCCAGTCTCACATCGATATTTACGCCCAAACTTCCTTTGGGCGCCCCTAGTATCCGTTCACTCATATCTTGTGCTGCCTTACCCTTTTGGATAATCTCATCGTTTTCCCATTGAAAAATTCCCGGATCAAAGATAAATTTAGTTGCTACCAGCATTAATTCTGCTGCTTCTTTCGGATACTCGGTATTAAAAATCCCTTGCTGCACCCCCTCGTCGATAATTTTTGTGTAGAGCGGAACCATTTTTTGGATGGATTTGACAATAATTTTTTGATGCAAACCGTTGTTTTGTTCTAAATGCAATTGTTGAAAGAGCGGATCGTGTTCCCGGTTTAACTGAAACTCCAGTTCGGAGAGGCTTACTATTTTTTGCACCGGATTTAAATTAGGCTGATTTACAACATCGGTAAGCTTTTGAATAATATCGTCATTCAATTGATCAATGACCGCAAGCATTACATTATCTTTGGATTTAAAATAATAATAGAATGTTCCTTGAGCTACATTGATAGCATGAACGATGTCGCTGACGGCAGTTTGGTCAAAACCTTTTTCGCTAAAAAGTTTAGCAGCAGCCCTGATGATCTCGGCACGTCTTTCATCAGGTTCTTTCGAAATCCGGGTCAATATAATCAGCTCCTTATTTGACTGACCTCAGTCAAATATATTATAGACCATTTTTAAAAAATGTCAATTCCCTCGCTTATGGGTATAAAATTTTTCCTCCTCCCTGAATATGATAAATAAAATCCCAATATCCTTCGTTGAGAGGTCAGTACCTATGGATAAACTTTCAAAAAATCCCCAAAATGCCCGCCGCTTTGATAAAAACGGCTGGATTCAAATTCATATCGAAGGGGCTCCCTATGAACGCGGCTATCAGCACGGTTATTTACTCGCTCCCCAAATCGGGGACGTTTTAAGAACCCTCAAATACATTACCCTGTTCAATACCGGTAAAGAATTTCATTTCTTTGTCGATAGCGCAGATAAGATGTTTACTCCCCATATCGACCAGGAATATATGGAGGAAATGCGCGGTATCGCCGACGGGGCCACAGCAGCCGGCATTCAAACTTCTTTTGAGGAGATCTTGGCCTGGAACGGTTATATCGAACTGGTCAATTACTGGTGGCCGAAGGTGCAAAAAAAATCGGAAGAACATACTCCGGAAAAGGAACATTGCAGCGCTTTTATAGCCGTCGGAGGCGCTACAAAATCCCATGGTATTGTAATAGCCCATAATTCCTGGGACCAATTTGTGATTGGACAACATATGAATATCATCCTGGACATTATCCCTTCCGAAGGGTACCGGATGTTCATGCAATCCGGGCCAGGCTATATCGATAGTTTTAGCGACTTTTTCATCACCGGCTCGGGGATCATCGGAACTGAAACCACCATTGCCGGATTTAAACAGTTTAAGGAGGATGCGGCGCCGGAATTTTTTAGGGCCCGTAAAGCCATGCAGTATGGAACTGACATTGACGCCTGGGTGGAAATAATGCAAAAAGATAATAACGGGGGCTATGCTAATAGTTGGTTACTCGGGGATATCAAGACCAATGAAATCGCCCGTTTTGAACAAGGGCTAAACTACAGTAAGCTTAACAAAACCCAAAATGGCTATTTCTCCGGATTTAATGCGCCGGAAGATCCGCGCATCCGCAATCTGGAATGCGGACCCAGCGGATATCTGGATATCCGCAGTACCGGCGCCAGAAGAGTGCGTTGGGAACAGCTCATGAAGGAAAATTACGGTACCATCGATGTTAAATCCGCAGCCCGGATGATTTCGGATCATTATGACGTGTATGAAGAGCGCAACAATCATCCCTGTATGCGGACTATCTGCGGCCATTCCGATGTTGACCCCGCGGAATTTACCGGCCTATCAGGAACAGCACCGTTTCGTCCGGCCGGCGCCTTTGATGGGAAGATAACCTGCAGTGAATTGGCAAAAGATTTTGGTTTTTGGGCTAGATTCGGCCGGGCCTGCGGCGAACCGTTCTTTGCCGAGGAGTTTTTGAATCAAAATTCCCAATGGAATTGGCTCCGGGGTTATCTAAAGGACAGACCGACAGAGCCGTGGACTTTTTTTAAGCCCGTATAAAATAGAAAATGCTGTTGGGTGACTGCTTTCGAAATTTTAACAAGCCATTCATTCCATATAGGGTTTATCCAACCGCTTTTCAAAGGCCCC
>DNPP01000100.1:0-3022 GCA_003501365.1 Bacillota bacterium
ATTCTACAGATTGATAACCAAATGCGTTTGGAGGATTAATTTTCCAAACCTGAGATTCACGTTTTGATTCGGGCTTGGAGGTAGTCCTCGGCTAACTTAAGTAAAGCCGGTTTTTGATTCAATGCGGGGTCATCCAAGAGTGTTTCTTGCAGATAACGGAGAACCTCTCCGATAATGGGCCCCGGCTGCAATTGAAAATGCTTGATGAGATCAGTTCCGTTAATTACAGGGTAAAAAGGATTTCGAGTGGTTTGAGCATTCAATATATCGTTAATGCGCCCGGATAGGGCCTGCCAATTTTCCCAGGTGTGATAATCAACTCTCCCGCTGGCTACGATATCCGCGCGCCGTAACTCCAGTAGATCAGGGATATATTGTGGCCCAACTTTGACAATTAGCCGTCTAATCGCTGCGTCACTCGTTTGCTCATTGATAAAAAACATATGCCAGCGGATCAAAGTTGATACTCTGTCAACTAATTGGCGCGGATAACCCAAACGCTTCATGATTACTCGGCTAAGCTCTGAGCCGATTTGATCATGATTGTAAAAATGAATTCCGTCGGAGTCAATTGACTGGGTCAATGGTTTGGCGACATCATGCAATAATGCGGCCAATCGCAACTGCAGTTGGGGGTTGATTGTCATGGCCGCCTCCATGGAATGTTGCCAAAGACTCTTCTTTTGAAAACCTTTTTGTAAATGCTGCCCTTCATTTAAAAGTTCAGCCAAGAAAACCCCCAATAGACCGCTTTTTTTAAGGCCGCTTAATGCGCGGCCAACTCCCGGACCGATTAATAATTTACTAAATTCCTCCCGAATCCGTTCATTGCTAACACCGATGGCCGATTCCGCATTAATGGCCTGTTCTGTCTGCCGGTGAGCCTGTACATCGAGGGTCGCCAAAAAACGGTAAAAACGAAACATCCTCAAACCATCCTCATGATAGCGCCGGGCCGGATCACCTACCGCCTTAAGCAGCCGTCTTCGAATATCCCGCCTACCTCCGAATGGGTCAATCAACTCCCGCTTAGTGAGGTCAAAGGCAATGGCATTGATCGTGAAATCCCGTCTCGCCAAATCCAAGCAAATGTCTTTCCCAAAATGCACTATTTCAGGATGACGGCCGTCACTGTAATGCAAATCTTCCCGCAAAGTAGTAATCTCAAGTTGATTACCCTCGTTCATAATCGTCATCGTGCCATACTTTGAACCACTGGCAATCGTTTTAGGAAACATTGCTCCAATCTCTTCCGGCAAAGCATCGCTTGCCAGGTCCCAATCGCTGGGATGCTCCCCCCACAATAAATCGCGGACCGCGCCTCCCACCAGATACGTTTGAAATCCTTTCATGTTTAATACCCGGGCAACATTAAGAACCCATTCGGGAATTTCTGAAAAATTGAGTTTTTCGGTCGTGGTTAACTCCGTTCTTACTGGAGACATTGCTATTACCACTCCATTACAAATTTTACTCCCAATATCTTAATCCGTCAGGACCTTGTTGATTCGATGTGCCGTAATTCGTAACGCTGACCGCTGACAAATCTTCTGACAACGCAAACAATATATACATTCGGTGCTTTGAATTTCCGGTAGATCCGTCACTTTGTTGTCGACTTCGATAGCATCCATTGGGCAATTCCCGCCGCTACATTTACCACACACCATACAGACGCCGGCGTCAGGCCGCATCCGAAACAGAGCCAGTCTCGATGTTAAAGCCAAAACAGCACCCAAGGGACAAATATAACGGCAGAAAGGCCTTTCAATGACGGTAGATATTGCTAACATCACTACCAAGATAAATAAAGTCAACCCGGAACCGTTAAAATGGACTAAAGCATTCAGTGGTTCATAACTATCCCACAGTTTACCCCCGGTTCGCCAAGCCAAATATAAAAATATCAGTAAAATCAAATACTTAAGATATTTTAATAGCGCATCGAAGGCAACCGGCATCCGTATACCGGCACCAGAACCGGAACCGGTAACTGTTCCTGGATGAATGAATTCCTGAACTGCACCTAAGGGACAAATCCACCCACAATAAAATCGCCCTAGAAATAATGAGAGCAGCACTGCAATCCCTAAAATATAAAATGCAGCGTCGAAAGTGAAATTGCTACTGGGGACCAGGCCGAAAATAGCGGCAATCGGGTCCAGCGAATTTCCCAAATAAAAACCTAAAATAATGATGCTCAAGAAAAGCAACGGCCGTCTAAACTGCCTTAATTTAACAAGGTACATACCAAGGGCAATAAAGCAAAACAAATACCAGATTTGCAGCCTCAAAGGATTTGAAAACCACCATGTACTAATATATAAAAGAATATTTTCAAATTTCAATTTATTCTTGGTAGGGGTTTGCGCCAGTGTGGATCTTTGGGGTAAAGTTTTTTGCAGTAGGGAGCCGGATTTCGAAACGCCTTGGTTGGCAATATCCGTCGCGGTTTCTGCCAGCATCTGATGGCTCCCGTCATTAATTGCTGGCGCGAGTGTAATTTCTCCTGCCGAATCAGCCATTAAATTGCGTTGCGAAGCCGCAACTATATTTAGTGGGATCATTATCATGAAAATCGATAGTAAAAACCCAATCATTGTCAACCTCTTCATCCCGTAACCCCCCGGCTTTTACAGAAATTAAAATCTTGTTGAATTATTCGCTTATTACCGATTTTTTCCTACCGGTTCTTGAGAATATTTCAAAGTTCCCACCAATAACTAGAATCCTGCCCAAAAGTAGTAAAATAGCATTTTATTACGTTTCTCGGCATAAGGTGGTATGAAATGGAAGGAGGTTTTGGGGTGCGCCCAACCAACGCTCTGATCATCTTTTTATTTTGTATTCTGTTGGTATTGACCCCGGTAGTAATCATAAGAAAGTGTCAACGGCCTCGTGAGACGCCTTTATCACTCATACCGATTACCCTGCTATCACGTCATGAAGGAAAAATTTATCATACCGATCTTGAGCGTTATTTAGTGGGTGTGGTAGCCGCTGAAATGCCGGCAAATTTTGC
>DNPP01000100.1:3359-6826 GCA_003501365.1 Bacillota bacterium
GGGGTTGCCAACATTATGCCTGGGCGGACCTATGCGATGACCCCAGCGAAAACCAAGCCTGGCAGTCGATCGATGATTTAAAGAGCAAATGGGGTTCAAGCTTCCAAAACTATTATGAAAGAGTTAACCAAGCCGTCAGGGAAACTGCCGGAATTATTATGACTTATCATAATCGGCCTATTGATGCAGTATTTCATTCTACTTGCGGTGTTGGTACTGCGGATGCCGTCGAAGTATGGCAACATTCAACTCCCTATTTGCGGAGTGTTGATTGCGGCTACGATCAACAATCGCCACGTTATAGCAGCCAGGTAGAATTAAGTTGGACCCAACTAGCCGTTTCTCTCCATCTCCCCCTGACTTCGTTAAATCCTATCCGCATTCGCCAAAGGTCAAACCGGGGTAGAGTTTTACAGATCTCCGTCGGAAAATATCTTTTCCGCGGTGAACATTTTCGGCGAGCCTTAACCCTCAACTCCACTTGTTTTACTTGCACTGCTTCCAAAAAAGGAGTTATATTTAAGGTCACCGGCTATGGCCATGGGGTCGGGATGTGTCAATATGGAGCCAACGGCATGGCTAAAATGGGCTGCAATTATCAACAAATACTATGTCATTATTATCAGGGAATCCACTTTTGTATGATTAAATAATAACGGATAAACCTTCCTATAAAGGTAAAGACTACCCTTTGAGGTGATAGTCTTGAAAAAGCGCGTCCAATCATCATTAACCACTACTCCATTTAAAATATGGCTCCAGCGCCAAAGAAAAGTCCTAAAAAGAGCTGGAGCTGGCTTCTGGAAAAATGCCCGTCCTTTTTTAACTCCCAAATACTGGATAGTCTACTTCATAGCCTTTTGTATCGGATTCTATTTATGGGGTCCCGGCCATGGTTGGCAAAATCTGAGGTTCCGATCGATTCATCAGGCTGGGAAAGACCCCGCCCAGGCTACTGAGACCTTACAGCTACAACTCAAACAGTTAAAAATGGAACTCCAGTCGGTTCAGCAACCATCAAAAGCTCTTCTATTTGATACCACTACTTTTGGGCGTCCAGCGCTTGGTCAGATTATTCGTGGTTTTGATTGGGTTCAATCAGGGAAATCCTGGCGCATCCATAACGGAGTTGATATTGGAGTTCCGCCCGGCAGTGACATCATTGCAGCGGCAGCCGGAACCATAGCGGAAGTGAAAACAGACGAAGTGGGAGATTATATCGTCACGATTAATCATGGCGGCGGCTGGCAGAGCAGTTATGGTAATTTGGCTAAAGTAATGGTGGCTGAAGGTCAACCAATTATTAAAGGTGTAATTTTAGGAATAAGCAGTGCTAAAGGATGTGACCCTGTCACACCCTGCTTCCATTTTGCAATTTACCACGATCAGCAAGCAGTGGATCCTGAAAAAATAATCAGCGGGATGCAAGCGGAATAGTGCCAAAAGCCATGTAAAAAAGCCACTTCCGACGATTGCCCTATCCCGGTGGCTCTATCATAATCACCCTGCCCAAGCCATATACATGTAATAAAAAATATGGAAGGGTGGAGGGCTTGAAGGATTATATTCAAAAGCGCGTACTTGACCTCAGCCACTATATCGCTGATCAGCAGGCTACCGTCAGACAGGCGGCTAGATTCTTTGGTGTAAGTAAAAGCACCGTCCATAAAGATGTTACTGAAAGATTACCGGATATCAACCGCAACCTGGCTATGGAGGTTAAACGGATTTTGGAGATTAACAAATCGGAACGGCACATCCGAGGCGGTGAAGCTACCAAGCGGAAATATCAAACAAAGATTGAAATACCTACAAAAAAAGGAGGATATTCAAAAAAGACGTAGAAATTACTCAGTAAAATTTGGAAGTTGCAAGTTGGGGGGCTTATTTGTTGAATTTCCGTAATTTGGTAACTGATATCGGTGTGGATTTAGGGACTGCTAGCGTACTTGTTTATGTAAAAAACCAAGGTATCGTCATTCGCGAACCCTCGGTAGTTGCTCTACAAAAGGATAACAATAAAATATTGGCAGTAGGTGAAGAGGCCCGTCAAATGATTGGCCGTACCCCTGGAAATATCGTAGCTATTCGTCCTCTACGTGATGGTGTCATTGCCGATTATGACATTACGGAAACGATGTTAAAATATTTTATTGAACGGGTATCCCCGAAACCACGTCTATTCCGCCCTCAAGTTGTTGTCTGTGTCCCTTCCGGCGTTACCAGTGTTGAGAAAAGAGCCGTTCTTGAGGCTGCTATGCAAGCCGGCGCTAAAAGGACTTATTTAATAGAAGAGCCTATGGCTGCAGCTATCGGTGCCGGACTTAACATCACCGAAGCCAGTGGTAACATGGTAGTCGATATTGGTGGCGGTACCACAGACATTGCCATTATATCCCTTGGAGGCATTGTAGTCAGTGAGTCGCTTCGGGTTGGCGGCGATAAATTTGACGAAGCCATCATCCGTTATATCAAAAAGATGTATAATATGATGGTCGGTGAGCGTACCGCTGAAGATGTGAAAATTCAAATCGGTTCCGCCTACCCGGAGGGTGAAGGCAAATCAATGGAAATCCGAGGTCGTGATCTGGTCACCGGATTGCCTCGCACCATAAAATTTACCTCAACCGATTCTTTTCAAGCTTTATCTGAACCAATCACTTCGATTATCGATGGCATCAAATCAGTTCTGGAACGCACTCCGCCGGAATTGGCCTCGGACATTGTCGATAAAGGTATTGTCATGACTGGCGGCGGTTCTTTATTACATGGTTTTACCCGCTTATTAGCTGAGGAAACCGGCATCCCCATTCACTTAGCCGAAGATCCGCTATCATGTGTCGTATTAGGTACCGGTAGAATTTTAGAGAATGAAGGCTTTGATTCCATTCGCAATAACTTGATTGTGGGTAGCCGTTCGATGTAATATACATAACATTTTTCAATCCTAGAATTAATTCTGGTCTAACCACCGGAATTTTTTGTTTGTAGCGACAGCTACCAAAAAATTATTCTGTCAGCGCGGGTTCCTCCGGAATGATCAGCCAAGCAATCAGATAAACAAAAAACATGGTGCAACAGGTAAAGAATAGTGCTAATGCCGCAATCAGCCGGACCACTACCGGGTCCAGCTCAAGATACTTAGCAAGTCCACCACAAACTCCGGCTATTACTCTAGCTCGCGAACGGTATAATTTTTTCATCGGCGTTGCTCCTTTGATCTTGTTGAATTCGAACTGAAGGTGTTTGATTATGGCCAATTCAAAACCGACTCTACCCAAAACAGCTACCCAAAAAGTACTTCGGGCAATCCGGGAATTTAAAATGATTGAGCCGGGTGATCGGGTTCTGGTCGGATTCTCCGGTGGTAAGGATAGTGCTTTTTTATTATATGTCTTATCCATCTTCCAAAGACATGCAATTGTTCCTTTTGAACTCGGCGCGTTAACCGTTGACCTGGGATTTCC
>DNPP01000100.1:7157-7624 GCA_003501365.1 Bacillota bacterium
TTATCTACCGAAATCGCTACCTATGCTTTGTCTGAAAATAATCCCGAAAGTCCCTGCGCTATTTGTTCTTTCCTGCGGCGGGGCGCCATGAACCGTTTTGCCAAAGAAAACAACTATAACAAGATTGCATTAGCCCACCATCACGATGATGCAGTCGAAACTTTTCTGATGAGTATTTTATATTCCGGTCAGATCAAAACCTTTCTGCCGCGTACTGAGTTGCCAAGAACCGGTCTAGTTGCCATTCGGCCTTTAGCTTATTTTCGTGAGTCGGAAATAATTGCAATGACTCCACTCACTACTTTTACCCCAATCCCAAGTCCTTGCCCGATGGCCGGCCATACCAAACGGGCCGAAATTAAGAAGTTGATTCACACCTTATGCCTTCAAGATAATGTAGTCTACCATCACCTTGCTGCAGCCATGCGCGGCGGTCGTCCCCAAGAACTCTGGCCTCCTGAGTATAA
>DNPP01000100.1:7936-8109 GCA_003501365.1 Bacillota bacterium
CGGTTTTGCCAATCCCGCATCAGAACATCGGTTTCCTGTTTAACCTCGGCAATCCGTCGACGGGCAACCGTATCGTTCAAAGGAACTGAAACATTATCATTGGTTCCGGTTAGCTTCACAATGCGATAATGATATGTTCCCTGCTCGATGTAACGGTAAACCCAAAGCGGTTC
>DNPP01000325.1:0-11447 GCA_003501365.1 Bacillota bacterium
GGAGGATAAAAAACAGCCCCCCAACCTTGATAGGTTTCAATCATGAAGCCGCAGAGATCGCCATCCGCATCGATACCGGACTTATGGATCAGCGCGGCGATAGTCCGCTCAAAATAAGCCTTGGGATCATTGGCAGCCTCTTCACACCAGGGATATGGAAAAGGCAGGTAATGGATATTGGGATCCAAATAGCCGATCCATTCTTTCTGAGCGGTATTTCCCCCCATCATTTGCGCTCCCATGGTTCTGCCGTGCCAATTGCCCTCAAAGCAGATGACCCCGGGACGTTTCTTGCCATGTTTCCAGCCATACATCCGCATCAGTTTTAAGGCCGCTTCAGTGGCCTCCGTACCGGCGGATACCAAAAAGGCCTTCTCAAATTGGCTGGGCGTATGTTCAATCAAATATTTTAAATACTCCGTCCGTTCCTTACTAGCGTACGTATAGGTGTGTAAAAGCGGTTTAGACAACACTTCTTGCAGTGATTTCACGATTCGCGGATTTCCGTGACCGGCATTGGTCACAAAGATCGTGCTGGTAAAATCGATCCATTGATTACCCCAGGCATCATAAACTGAAAAATTTTGTGCTCGATCCCAGACTACCGGCAATTGACCATGCATGGACACTGATTCATATCGATCCAGTTCCTTCAAAAATTCAATACTTTCCGGCACCGGGATCTTGGTAACAATGCGCCGGTATTTGGTGGTGATTTGCGGTACGGTTCTGGGAACAATGCTGAACTTAAATCCGGACATGCTCGGGACTCCTCCTTGGATAAAACCCTTTTAAATACTCCCATAACAAATGGCCGTTCCTCTTGAGATCATATTCCAGAAAGTCAAAATCGTTCATAGTATCAACTTCGGTACAAATTGGCGAGATAAAGCCGATCATTCGCTCACCGTATAGCAGACCGGAACTCAGTATTAAGGCCGGCTTGATAATATCCACATAGCCATCCGGAATATAGGCATCGGGAAACCTTTGACGGGGATTGTTTAAAAAATCATTACTAAAACCCGCCAAGAGTCCTTTAAAATACCCGGATTCATCTTTTTGAAACCATTTAAACGGAGATTCCGGGGCGGGGTGCGCGGAACGCAATGAAGTAGCCTCCGGTCGCTTGGTGATTTCGGCAATTGCCCTGTCCACCAATTGCGGATTTCGTAACGGAGTAGTCGGACGAAGTTGAACCAGATAGTCCGGGATAAAGCCCTCGTTATCTTGCAACCACTGAGTGGTGTGGCGCATAAAATCGATATCGGTCGAATGGTCCTGTGCCAGTTCAGGCGGGCGTAAAAAGGGGGTTTCTGCCCCATACTCCCTGGATATTTCAGCTATCTCTTCCGAGTCTGTCGAAACGATAGTCCGGTCAATTTTGGCAGCCAGCTTGGCGGCAATAATTGAATAGGCAATCAATGGAAAGCCGCCTAGTTGTTTGATATTTTTTCCGGGTACTCCTTTTGAACCGCTTCGTGCCGGTATAATCGCCATAATATGCATTAAGCATCATCCTTACAAAATTTCTTCACTTTGGCGGTTCCAATCATCGATCACGGGAATGATCCATTCCAATTGCTGCTTAAAAATTTGAATTCCTTCTTCATCTCGGTATGCCTGCATAATGAAAGAGCCGCGGAACCCAGTTTGCGCTAAAGTGGTAAAAACTTTTTGGAAATTAACGTCTCCTTTGCCCAATTCGACGGAATTTCCCCCGCGTACCCGGTCTTTCAGATGAACTTCCGAGATCCGTCCACCATAAACGGCTAATTCTTCAGCCGGGTCATAATTCAAGGCGGCGCTGTTTCCCGTATCGTAATTCACCGTGAATATACCGGAGTCCAATGTCTCTAAAAGCGATAAAAACTTTTTCGGCGGTAAGTCCGTCTCTAATGCCAGATTGATATCAAGCTTTTCAGCGACAGTCCTAACGGAACGAATGTTCTTGACAAACCGAAGCATTTGGGATTCGGTTTTCAAAGCGGATTTGTCGACGCAAGGAATGATAATATCGGTAACCCCTATTTGGGAAGCATTTTTTAACAGCCGGCAAAGCATCTCGCGACTTTCGGCTGCAACCCAATCACATTCACTATGCACGGGCGCTTCCATCAAATAATCCGCACAAATTGTCTTGACTTGTACCCCGGTTTGTTCTGAAACTTTCCGGATTTCCTCCAACCCCGATTGATTCAGCAAGGGATTTTTTTCGGATTGATCAAAATCGAGAATAAACTCGATCAAAGAAAGCCCTAAGTTGGAGGCAATTTGAAACTCACCTTGCCAATAGCCAACCGGATGAGCTTGGTAACGCCCTTGATACTTCGGAAGCAATCTTCCTTGCATTATTCCTAGATTTTTAATCATGGCCCACCCCAAAGCTGGCAACTAAAGTATCGCAACCGCCAATTGAAGCTAATTGTTTCTCATACGCGTCATGCAGTTCCTTACTATCAAGAAAACTCCATCGAATATGACCTCCGGGCTTCTTTCGGGATAACCAGTGGAGATGATTGGATAACGGATATCTTTGAATTTGCTTAATATAATTGATTTGAAGCCCGGCTTTTTTTGCCAGTAAGGATAAGGTTGCCGCAGTAAATAAAAACAAATGGCAACTCCAATAGGTAAAATTGGCAAAAGCGTCGCTTTCATAAACTTTCAACAATATATCGTCGGCATTGGGTACTTCGATAATAATACAACCTCCCGGTTCCAATCGAGCCGCTACTTGTTGCAACACGTTTAGCGGATCGGGAAGGTGTTCCAAGACATGAAAAAGTGTAATCACCTCGAAAAGCTGCTCAATTTCGCCCAAGTTTGAGTAAACGGGCAATTGCTGTTTTTTAAAATATGGTTTTAGTCTTCGTTCCGGTTCTATCCCGGCCACTTTAGCAGCTACTTTTTGGGCCTGCAACAAAAATCCGCCGTTGCCGCACCCAAAATCCAAAACCGTTTTATTAGTTATCAACGATTGAAACGTATTAAACCGCCGTTGATCATCTTTGACCGTTTCGTGAACCCAGTTTTCAATACTGGCGTCCTCACCGTCCATTTGGGAATTCTCATAAAAGCCGGGTGTTATATGGTCAAACGATGATAAAAAGACCAGTCCGCAAGAGCGGCACTCCAAAATGTCCAAATTTTCGTTGTCCCGAACTCTGCCTGGTCTTTTCTGAAAAGATTTTTCTCCGCAAAGATAACATGCATTCATTGACTTGTCTCATCTTCTTAATTCAGATTAAATAATGGGCCCTTAACTTCTTGCTGATCGATACTTCTTTAGGCATCATCGCAATTGCGCCATCACCCATTGCCTGTTCAATCTTTCGCACTGCTCCGACCAGCATCCGCAATCCGTTAGGCTCCAATGAAGCGGCTTGATCTGATCCATACATTGCCCGGTCAAGGGTGATATGCCGTTCCAACGAGGTAATTCCTAAAGCCGCCGCGGCATAGGAAACGGATAATCCTGCTTCATGCCCGCTATAGCCGACATCACATTGAAATGTTTCCCGTAGGGTTTTAATGCGGTTTAGATTGGCATCTTCATCTTCCATTGGGTAGGTTGATACGCAATGCATTAATTCAAAAGGACAATCTGCGGCGCGAAAAATTGCCACGGCCTGTTCAATGTCTTTTAACTCGCTCATCCCCGTGGAAATAAAGGTATGTCTCCCCTCACAGGCCACTTCCTTTAATAATGGTTGATAAAGTAGCATAGCCGAGGCAATCTTGTTATATTTACAATTAAATTGTCGCAAGAAATATTGGCTCTCCAAATCCCACGCCGAGGCAAACCAGTCAATGCCGCTCTCTATACAGTAGCGGTCAATTTCTTGATACTCAATCAAGCCAAACTCCAAGCCCTCTTTCTGATTACGCTGAGTATTTCCCCAAGGGCTTTCACGCGGAGAATCAAGAAATTCTTTGGTATAGACTTTATCGATGGTCCGTTTTTGAAATTTAATCGCATCACAACCGGTTTCCTTGGCTATTTTAATTAGTTTTTTGGCAATATTCAGGTCGCCGTTATGGTTGATGCCAATTTCCGCAATAATAAAAATTGACATTAAAGTCTCTCCTCATGAGTTAATTAATTTTTCCGCCAAATCTTTGATGACTCCCTGACCACCTTTTTTGCTTAAAACCAATTTGGCAATGCGACATATTTTGGGATGAGCGTCTTTGGGAGCCACCGGATAGCCGACGATGCCCATTACCTCGTAATCATTAACATCGTTACCGATATACATTATATTTTGGGGATCTATCCTATTTTCCTGACAATAAATCAACAAGGCAGCCTTTTTATCTTCTATTCCTTGAATTACATCAAGGACTAACTTTTTAGCGCGCTGAGCAACCACTGGATTCGTCTCGGTTGATAAGATTAATAAAGGAATTCCTTTGGCATGGAACATTCTTATTCCAAGGCCGTCAGCGCGATTACAGGTTACTGATTCCTTTCCATCTTCATCAACAATAACTTTGTTATCCGTAAAAACCCCATCAAAGTCAAAAATAATAGCCTGAATACTTTTCAATGATATTTTGGGCCGATTGAAAAAATTAAAAAATTCCATTTATTCGGTTGATCCCCATTCTTTTATACATTACAGTCGATTTTTTGAAAATCAATCCAATAGTGATAGTGGTAGTGATCGTAGTTCCGTTCTTTGTTCTACTATATGAAGTGTTGAATGCAACGGTTTTATCCTAAAAGCATAAAAAAGCAAAAGCCTCTGCACGTCTTGAGTTCCCGCCAATATACCCACCCCAAGTCCTATCACATTCTTTTTTTTTGATAATACACTATAACTGGTATGGAAAGGGGTAATAAAAATGACAATTCCGGTTCTTAAACCCTCAATCACGGATGAAGAGATCCAAGCGGTGACGGAAGTGATGCGTTCCGGCTGGCTGGGGCTTGGTCCGAAAACCAATGAATTTGAGGAAAAATTTGCCGAACAGATAAAAGCTAAATATTGTGTCGCTCTAAATTCGTGTACTGCCGCTTTGCATCTGGTTATGACTACTTTAAATCTCCAGCCGGATGATGAAGTGATCGTTACTCCGATGACCTTTATCTCGACTGTTCATTCAATCTCCTACTGCGGAGCCAAACCTGTATTTGCAGATATTTTAGCGGATACCCTCAATATAAATCCGGATGATGTTGACCAAAAAATATCCACTAAAACCCGCGCCATTATTGGCGTAGATATGGCAGGCCATCCCTGCGACCTGGATGAATTGATGAATCTGGCTGCCGATCATGGATTGACTTTTGTTGAAGATGCGGCTCACGCCTGCGGAGCTTTTTATAAAGGAAACCCGATTGGCAGTATTGCGCCTTTTACTTGCTTTAGCTTTCACGCGGTAAAGAATCTTACCTGCGGTGAAGGCGGAGCCATAACGGGAACGAACGAATGGTTTGAAAAATGGTTTAAAGAAATGCGCTGGCTGGGCATATCCAGGGATACCTGGGGCAGATCTGAGGAAAAGCATGGTTATCAATGGAAATATTGGGTTGAAAGTATGGGGTTTAAATATCATATGAGTGATATTGCGGCTGCCATTGGTCTGGTCCAATTAAAACGGCTTAGTCAATTAAATCAAATCCGCCAAAATATCGCCGCCGAATATAATCGGGCATTGACCGGCATTGATTGGTTAACTTTACCTCAAGAACGAGCCTATGTGAAATCATCATGGCATCTTTATCAAATCAAACTGCCCGATGAAACCTCACGGGATCGCATGATCAATCATTTGTTGGAACGCGGGATTACCCCGGGTGTTCATTATTTGCCTGCTCATTTACATCCATACTACCGGCAAATCAAATCCATTTGTCCGGTAGCTACTGAAATCTGGAAACGTATCATTTCGCTTCCGATTTTCCCTGATTTGGGACATGAAGATCAAGAAAAGGTAATTGATGCGGTTAGAAATTTTAAACCTTAAATTTACTATCTACAGGAGGAGAAGGCCGTGATTTTGGGAGATAAAATAATCATCAACGGATTAGAATCCAATGATCTGAAGGAGCGCCATTTGTGGCTGAACGATCCGGAGATTACTTATTATTTTACCAATTTAGGTTCAATTCCCACTTCGAAAAGTGATTTGGAAAAATGGTATGAAAATATTAGTGCAAAGAGGTCCCAAGAACTTCATTTTTCAATTTTTACAAAAGAGCTCAAACATATTGGCGGCGCTCAATTAAAGAACATTGACTGGAAAAATCGTAGCGCGGAATTGGGAATTTTTATCGGAGACAAAAGCGAGTGGGGTAAAGGATATGGAACTAATGCCACCCAATGCTTAATTGATTTTGGATTTAACGAACTAAACTTGCACCGGCTTTGGTTACGAGTAGATCAAGATAATTTGGCGGCTTTAAAATGCTATCAAAAAGCAGGTTTTGTACAAGAAGGCATTTTCCGGGCAGAAGTATTTCGTAATGGTTGTTTTCACGATTCGGTCGTTATGAGTGTTTTAAACAACTAGATTCCCCGGAAGGTTAACCAAAATCCCAATCAATCAAGAATATCCCAATTCATCCGTAATTGAATTGCCGCGCTCATTTTTTATGATTTTAGCATGGAACAATTCTCATGGTTATCAACTTAGGGTAAGCTGCCATAAATGATACCTAAGATTTAAGCACAATTTACCATCGGTTTTGAATATGATACTTCTATAATCCTCCAGGAGGGACCGGTTATGAATATTTTAATTACCGGAGCTAACGGTCAATTGGGTAACGCTCTGAGAGAAATCTTAAAAAATGAAAAATTACGCGTAACCGATTTGCCTGAACTCAATCTGACTTTACCGCAAGATACTTTGGACTATATATTAATGGTCAAACCGGAAGTGGTCATTCATTGTGCGGCAAAAACCAATGTTGACGAGTGTGAGATGAATCCCACCGCCGCCTATTTGGAAAATGTGTTGGCGACGAAAAATGTGGTTAATGCCTGTCAAATTGCCAATTCAATATTGGTTTATATTTCTACCGATTATGTTTTTGATGGTTGTAAAAATCAACCCTATCATGAATATGACTTCTGCAAACCCATTAATATTTATGGAAAAACCAAATGGCAGGGCGAAGAAATTGTAAAAATGCATTTAGATAAGTTTTTTATTGTCAGAACCGCCTGGTTATTTGGTGACATCGGCCATAATTTCGTTAAAACTATCTTACGGCTTGCTGATGAAAGGAAGCCTTTACCAATTGTGAATGATCAAGTTGGTTCCCCTACTTATGCCCTTGATTTAGCGGCGGTAATTGCCCAATTGATTCAAACTAAAGCGTACGGCATTTATCACATCACCAATACCGGGAATTGTTCTTGGTTTGAATATGCAAAGCAAATTCTAAGATACGCCGGTCAAAAGGACGCGCTGCTAAAACCCATTACTTCAGAGAAGTTAAATCGCCCCGCTCCCCGTCCCAGTTACAGTATTTTAGCTCAAGACGCGCTTAATTTGATGGGTATTACGATGCCCTCCTATCAAGACGCTTTGCAACGTTATTTCACAAAAGTAAACCACTCCTCTTCGATAATTAAAAACTAATAAAGGTTAGGAAGTTAATGGTTAGTTACCAGGTTGATATGATCATCATCAACTATAACACCAAAGATTATCTAGCGGATTGCCTTCAAAGCATACGGAGCTTTTCCGGCAATATCGATAATTACCGGATTTGGGTCGTAGATAATGCCAGCAGCGACGACAGTGTTGAATTTATTAAGCAACACCCTACCTTTATCAACGGAATTTATAACCAAAAAAATCGTGGCTATGGTCCAGCCTGTAATCAAGGGATCGCAGCCGGGGCTGGAAACTACATTTTACTGTTAAATAGTGATACCTTGGTTACAGAGGGCTGGTTGCCGCCTTTGATCAAAGCATTATCTTCTTCCGAGGTCGCGGTCGTTGGTCCACGATTGGTAAATCGCGAAGGCTTATTAGTAGGAGTAGGCGTAGTTGGAACAAATACCCATCCTGTTATTCGCGGTTGGGGGGAACCCAATGAACCTGAGCGCTACAACCAATCCATCGAAGTTTTAAGTGTCGGTGGCGCCTGTATGGGAATAAAGCGCGAATTAATTCCGATATTAGGCCTTTTTGATGAGCATTATTTTCACTATTTTGAGGAAACAGATTATTGTTATAACGCCCGCTATCACGACTATAAAGTAATTTACTGCCCGGAAAGCACGGTAGTCCACCAGGTATCCGGCAGTTGTCAGGATTTTCAAAGATTACGGAAATACTTTCGGGAAAGTGAGAAATATTTCCAAAAAAAATGGCAATTGTTCTTAAAGAATACCACAAAATATGGGTAGACCAGTTTAATTGGCAATGCAATAATATATTGCTGGTATTTATGATTTGTTATTTTTTCCAATCTAGTTTTGGCACATTTTACGATAAGTACTAACATTTTATGAAAAGTTGCATATTATAAATCATCTTAAAACAGGAAAGGAGGGAATGCTAATGTCACAACCTCTTGCCATCTACGCAACTATCCCACCTGCCACAGCGCCAATTCCAAGTCCATTATGGATAGGGACCCAACCGGTAGTTGTTACCAATCCCTTTGCATTTTGGCCCAGTCTGGATTGGACCGGCGACAATATCACACCAACCAGCGGTTATGGTGAAATACCGCAATACTTATTTTCGGTCCCGCAAGCTGATCCGGCAGTAGATACGGTAGCTGCTTTTACCCGTCGTTTAACCGTGGGAGCTATCGGTTCAACATTTACCATTACGACAATACCACCCGGAGTCTATAATTTATCCTTATCGCATGCGGCGGATAATCAATACTCGGTATCCGTTACCGCGACATTACTAACAATACCTACAGTCTTAACACCGGTTGGCTTTAACGCCAATACTCCCACTCCTTTACAATGGCGGGATGTTAAAACCTATGAATATCTTGCAATATCTTTATTGACTGGTGATACCATCGATATAACTTCCACTGTGGTAAACTTGGCTGCGCCAGGCTTCACCCCCGATCAGAATCCGGCAATGTTTACCTGGATTATGCAATTCTTGATTCCGGTATTAGGATGATAATTACCACTTATTATTCCTCGATTTTGTAAAAGGTCGTCGAAGAACCTCTTGGATGAAGAGGTTCTTTCGCTTTTTTCAAAGTGGCTAAACCTTACAATTGACTTATTACAACTTCTTTAAAAATCCATTGGGGAAAAATGTCATAAAAAATTTCTCCCGGGATTTATCAACTACAAAGCCATTGTTCTCAGCCAAGAATTGTTGTAATGCTTCCATGGGTCCCGGGCCAAAGTTCGGATATACAGGATGCCCGTTAATGTTTGTGTCTTCTAGAACCATATAACTACCCGAAGTTACCAGCAGGGCATAAATGCGTAATTCATTTAGAACATGCCCAGCGCTGTGATCGGAATCTAAAATAACCATCACTCGTTCCTGGGGCTTAATTGAATTGCGAACGCTGTTATAAATTTCCGGCGATACTGATGAACCGGTTAAATAAGTTATTCTTGGGTGTTGCGGTCTTGTTTTGGGGGTAATATCGATTGATAAAATCCGGCCGTTTTGTACCAAATCGCATAAATTGGCAAGGTAGTATGCGCTTCCTCCATCCGCAGTCCCGGATTCGATAATCACATCCGGTTTTAATTCAAAAAGTATTTCTTGATAAATCCATAAATCCAAAGGACATTTCTGAATCGGCACTCCCATCCAGAAGGTATTTAACCATGTAAGCGAATCGTAATACATTTGGTGAAACTGATCGCTAATCGGGTTATCTCCCATTATTCTAACCCACCTCCGAATATCCCAAGCTCAGTGTAAATAGATAAAATATTGTATGTTATGCATGATAATGCGGAAGTGAAAATTGGGAGAAAATGCCCTAATAACAGGTTATTGAGCCAATTGGTCATCAGGGACTAAGCTAATGGACAATAAATCTTCCATAATGAAATAGGAACTGTTGACGGGTGTCTTCATAACCAACCATGCTTACATCATGAGCTTGGTGTAAGAACCATGGCGCAGTTTGTCGGGCAACACCGACCTGATAACCGGCATTAATAAATTCAAGACTTTGCGAGATATCATAAAAATGCCATCCGCTAAATATATCCTCCCGCCAAAATACATCATATTGACTTATCATTGCGACTCCGTCGATAGCTTGTACCGTTTCATAATCTCCTACCACTTCGTTCCAGACAAATGGACTAGCGTTTTCAGGCTCACCCCACATAAATTTGCCGTAACAAGCAGAAGCGTGAGGCCAGTAAG
Organism: Bacillota bacterium; assembly: GCA_003501365.1. Lineage (GTDB taxonomy): Bacteria > Bacillota > UBA4882 > UBA8346 > UBA8346 > UBA8346. The sequence continues at coordinate 10,345 of DNPP01000325.1, forward strand.
CATCCGGGGGTAACTGTTTGGCTCCGGCGACGCCCATCAACCCCAGTTGGGGGTGTCGTAAAAATATCATCACCATTTCTTTTAAAAAATTAGGGTTAATTATTACCATGTCCTGATGTAAATACACTTTGTATTTCGCATTAGAGCTTTTCATGGCATCGTTATATGCTTTTGTGATGCTGCGGGCATTTTTAATAATGCGATTTTCAACTGTGTATCCCCCTGGAATATGTAGCGTATCGATAGAACGAAAAGATTTAAATAAAAGGTGATCATTATTGACGCAGTAAATAAAACAAATTTTACGAGAATCCACCATTTTTTCCTTCCTTCTCTTTCATTAGACTACTTACTTAAAAAATGCTTGATATTCTTGAATGAATTTTTGTTGAGATATTTGAAATGGCAGCATCGAACTTAAACAATTATGGGCGCACCAAGGGACATTTTGCTTGGGGACGCCTACCGTATAACCTGCTTTGATAAATTCAAGACTTTGGGAAAGATCATAAAAATGCCATCCGGTAAATAAATCTTCCCGCCATTTTATATCATATTGGGTAATCATGATCATGCCGTCAATCCCTTGAACACTTTCATATTCGTTGATGACCTCCGTATTGCAATTACAAATCTGATCAAAATATAAACATTTTCCATAGCTTTCTGCTGTTTCCCACCATACTCCGTTGGATGGTAATCGCTTGGCTCCTAATACTCCCAGCATACCCAAATTAGGATTTTTTTTAAATAAAGCCAGAATCAAATAAAGAAAATTTCGTTCCAAAATGTTAACATCTTGATGCAGGTATAATTTATATTTTGCATTGCTGCCCAACATGGCTTGATTGTATCCCTTTGTTATGCTGCCGGCATTTTTAATTATCGATTTATCCACAGTATAACCGGGAGGAATATTCAATGCGTACACATGATTCCATGAGTTTTGAAACTGTTGTTCATCATTTACGCAATAAATGAATTGGAATTTATGAAAGTCTATCAACCCTGCTCAATCCTCCTCCATCTAAAACAAAAGACCGATTTTAGATACTTTCTAAAATATTGCCTTTTTCTTTTTAAAATTCATATATATTTTATGT
>DNPP01000325.1:11783-12236 GCA_003501365.1 Bacillota bacterium
TTTAACTCATAATAGACATACTTTATATAATATCAAGGAGGAATGTTGAATGTCTCAACCTTTGGCAATTTATGCATCAATACCGGCTTCATCAGGCGCGAATTGGTTAACAAGTATACCGAATTTAAGCCCGGTTACAGTGACCACGCCTTATCCCCAATGGCCAAATCTCGATTGGTCCGATGGCAATATTACACCAACATCCGGTTATGGCGAAGTTCCGCAATACTTATGGTCTACTCCAATCCCGGACCCCAACGATAATTCACCAAAGTCATTTACCCGGCGTTTAATTGCCAGTACTCAAACTTCTTTACCCAATATATTGAGAATACCGGTAGGCGGCTCCATCGGTAATCAGTTCCGCTTAGTTTTTTCCATTGCGGCGGATGACGAATACACTTTTCAAATTCTACTTAACGGTCAGTCAATACCGGAAGAAGTTCCTACCAC
>DNPP01000325.1:12509-29662 GCA_003501365.1 Bacillota bacterium
GGGTATAACTTTCAAGTTCCGATACCGTTACCGTGGCGGAATGTTAAAACTTTTTCGTTTGGGCTTGGTACGAAAGCAGTTATGATTAAAAATGATGATATTTTAGCTATTCAGACCACCGTATCCAATCTACCACAACCACCCGGAACAAGTAACTTAGCAATGGTAAGCTGGGTTTTGCAGCTTTTTTCAAGCTCACTTGAATAAGGTCGTGTTAAATCATGAAAGTCATGTTTTAACATGACTTTCATGATTAATTACTTCCCAAATTTAGATTGATGAGGTCGATGAACGAATTTCAAGTAATGAATTCTTGATAATTGCGTAGAAATATTTCCCGTTCTTGGAAAAAAAGGATGATGTCATCGGAAGAATTATAGGAACACCATGGTTCGCGTTGCATAGGAATACCTATGGTATAACCCGCTTTAATAAATTCCATGCATTGGGCGGAATCATAATAATATTGATTTTCAAATAAATCTGCCCGCCAAGGAAGATCATATTGGGTGATCATGATCATTCCGTCAATTGAGCGTACCGGTTCATATTCATGGGTTATTTCATCACTATAAACCAGAGGCTTTCCTAAAAAAATGATTTTACCGCAGCGCTCTGTTGAATCACGCCAATTACCACTAGGCGGCATTTTTTTGGCTCCCAAAACTCCTAACATTCCCAACTCGGGATGATTCTTAAATAAGGATAATATTTCAATTAGAAAATTGCGGTTAACAATATTCATTTTTTTGTGAAGATATATTTTATATTTGGCGGTGGAATTACGCATGGCGAAGTTGTAACTTTGCGCTATGTTGAAGTTTCCTTGCAAAATTTTTTTGGTGATGGTATATCCGGAAGGCAGATTTAATAAATCCAAGCACTTTAAAGATTCTGCGCATTCATTTTCATGGTTGGTGTAATATATAAACGCAATATTATTGTTATCTGCCATTTCACCAGCTCCTTTTGACATTACAGATGCGCGTGGTAATGCCTGTTTTTTTAAAGATCTCTTCCAAACGGTGATAAAATGTATGTTCGCGATAAGCTCGTTGTTGTCCCTCAGTTGCTATTGATTCTCTTATTTCAGGGTGTTTAAGATATTCGCTTATTTTATCAGCAAGGTCTTTGGTGTCATTGAAAACTATCAGCTCACGGCCGATATTAAAACATTCCCATAAATCGGGTCGACTGCTATCCACCAGTTGAAAAGCGCCACTTCCGGCGAGAGCAAAGGTCCGGTCATTAGGGCTAGTTCCCGGAATACCTTTGGAGTTCCCTGAAGGAGGATTTGTCGGGCTGCGATGAATATTGAGATTAATCTTCGCTCCGCAGTAATATTTTTGAACCTCCCAAAGATCACAAATAACCGGGATAATAAACTTTCTTAATTCCGGAACAAGCTCCTCTCCCCAATTTCCGATTAGTTTGACATTTAAGTCTTTAATAACAGAGGCAATCGAATTTAGAATCCGGATCCGGTCCGGAAAAGCTACCCCAACCAGACATACGTCACTATGATAAGACGGTGGAAATAATAAGCGATTATGAATCCGGGGGCTGCAACACCAGGGAAGATAAAAGGCATTTGGGCGGTTGTATTCCTTCACGGCCTGTTTTTCAGTTGTAAAAACATAATCATACGTTTCAACCATCTGCCCACGGTGATAATCAATTTCATAGGGATCTTCCACTAGCCATAAAGCAGTAACCGCCCCTTTTATTTTTGCATATTGTACCAGATGGAACGGGGTAAACGTTCCATGAATAACCAATAGTAAATCCGGTTTAAATTCATTGATAATATGACTTGAAAGTTGGAAAGGACTAATTTGCCTGACATCACAAACAAAATCTTTACTCAAAGTATCATAAATGCCATAAGCATATCGGGATTCAAAAGTTAAGCCACCGGAATCAACAAAAAGAATTCTCATCAAATAATTTTCCTCGTATAAGCTTTTTATAGTCTAAAAGCCGAATATTAAGATTTGCACATTATTATGGAACTATCTTATGAAAAAACACTGGTATTTGAAACATCCTCAATCGAAATATACCTATGTCAGACACACCATCGTCATTCAGAAGACATATACTTGAGTATAATTGCTACGAAGTCCCTTGTATCGATCCTTTTTATATTACTAACCATTGAAAAAGGTGATTATTATTGAAATTTTCAGTAATTATCAATTGTTATAATACGCTTCCCATTATTAAAAAGTGCGTAGATTCAGTAATCGAATCCACTGATGCAGATACTGAGATTCTGTTAGTGAACAATCATCCGCCTTATCAGGATGTTCAAACTTATTTGCAAAGCTACGTTCATCTGCGTGTTAAAATAGTAGACCCGGGAAAAAACCTGTCTCATATTTTAGGCACTCAATTTGCTGAAAAATTTGCCGGCGGGGATTATTTAGTCCGTATGGATGATGATGCGGTTCTTCCCAAAAACAACTGGATCAAGGCGATGAGCCAAGCGTTGAATCAATTTTCAGATTTAGCCTATGTAGGATTGCCCTGGCCGGGTATTCCTTTAACCGGCGCCAATCGGATAAGTACACCTGAATACACGCTGGAATATGCGGATATGGTACTTTTTACTTGCGTAATGTTTAAACGCAGTATCTGGCGGTCTTATTTTGTCATTCCTCAACAAGGAATTTACGGAAATGACGATAGCTATTCTGCTCAAAAGGCCAATCAACTTGGGTTAAAAAAAGCTTACCTCATTTCTCATCCCTGTGAACATTTAGGTCGAACCCCCGAATGCGATCCTCTTTATGGAGCTTGGAAAGTATTTTACGCATTGAATAATACTAATTTAGACTTTAAGGCGTGGCGTAATTCAATTTCTCAAATTACCCTTCAAGAGGAAAATTTATTGCGACAATTTGGGTATCCTCAGGATCAAATCGCACAAATAAAAATAATATTATCCCAACCATGTAAAAGATAAGTCTTCCGAATCTGCATGAAAACTACATGCAAAGAAATGGAGGAATATTTTTTGAAAGTATTATTCGTAGACTCTGGTGGGCCAGGGTTTAATACTCGTTACTCTTATGATGTATATTCCACTCTTGTAAAAGAGTTTAAATTTTTAACCCGACAAGTATCTCCTCAAAATCTTTCGCCTGGGCAGTTAAGCAATTTTCATCCCGATATTTTTTTTGTAATGCATGGGTCATTCACATCTTGCCATCTGGTTCGTTTAGCTAAATCGTTAGGAGCCACTACCATATTATGGATAATTGAAGATCCCTACGAGATCGATATTCATCGCGGAGAAATGGTGAATTCTTATGATTATGTTTTTACTAATGAACGATTAGCGGTCGGACAATACGCCAGACCGAATACTTATTATCTTCCCTGGTGCTGTAATCCAGAGGTCCATCGAAGTTTAACAGTTCCCCAAAATTACCAAAGTGACTTATGTTTCGTAGGAATGGGTTTCCGTAATCGGGTTCGAATCCTTAATGCAATTGCTCCACGAATTCAACATTTAAACGTAAAATTAATCGGCGATTGGCAAAGTTGGGGTGAAGAGTTAGTCCCAAGCCTAAAACGATTTGTACTTCCGACAATCAACGATTTCCGGGAAGTACAAAAATATTATAACGGCGCCAAGATTAATCTCAATATTCATCGGGATCCGGTTGACCCTCCAACCGGAAACAGTTTAGGGATCGCAGCCTGCAGCCCGAATGATCGTACATTTGCTTTGGCGGGTTGCGGTGCTTTCCAATTGGTAGACCATACCCGTTCCGGCATCTGGGAGCATTTTACCGACGGAGTTGAAATCGTCGGCTTTCATGATCCGGGGGAGCTTAGCCAAAAGATTGATTTTTATCTGGCGAACCCGCAATTGCGAATTAACATCGGCAAAGCAGCCCAACGGAAAGCGTATTCAGCAAATACATTTAAACATCGTCTGAACGAAATTTTCCGGGTTACCAATAGATCAATCCATCGTAATAATAATAAAAGTTGTTCCGGTGGGAAGACAACCAAATCCAGTCAAGTTTTTTATTCCGCCACTGCTAAAAATAACCTAAATCAGGAATTTAGGACCCGGGGCAATCAGTAAAATTTATTTTATGCAGGCAAAATGTAAATCTTTTTCATGGGGGAAAACCGGTGCATCATTTTCCATCAGATGTTCCCAACCAAATTCCTGGAGCTCCTTAGCCCATTTTTGGTTAAAATGCTGGTAACTAATATCTTCCAATCTCTTACATTCGGTAGTGTCGCTGTGATTGAATGAAACATGACAAAAATGCTTGATCAGCACGTCTAAGGCTATCCGTAATTGATAACCGGATTTTCTAATGCGTAAGGATATGTCAAAATCATCCGCTCCTAGCGGCATGTTTTCATCAAAATAGCCGATTTTCTCGATTAAACGTCGGTCAAAGAGAAATAAACAGCCAATGATATATTTCGCCGGTTCGGATTGACGCCGGTAAACTGTTGCAAATTTGCGAGCAGCAGCCTCCAATTTGCTCGAATAAGAAAGAGGCACGGCGGCCTGCGGGCCGCCGATACCAATTCCCTTCGGGCCCACCGCTAAAGTATTGGAATTATTCAATAAATGCCAACATAAACGGGATAACCATCCTTTGGGTAGTAAAATATCCGGATTCATGGTTACCAAAATATCTCCGCTCGCTTGAGATATTCCTTGATTACAGGCTTTAGTAAAGCCGAAATTGGATTGATTTAAGATCAATTTGATTTCCGGTTGCCTTATCTTTTGTAAAAATACCACTGAATCGTCCAATGAATTATTGTCAACTACAATAATTTCATACGGTATATCTGTATTGGACTTTAGGCTGGCTAGACATGATTCCAAAAAAGGCTTCGAATTATAATTAACGATTATAATACTGGCTTTCAAAATATTCCTCCCGGCAGCCTTATTTTCTAAAAAGCGGGGGTAGCTTTGTAAATAGTACCAATGATTTACCAAAGCTAGTTAAATATATTTTTACTCCCTTGTTTTGATACCACCATCTTAAAATATCAAGACCGCTTTTATCAGCATACAATAATAAGTAATGTCATCTTTCTTTGGGAGGTCTTCGGTATGAAAGGCATCATTTTGGCCGGAGGGGCAGGGACAAGATTATCGCCGCTTACGGAGATTATCAATAAGCATTTATTAGCTGTCGGCAGAGAACCAATGATATGGCATCCTATCAGGCACTTAATTAAGGCAGGAATTTCAGAAATTTTAATTGTGTCATCCGCTGAACATATGGGACTTTTGATTAAGTCATTGGGATCGGGGAAACGTTTCGGATGCGAACTAACCTATCGGGTTCAGGAAGAAGCTGGCGGTATTGCTCATGCTTTAGCTTGCGGGGAACGATTTGCCGATGGCGATCGAATTGTCGTCCTGCTGGGGGATAATATTTTTGAATATGCAATCTCTACTTATGTTGGTGATTTTTTAAGCCAGGCGACTGGAGCACGTATTCTTTTAAAGGAAGTCGGCGATCCCGAACGTTTCGGCATTGCCAATTTTTATAATGAAAAGATAGCTTCGATTGAAGAAAAACCAACTAAACCAAAAAGTTATTATGCGGTAATAGGGTGTTATATGTATGATAACCAGGTTTTTGATTTTATCCGGATGATTAATCCTTCCGCCCGTGGAGAGTTGGAAATTACCGCAGTCAATAATCTTTATATCCAACAAGGACAAATGGAGTATAGCTTTGTTCACGGACGTTGGACTGATGCCGGAACCTACGAATCTTTATATGAAGCAAACATTATCTTATCGGCTAATAATAATAAAATCCTTACCAAAGGAGACCTTGTTTAGAATTTATATTTATTCGTATCCATAGGATTTCACTGTAAACTGTAAGTTCTTAACCGCCAAAAGCCCGGATAACCGGGCTTTTGGCGTTGTTTAGGATACTTTATTTAATTAGCAACAATTGCAGATTGTGCTGAAAGTATTTGAAGGATGAACTATCGTAATACCTTGACTACAAGGCAAACAAAGGTTCTCAACTTTCAGGGCCACAGTCTGCAAAATCTGCGATACGGACAAAATAGTCTCAATATTCGTTAATCCTATAACACCTTGCAAGAGAGTAATAGCCTGATTTAAGCGATTAAGAATATCGGTTTTCCGAATCGCATTGATTGGTAAGTCTCGAACCGCCCCTTGCAGCAATAATATTTGATTGATTAAAGCAGCGGCCGTAGTTGGCGTTAACGCGGCTGGTGTACTTAAAAAAGAATCGACGTTCTGTGATACATTAGCAATATCTTGAAGGACTGAACATTTACTACTCATTCAATAACACCTCCGAAATCATTTTATGAAGAAAATCATGATAAGGCGCTATTCAATGATCTGAAAATGCAAATTTCCTAAAAAATTCTGTTTTTTTACTAGGAGTTACTTATTTGTTGAACTTTTAGCAGGTTTCTCCAATAGTCCAATAAATCTGCCAAAGTCTTTTCAAAAGGAATTTTAGGCTCCCATCCTGTTACTTTATTAAATTTTTTATAAGTTCCAAGTAAGACCGGAACATCGGAAGGCCTTATTCTAGTTGGATCTGCTTTAATATCAATTTTCTTATCCGAATAACTTAAAATAATATTGAGGACTTTTTTAATTGTATAAGCATTCCCGGTGCAAATTTGATATACTTCTCCCGCTTTTCCTTTTTGTAAGGCGAGCCAATAAGCGCACGCTATATCCCGAACATCCGTGAAATCTCTTCTGGCTTCCAAATCACCGACATAAACCACAGGAACTCTCATACCGAGTTCGATCTCAGCGACCTGCTTTGCAAAATCCGATGCCGCAAAAAGGTCGCTTTGGCGGGGTCCTGTGTGATTAAACGCCCGGGTTCTTACAATATTGAGCCCATAACTTTGATAATATTGATATCCGAGCATATCTTGGGCTACTTTACTGACGCCGTGGGGTGTCAAAGGCCGTAACTGATTGGTTTCATTGATCGGCAGTTCTTCATCCAAAACTAACCCATACTCCTCACTGGAACCGGCAACCAGGATTCTACAATCCGGTGAAACATTTCGTACTGCCTCCAGAATATTTATTTGACCGATAATATTATTGGTAATCGTATCGTTGGGGCTGTTCCAAGATGCCGGTACATAACTATGGCCTGCCAAATGGAACAAATACTTCGGCTTAACTTTCTCAATTAAATCCCGGACCGATTTTGCATCCCTTAGTTCGCACTCATAAAGCCGGATACGATTTTCAATTTTCTGTAAATTACTGCGATTGCTTCGCCAACGAACTGAACCATAAACTTCGGCGTCCTCTATATTACGTAAAATGTATTCGGCGAGATGACTACCGGAAAACCCAGTGATGCCAGTGATTAAGATCTTCAAAATATCCCTCCATTCCGTTTTTTAATTTCAAAATAACTAACTACTAATATTACGCGCTAAATCAACAAACCAGAAGCAACCATTATTATAAATTTTATTTATATAAAAAAAAACCGCAAAACGCTTTTTCAAGCTGGTTCTGCGGCTATGCTGAGATGATCTAGAGACAAATTAAACCGTGTTTAGTTACGGCGCGATTTGTACGGCGGTAACTATGGTTACTGGGATGGAAGAGGGCTCACCAACTATTTGAAGCAAGTCGGTTTGCTCATGGCTGACTCCAATAATGCCCGGGCCTGAAACATTGGTTACTGCATTCAATTGTTGCAATTGATCACCATTGGGTGTTCGCACCAACCCTTGCACTAGGAGTTGAGTTTCTACTACACCGGTTCCTGTAACATTGGTTACTACTGATATGCTTGATTCCTGGGGCAGTTGGCCTTCAACTTCCGCTTTTAATACCACTGTTTGGTCTATTACAGTTCCGGAAGGAGTTAAGCTAAAAATGATATCTTCAACCAATACCTTGGTATTTGTAATTTGTGCCGAGGTGATCCCCGGGATAGTTACTAGAATCGAGAAAGGCACTTGTTCAGTGATCGATCTAACAATATTATCGGTCCCAACAAATACGATGACTTTATTGACAGTTCCTTGCGCAAGCACGCCATCGGCCATAACCTGGACTGAGACATTGAAAACTTTGGGATCGACTTCTTTTATTTTAATCGCGGTCTCCGGTAATGAGAAACTGCTTTGCAATAAGATTTGTTGACTTCCGATTAACGATATCAACGGCGGATCGACGATTACTGAAGTAACCACAGGCCGTATCGGAACAATGGGCGGAGGCGGTACAACTTGCTCGCTACTTATCACCAAAAGCTGTTTCGTATTTTCACCGACAACTTGTTCCAATTGGAAAAGCGGGCTAACTCCCAATACTAGATTCACCTGAGTCTCTTCAGTTACTATGGCGGTAATGGCAAAAATCACTTTTTGTCGTAATTCCGCAGTTGAGAGCAGATCAAAGAAGATCCCCTCAATGGTAGTGGTCAATTTGACATTATTTCCGGGCATAGCTCCAGTAATATCCAAAAATGCCGCAATGGGAATATCTTCGGCTTGGTGATGTTCGATGTTGTCTGTCCCGATAAAGTAGATCTGTTTGTGCAGCGTTCCCTGAACAATGACTTTATTGCAAATCACATGGGACGCCAAATCGCGGATCTGAGCTACAATTTCCCTTACTTTTATCGCCGGAGTATTTAATGTAATCAGCGTCTCACTTAATTCCTGAATCGTACCATCCCCGACAAACTCATCTACCTTAAATAAAGGGCCATTACCATTCACCACAGGCAGCAGAACATTTTCAGTAACTTTGATAAAGAATTCCAGTACCGCTCTTTGATTAACAATGGTGTCGTTGATCAGGTTAAACAAAATCGCTTCGATGCGAGGCTGAACCTGAACATTCATGCCGGGAGTTGCACCGGTTATATCAACAAATAAGCTAAACGGTATGTCTTCGGCTTGATGACGTGCGGTGTTATCACTATCAATAAAGAAAATTTGCTTGTGCAGGATTCCTTGGACAATCACCTTATCGGTAATAATTTCAGTGGTTATGCTATGAATACTGCCTATAATCTCGTCAATCTTAATCGCCGGAGTAAATAGTGTCAGATCTGACTCCACTAAATTTTGGATCGAATTTTCGCCTACCACCCTTTTTAAATATAAGGTAGGCCCGTTTCCTTGTTCCAGAGCTAGTTGAACAGATTCCGTCACTTTCACGAAGATTTCCAGAACCGATTTTTGGATTATCCGTAAACCATCCGGCGCCAACTCAGAAATAACATCCTCAATAATACCGGTGACTTGTGCATTCATCCCAGGTTGGACCCCGGCGATATCGATGAAAGTACTGAAATTAACATCATTGGCCAGATGATGGACAATCCCGTCATTGCCGACAAAGAATATCTGATTATGTAGATCGCCTTGAATAATAACTTTATTGGAGATAATTTCTGCTACTAGATTTTTAATCTTCCCTGAGATATTTCTGACTTTAACCGCTGTTAACGGCAGAATAACTTCTTGGATAATTTCAAGCTGATTACTGGCGGAAACTAGCTGCTCCGCATCATCTTTACCTGGATTTGAAATAATTTTCTCCGTTGATTCCGGATCTAAATACTGTTCGACTGGCGGACTTGGATCCCCCATATCTTCTGAATTATCGGCACATTCCGTTACCATACTGACACCTGAAAGTACAGCCTGACCCATGGACTGTGATTCAGGTTGTTCGGGTTCCTCCATCACATTAGCAGGTTTGGCTTTCTTACGCTTCGCATGTCTATCCGTTGACTCTTCTTTAATTTCCGTAGTATCGCTTATATTTATAGAATCTTCAACAGTTTTTTTACCTTTTGAAGTTGAAGTTGACTTCTTTTTGGTTGATTTCTTGGTTTTCTGGGAACTCTTTTTCGGTTTATTATCTTGTTCAGAATTTTCTTCTGATTCAGTCTTTTTACGTTTTGGGGTTTTAGACTTTTCGGGGACGAATTCATCCTTGACTAATTCTGTTTCCATTAATTCTAACCTCCTTTCGTATGCATCCGGTAGCTATCTACCGAACCTTAAATATAGAAAGGTGCTAAATTTCTAGTACAGTATATGCAATCGTCAAAGTATGTGCCAATTACTACTAAGTAGCCTAATTGTAATAAATGGACATAAAAAAAACGGCCGCAATCATAAGACTGCGGCCGTTGACCCCAACTAATCAAGAAATAATTGAGTAAACATGGCTCCAAATGGTCCACCATGTACGATACCCACCCCAATCCTGGTAAAATGGGGATTTAAAATATTCCCCCGATGGGCAGGACTGCGGATAAAATAATTTTCGGCTTTTAGCACATTTGGTGCGCCGGCTAAATTTTCAGCCGCAATTTGATAACTGATCCGTTCTTTGGTGAGTTGATCATAAATGGTACCCAGCTGTTCGGAGATATGGCCGAAATAGTTATGGGAGACCATATCCTGGCTTTTCTCTTGGGCCAACCTAACTAGTTTGTCATCGACGATTAATTCCGCTAAACCAGCTTTCGCTCTTTCCTGGTTTATCAGAGTAACCATTTCATTCTCCTCAATCGAAAAAGCGGCTTCTTGAGGATTATGATAACTATCTTGACCAGCTAAGACTTGACCGAGAACCGCCTTGGAGGTTTCAACACAGGTGCGCCATTCTTGAGAAAAATTCATACTGGAGTTATTGCTGCGATTATCTGCTCTGACCGGTGTTGGGGTGCATGCTAGAATCACAAGTGTAACAATTACTGAAAAGCAAGCAAAAGTAAGTTTCTTCGTTGGAATCATCAATTCATTACGGCTCATTTTACCGCCTATTCTGCAGGAAACATTACTGCATCTCTTTTAATAGTGTTGAATGGCGAACAACTCCCGGTTTACCCCCTATTCCCTTTTTCCTATCGCACGTAATCTCTATTCCATAACTATTTCGGTATTATGATATTTCTGCCCTAATCAATATTACCCTTCAAGAAAAATAGCGTAACAGTTGAATAATATCCCGGATATACCAAACTTATCAAAAAATTGGGGGCTGTGCCCAATATTATTTTGGGACAGCCCCATAAATTAAGTACTTTTTTGATTGATATCGATAAGTCCTTCCCTGATTGCGTAGAGAGCGATTTGAGTACGGTTGGCTAACCCCAGTTTCTTTCGGATGCTGGTAATATAATTTTTTGCCGTTTTTTCACTTATAAATAGCATCTTTCCTATTTGACGATTATCTAAACCTTGGGCAACCAAAGGCAATATCTCTTTTTCCCGTGGGCTCAATCTCTCTACCGGATCAGGTTGGCTGTTCCCATTCATTAACGGCGCCATACCTCTCCCCCTCCAACCAACTTCGCTCAGGGTGGAGGCGCTCAATTTAGTACTAATTTCAAATTGAACTGCCAAATTAAGTAAAGTATAAATTTTTCAAAGCGACTTCAACGTTAATCTTGTGGCTAATATGACAGTAAATTGGCTTTATCAAAGAATCCTGTGCGAAGCGGTATACTTTTCTGATACATGATATGACCGTTAGGTGAAGGCGGTGAACAACCCGAGCCAAAATCCAATTATTTCAGCAAGTTCTTAAGTTGTTTGGTAGCTTCCCGGTTGATGCGATTATCCCGATTGATGCATACGTGCTTGGTAAATCCGGTTGCCAGTATCCGACCATTTGCTACATTGCGAGCGATATAATCAAATCGAAATGAAGCAGTCGGATCAGAAATATAACTGGTCTCAATTGCCACTTCATCGTCATACTGAGCTGAATTCGAGTGCTTTACGCCACTTTCGACTACAGGCAATAGCCATCCTTTTTCCTCACATTGGCGGTAGGTTAATCCGTGTTGTCGCATCCATTCGGTCCGGCCAACCTCAAACCAAATCAAATAAACAGAATGATGTACGACTCCCATCCGATCAGTTTCCTGATATCTTACCCTGAATTGCGTAATATTCGTCATGCCGGCCTCCATCAATTTTTTTACAATGAAACGACAGTTGGTAAAAAACTACAAAAAATATTGAATATTCATCAGCTTTTCCTTGCTAAACTTGTTTAAGCAGTGTAAAATTAAAATAAGTTCTTGCAATTCATTCCAATCTTCTGCCATTTTAACATTTTATGCTTTTTACTGATGATGTCAAGCCTTTCTTCATGATAGGTATGAATATGAACTATTTTAATAGATTAGGGGGTGTTATTGAATGACCGGCGAACAAATTGCTAAATTAATTATGGCAGGCAATGAATTAGGAAAATCACGCGCCATATTAGATGATCTTTTGAGGGAAAATAGTGAATTTTCAAATAGATTAGCAACGGTTATCAATAAATTAAAAGAATGTGAAACAGAGCTTAGTAACCTCCAACTTGGCAAATAAAAGTTTAAGCCCCGAGGGGCTTTTTTATTTTTTATTGAAATCATACGGAAGTGATGCTTCTATGACCAAAAACCTGCTTATTGCCGGCTTGCTGTCCCTTATTATAGTGATTATAGTGTTTGGTTTAACCGGTTGCGGTAGTCATAAAACGTATTGGATTGCCTTTACGGCTATGCCTGAAGAACATGAACAAATTCATATGATTAAATCCGATGGTACCAACCATATTAATCTTTCTGCCAACTCCAAATGGCAATTTAATCCGGTATGGTCTCCCGATGGAACCAAATTGGTCTTTGTTAACAATGATGAGAATGATAACTCCGATATTTATACTCTTGACCTCGTTAGTGGAAGTCGGGTTCAGTTAACCCATGGTGGTAATAACACAAGCCCGGTATGGTCTCCGGATAATTCCAAGCTTGCTTTTGTGGCAAAAATCGGCGACTTTTTACAAGTTTTTGTAATGAATGCCGATGGCAGTGGTGAGCAGCAACTTACTGACACTGATGCCGATAATTGGGCTCCTTCTTGGTTGGAGCCTACCCGAATTGTCTATGCTTCCAATCGGGATGGTAATGCTGAAATTTATATCATGAAACTCGACGGCAGCAAACAAATAAACCTCACCAACAACAGCGCGCTTGATGATTCACCCGTCTGTTCTCCGGATGGTAAAATCATTAGCTTTCGTTCCAGGCGGGACAGTAATTATGAGATTTATTCCATGAATACCGATGGCAGCAATCCGTTCAATCTGACCCGAAATAAAGCCGATGACGAAAATCCGGTCTGGTCGCATAATGGCAAAAGAATCGCTTTTGTTTCAAAACGAAACGGCAGTGAAGATATCTACCTAATGGATTTCAACGGTAGTAAATTAACCCGTTTAACCAGTAATCCCGCGGCTGATTGTTGGCCCTCATGGTCGCCCGATGATTCCGAGATTGTTTATGCTTCCTTTAGGGACACCAATTGGGAATTATTTAAAACTAATATCACCAATGGTAATCAGGCTTATCTTACTCAAACCCCGATTGATGAGTTCGAACCCTTCTGTGCACCGAAGTAACGTATTATTCCCGCTTAAATTATTAGGCTTTGAGTAATGTTTTCGGCCAGCAGTTGTAGGTCGGTTTTGATTTGACTTATTTTTTCCTTTTCATGATCGGCTACGCTAATACTGCTTAATTTTGCAATAAACTCCTCCATTTGCGCTTGTAATTCCCAAAACTCTTGCTGCAGGTGATCAACGACCGAAAGTTGACTTTGTTGTCTGCAAAATTCCACTACCGCGTTTTTTATAAACTCACTTAAATTGGTCTCCTCCGGTAAATGATTGACGATTTGCAAAAAATTGCGATCCATTTCACTTCTGGCTCCAGCTCTAAGCCTAAATTCCCGGGGCTGTAATCGTAGTTTTCCCATGTTTGACCCTCCGATTCACTTTCAGGAACTCCGACAACCCGTTAGCTTGATAATAAGTTATCAAGCCAACAATAATCTTGATAACGAGTTGTCTTGTATTATATTTTGTATTATATGTTATAATAATTGGTTTGCCAAATGTCCTGGCTGGCGTTCAACCGATGGAAAACCCTAAAATTGGAAGTTGCCGTTTTAACTCTATCCGTTTTCTACTTTTTGGAAAATTATTGTAGTGAAATAATTGCCATCTATTAATTAATCTAGGTTTAGAAATCTGATGATAAAGTTCCAAAAACATAATTCCGTTTTACTATTGGCTGAATAACCTATAAATAATTCCGAGAAAAATCCTGGGAGGTGTTGTAAATGGGTTTTGCTGGTGGATGTTTCCCTGGCGGTTGTGAATGGATTATATGGGTAATCGTTATTATTGTGCTATTTTGTTGTTTCTGCGGTCAAGGTATTTAATTTAAATAATTATAAAAACAACTAATTAAAATAAGGCAAATACTTTTAGAATAAAAGCAATAAAACTCGTCAGGCTGTTTCAGTTATTTTTTGAAACAGCCCTTTGGTATGATTCTTTTACTTATCTTTCGAACAAGTCATATCATTAAGAAAAACATTATATAAGGGGTTTCAATTTTTAAAGATTCGTTTTCCCAGGACGGAACAGATCAAGGATACTGCTAATTCACTAGTTTTATTCTGAATATCTAAAATCGGATTTAGCTCTACAAACTCGATGGAACATAACTTGGAACAAGAGGCGATCATCTCCGCGGCAAGATGGGCTTCGCGATAGGTTAATCCTCCCTTTACCGGAGTTCCCACTCCCGGCGCCTCGGAAGGGTCCAACGCATCGAGGTCAAAACTAAGATGAATTCCCTCTGTATGGCTGCTGACAATTTCAAGCGAGCGTTTCATGACTTCCCTCATCCCTAAAAAGTCGATGTCTTCCATAGTGAAAACGGTAACTCCCGATTGTTTCAAAAGTTCAGCTTCTGCTTTATCCACGCTCCGTAAAGCAATGATTACAACATTTTTGGGTTGAAGGCAGCATTTGAAGTCCAAGCCTTGATAAGTGCCGAAACCGCTGCAAATTGCCAACGGCATACCATGTAGATTACCGGTAATACTGGTGTTTTGATTGTTAAAATCACTATGAGCATCGAGCCAGATGACTCCGAGATTGGAAACCATTTTTTGAACGCCTGTCAGTGAGCCGATGGCAATGCTATGGTCTCCCCCAAGAATTAACGGCAAAGACTGGTCTGCAAGACTCCGGTAAACCATATCCGCCAAGTCCTGATATGTCTGATTTAGCTCTTGTGAAAAATTTAGTGAATGATGGGGAATAATCGGGACCAGGATATTACCCCGGTCGCGGCAATCAAAGCCCAAATCGATTAGGTCATGATAGAGCCCGGTATATCTTATAGCAGCGGGCCCCATATCAACGCCCCGTTTGTTGGCGCCGAAATCGACCGGCACGCCGATGATATCTACCGTTTTTTTCATTGAATGCTCTGATCCTCCGATTAGTCTAGTAGGTTACGTTGCACATTGACCAGAAAATCCTGGATGTTGGTAACGATTGAAGTCACTGCAAGGGTGCCCCGGTCACGCAATTTGTTGACGGCAAATTCGGAAACATCAACACTGTATATGTAAACCGGCCTTAATTTCCCATCAACGACTTGATAGGATGGGGTCATGTTGCCGGTGGCAATTGAGTGTAATTGAGTGGCCAACCCCAACACTGTAGTGGCTTTTCGGGTGTGAACCCGCATAGCGTCCTGGGACTGGTAAACGTTACCGATTACATCCGGTAACGGACCATCGTCACGAATGGAACCGGCGAGTACCATGGGTACCCCTTTTTTAGCGCAAGTACTAACGATTCCGTCGGTTATTTTTTCGGCGGCAATGAAATCTTTGAGGGATTCATAGCTTCGAGCCCGGTTGATCACTTCCAGGTGATGATAATGACCGTTGGGCTTAGTCACTTGAGTATAAATATCTTGGCCGAGCGCCGTCTTAAAAATGGCGCCCTCCAGGTCATGAGTTGCCAAAGCATTCCCGCCCAGCACCGCATGGACATATCCGTTTTCAATCAGA
Organism: Bacillota bacterium; assembly: GCA_003501365.1. Classification (GTDB taxonomy): domain Bacteria; phylum Bacillota; class UBA4882; order UBA8346; family UBA8346; genus UBA8346. The sequence continues at coordinate 28,458 of DNPP01000325.1, forward strand.
GTCATCATAGCTTTGCGGGAGTCAGAGTCGAAAACGGCCGCCGGGCCCATCACCCAAACAATATATCCGTGTTCTTTCTCATAGCGCAACAAGTCGTACAGCATGTCATAATCCCGGGAATATGAGGTCTCGCGGGAACGGCCGGTCCGGAAGGAAAACACATCCCCTGATTCCGCGTTGTTGTGAAACCCGTTGGCATGAAGATAAATCCCTTCGCCGGCATCTTCACTGCGACCCAGAACAACTTGATCGCCGATTTCCAGTCTTCGGCTTTCCTTGACCTCCAGGGTATTGCCTTCCCTTAAAACTACTACACAATCCATCCGGCTTTCACTTAGGACCCGCCACTCACCGGCAACCTTATAATACTCCGGAAAGATCGAGGTTGCGTGGAAATTGGCAGGCGCTACGCCTTTCTTAATGACGGCCTGGACTTTTACTTCCGGGGCTTTAGCAAAAATCTTTTGGCTAAAGTCCGGAGCCACATATTGGGGTAAAGAAAATTTCATAGTTCATCCTCTCCTATCCTTAGGCTCAGAACGATCCCTGCAGGCTCATTCTGACCCTTTGCTCATTCTAAGTTATCATTGATAAAACCCACTAGTTATTATTCATTGGCTCAATGAATAATTATTCTTTTCTGCATAAAAGCAATGATTCCTGCCTTCCAAAAAAATTTAACTCAGCCATAAAACCTAAGAAAAAGCCATCGATACGATAACTTTGCACCTCACGATCAAAAATAATCATGTGGATTAGTTTTGTAAGATTTGAGTTACTCAAGTTTTACATTCGTTAACTTTATGGTAGCTTAATTTTCATTTCCCGCCTGTATAATATCAATATACCAAGACACTTTTCACTACTCCTCCCCATTTGATAACCCAACCCGAAGTTGGGTTATTTTGTTGATATCAAAAATCAGCAATCAAACCGCGGTCTTTCTTTCACCAGATAATTTATACGGCATCACTCGGATTAATGTATTCCATGTTTATTGCTCCACTAAAAAATACATTTACAATAACAACCCACAACAAGCTAAATCATAAGCTATATTAACACCTTTCCAGGAGGTGATATTATGGGAGCTGAAGGTACAGGTGTTGGCGCCGAATGGTTTGGCGGCGGCGGGTGTATCTGGATCATTGTAATAATCTTGATCATTTGTTGTTGTTGCGGATGTTTCTAATACCGACATTATC
>DNPP01000460.1 GCA_003501365.1 Bacillota bacterium
CAAATCGGTTGGCTGCGGCAACCCCAAAAAATACATCGGGAGATGGCGCTGGAAAGCTTGAAAAATGTCGGGATGGCCGAATTCAGCGAACGGCCTATCGGTGAACTTTCCGGCGGTCAACAGCAACGGGTGATGATCGCCAGGGCTTTGGTGGCTAGTCCCCAACTGTTATTGCTGGACGAGCCGACCGCTTCGGTGGACATCTATGCTCAACGGGCCATCTTGGAGATTTTGGAAAAACTGAATCGGCAAATGGGGATTACTATTTTGATGGTTTCCCACGATATTAACGAGATCGTTCATTCTTGCGATAAAATATTGTTATTAAACGGCAATGTAAACATTTTTGGAACTCCCAATCAGGTTTTAACCAAAGACAACCTCAAAGAGGTTTATGGAGACCGGATTTACGTTTATGACCATCATGGCCATCCGCATGTACTGGTAGGTGATTTTAGTGAGTGAGTTGCTCGCTTTTGGTTTTGTTCAGAAAGGACTAATCGGAGCGGCCCTGATCGGCTCAATCTGTTCCTTGATCGGCGTTTTTGTGGTGCTGCGGGGAATGTCGTATATCGGTTCGGGAATCGCCCACGGGTGTCTGGCCGGAGTGGCTTTCGCCTTTATGATGAATTGGAGTCCTCTGGTAATGTCTATTATTGCCGCTTTGGTGATGGTGGTTTTAATAGAATTAATCAGCCGAAAATCAAGCCTTAAGATGGATACCTCCATCGGGGTTATTTTTTCCATTGCTTTGGCATTAGCAGTCCTGTTTATCGGGATGTTACGAAAATATACGCCGGATATTATGAGTTATTTGTTCGGCAATCTGCTGCGGGTTACGGTTATGGATTTATGGGTAATGGGCGGCATCGGCATATTAGTTGCGATCTTGCTCTTACTATTCTTTAAAGAGTTGCAATTCTCGACTTTTGATCCGGAAATGGCCGAATTGTCAGGCATCCCTGCCGCCTTGATCTCGATTATGCTTTCTGTTTTAATGGCCTTAACCATCGTAGTCTCGTTACAAGCGGTCGGGGAGTTGCTGGTATTGGCCTTAATTGTGCTGCCCGCCTCAACCGCTTATCAGCTAACTCATTCGTTAAAGCGAATGATGCTTATCTCTGTCGGGCTGGGAGTTTTCGCATCGATCCTAGGTTTAATCCTGGCTTTTTATTTAGATGCCCCTACCGGATCGACTATTGTAATGATCCTGGGAATAACTTTTTTTACAGCTTTGGGCCTACGAAGAATACGGGTTCAAAGTAAACCGGCCGTGAATAGTCTGAATAAAAATTAGGCCGGCATAGTGAAGTTTCAGCTTATCTAAGGCTCTGTCTCGTAGCTAATTGTGGTCAGCCCTCATTCTATCTTTCTCCCAAGGGAGAAACGAACTGTAATTCTGTTGGCCTTTGTCTTAATGCTTCGTAAGCCAAAAGCTTCGTTCCTCCCCATAGGGGGAGAAAGCAAGATGGAGGGTTGACCCGAGTTTGGTTCGTTATCTTATAGCCCAAAACAACAATAATCTATAACCGAGCCTTATTTAAAATATCTTTTTAGATAGCCTTACTAGACGATCAACATTTTGCCTTTTTTCATTTTTGGCTCATCTTTTCATGTTTTTCAATCGCATTGGCCACATCACAACATACTGAATATGATTGACCGTTTAGATTGACATCGGTTAATCCTATTCCGAATTTTTCCGCATCTTCATGACAAGATGAGCAGCAGCCGGGGTTTTCAATTTTTGCTGATTTACAAGCATCTTCACAATTATTCATTAAACATACCTCCATTGTTCTTAATTTAAATCTAATTTAACCAATCCCCACAAACCTATACAGTAAATAAACGATGTCGCCTATTCAAATAAATTAGGAACTATTCCCATTACAAAACGTATAAAATAAAAAGGTGATTTTTTGAAAAAGGCTAATTATAGGATATAATTTTCTTTAGCAGCGCCGAATAATTAAGTTTGTTCCAATTTTTATATTTGAAATCAGGTAGCATGAAGAAAAAAATTATCGTTAAAATTGCAGCATTTATCTTTATAGCAGTCTTGTTACTTTTGATTGGTCATTTTTTTATTCACGGATTTGAAAAAGAACATGGGCATTGCTTGTTGTGTGACCTTTTAACAATTGGTTTTGCGAGTTTAGCTTTATACGAGCTCTTACTATTATTTCTCTTCATTGCCATTATTCCTCAGAACAAGCTCATTTCGTTATCGTTTCACTCATATTTCCAAATTCGACTTCGAGCCCCGCCTTACTATTCAACCCTTTAATTTTATTTCCAAAATCAAAACATTTTTTAATTAAAAAAAGGGACCTTCGGTCTCCATTGACATTTTATGGAGGCATCTTTGACCTACCCTTGAATAACAGTTTTTTCCAAAGGCGGTATTTTATAATGCAACTACGAAAATGGATTCTCTTGGCAGGGATAGTTTTAATGATGACGGCTCAAGCAGCATCAGCAGCGCCGGAGCAATCAATTGAAGCGACTCTAGACGGGCATCGATTAGATTACCCGGTAATGGTGATTAATCGGAACGGCAATTATTTTTTCAATCTTCCTCTTTTAAGTCAATATCTAAATTGTATCGTCGCCTGGAATATTGAAAATCATGATCTCTTTTTAAAACTCGGGAAAATGAATATCAAGTTGTATGCCGATAATTCTACCTATTATATTGACGGTAAAAATCAGCAATTACCGGATGTCCCGTTTGAAAAGGATAGTCAATTTTGGTTGCCGGTCCAGTTTTTAACCAAAATCGGCTTAACCATTGAAAGCCAAAATCCGCAACATCTTATATTGAGTTGGACGCAAAATTATCTTTTGGGGCTTGAAAGTGTCACTTACCAAAACCGTCCTGCTTTTTTGCTGATCGGCACAAAAAACGTGAAGATTACCGATACCGTTTTGAGCAATCCCAATCGTTTAGTCTTAACTTTACCCGGTGTAATTGCTCATTTTGCCATGAATGAACAAATTAATTGCGCTTCATTTTCGATAGTAAAACAAGTAGGTTTCGATCGTAGCGATCCTGTCGGTTTAAAAATAATTTTCAACTTGAGTCAAACGATCGGTTATCAATTCATTCCTCTGCCGGACCAACCCAATCGAGTGCTACTTGTTTTCAACTATTTATTGAAAGATGTCAACGCTTTTACTCAAGATAACGAACAGAAAATCCTGATCACCAGCTCAGCCCCGGCACAATATCAAATTAAGACAACCAATGCCCATCAGATGATTATTAACTTGCGTGGAGCTACTTTAGCAGGTATACCGGGCCAAATTAATAGTAATGGAAATTGGTGCCGAACGATTCAATTCACTCAGCTTAATCTTCAGACGGTGCAAATTAAGTTGACCCTAACCGGTTCATCCCCGGGTTATGTGTTCCAACCATCGGATAATCCGAATTTGCTTGAAATACGGCCTCCTTGTGATATCGAACAAATCAATTGGCTGGGTAACGCCAGCAGCGGCGAATTGCATATTGCCTCGAATGGAGAATTGTTTAGCACCGTTTCTCAGGCAAAAAGCATAGGAAAACTTGAAGTGGATTTCAATGATGTGCGGATTTCGCCGACCCATGTTCTTCCGAATATCAGCAACAATCTGATCAATGGCGTTCTTTTAACGACGGTTGGTCCGGCCTCGTTGAGGTTAATAGTCAATTTGAACCGTTTTGTCAATTATAAACTTGAGTATTCAACGGATCGAAAACAAATGACAATCCACTTCAATCATTCGCCGGTAATCGGTAAAACAATTGTTATCGATCCCGGTCATGGCGGAATCGATAACGGAGCGGTAGGCCGGCAGATCAGAGAAAAAGATGTTAATTTGGAAATAGCGATGCGCTTGAAAGATTTACTCGAGGCGGTCGGAGCCGACGTGATTTTGACCAGAACCGATGATTATTTTGTGGGATTATACGAGCGACCCTATCTGGCCAATAATTTAGGGGCTGCTCTTTTTATCAGCGTCCATACCAATAATCATCCTGATCTTACGGTCCACGGAATTGAGGTCTTCCATTTTCCAGGCCGTGAAACATCCCAAATGTTAGCCCAAGACATATTGGCTAAAATTACACAGTATACGGGTTTGGCGGGACTGGGCGTTAAACAAGACAATTTTGTAGTTATCCGGGAAGCCCAAATGCCCAGTATTTTAGTTGAGGTAGGGTTTTTGTCCAATTTTCAGGAAGAAAGCATCATCAAGACTCCTGAATTTAAAGATAACGCGGCCATGGGGATTTATCAAGGCATTTTGGATTATTGCAACAATGGAACAAAATGATACAGTCCCCATTTATTATTGACAAGGAAACAATAAAATGATAAAATAATTATGTTGCCGAGGAAACAAAACTATCTTTTGAGGTGAGAAATTGATATGAATACACAATGTACGGAACAAACCGCAAACAGACCAGACATGCAAGGAGGAAAAAGAATGAATATCATCGGAATTATCGCAAGTCCGCGGAAAGAAGGCAATACCGCCTGGATAGTTAATAAAATACTCGAAGGCGCTAAAGAACAGGGCGCCGAAACGGGGTCCTTTAATTTAAGCGATCTCGACATCAAACCGTGCCGGGGTTGTTGGGGCTGCCACAATGGCGATCAGGGTTGTGTTATCAAAGACGACATGCAGAAACTTAATGAGGCGATTGATCATGCCGATGCCATTGTTTTCGGCTCGCCGATTTACATGATGCAGATGAGTGCTCAGGCGAAGATATTCATCGATAGGATGTTTGCGCGATTCTCTCCGCGATACTGCCCGTATTTCAAAGCAGAAAATGCTGCCCAAAAAAAGCTGATTCTTACGTTTAATCAGGGAAATCCTGATTCCGGCCTGTTCCAGTCGTATATTGATTATACGAAACACATGTTTGAATTGCTGGAATTCGATGTTAAAGAGGTACCTGTCGTTACCGGTATGCGAAACGGACCGGCGCATGAAAGAGAAGATCTGTACACCGTCTTGAAGAACATCGGTTCATCAGTGTTCTCGGAACGATTCCCGGAATAATAATGATCGAAAGAAGAGGATACTGATGAAACTTATCGCTGTTTGCGGAAGTGCAAGAAAACAAGGCAATACCGCAAAAATGTTACGCCAAGTCATTGAAGGCGCAAAATCAGTCGGAGCCGGTGTTGATACTGAATTGGTAAATCTTTTTGACCTAAACTACAAGGACTGTATCAGTTGTTATGCTTGTAAATTGAAAAATAGTAAGTCTTTTGGACATTGTATGGTAAATGATGAACTTAAGCCCTTATTGGAGCGTATTGAGGAGTCCGATGGAATTGTTCTTGGTTCGCCGATTTATTATGGAAATCTATCCGGTCAAATGCGTTCCTTTACGGATAGATTGCTTTTCCAATATCTTGATTATGGTGGTACGGGTACCGGTCCTAAACCCAAAAGCTTCAAAACAGCTTTGATTGCAACGATGAATGTAAATGATGAAATTTATGGTAAAAGAGGGTTCAAGGATACCTTGGTTAGTTTTTCAGAAATGGTGGGACATACATTGGGTAGTTGTGAATTATTAACTTTGACGGATACCGTTTTATTTGACGATTATTCAAAATACGTTTATCAGATGCCGGATATAGAAGAAAAATCAAGTCGCGTCGAAAAAATTCCGGCTGAGGATTTGCAAAAAGCATTTGATTTAGGAGTCAGACTTATTAAATCCTAATTAAGGTTGAAGCATGGTCACAAATTATAATGAAATTCCAAAAATCAAGCGGAGAATGCTACCGTGATGCAGGGAGAAAATATGAACAGTAAACGTCGTACATTTGCTTTAGTTATCCTTCTGTTCGGGGCTTTTATGGACATTTTGGATACCATGATCATCAATATTGCCATACCTTCCATTCAAAGCGGCCTGCAGGCTAGTTCATCGGCGGTAGAGTGGACGGTAAACGCATATATCCTCGGAATGGCTCTGTTTATCATTACCGGCGGGCGAGCGGGGGATATTTTAGGTCGCAAAAAAATGTTCATGCTCGGCATAGCAGGATTTACTATTTTCTCCGCTTTTTCAGGTTTGGCTGCCACAATCAATGTTCTGATTTTTTCCAGAGCAATCCAGGGAATCACGGCTGCGCTTATGATTCCACAGGTGCTTTCCTATATCCAAGTTTTATTTGCACCGAAAGAACGTGCCGGGGCGCTTGGCGCCTATGGCGGAGTCAGCGCATTTGCAACCGTTGGCGGGCCGATACTGGCGGCATTCCTAATCAAGATTAATCTTTTTGGGTTAGGTTGGCGTACAATATTCCTCATTAATATCCCGGTCGGAGTTTTCATTCTTATAGCCGCTATGATCGGCCTCACGGAATCAAAATCAATAAACCCGTTACGTATCGATATACCGGGTACGTTCATGGCGACGGCTTCGCTGATAATGCTGTTGTATCCGCTGATACAAGGGAATAGCATGGGTTGGCCTGTTTGGACATTTCTTTCAATGGTAGTTTCGCTGATCGTTGGTATCCTTTTTATTGTCTATGAGAAGCGACGCATGAAACGGAATCAATCTCCTTTGATCGCACTAAACCTTTTCCAGTTTAAGAGCTTTATTGGAGGGGTATCGGTAGCTACCTTGCTTATGATTGCGATGAGCGGCTATTTTCTCGTCTTTATGTTTTACTTACAAATGGGATTACATTTTACACCTTTGCGCGCAGCCTTGGCCGCAATGCCATTTTCGATTATGGTCCCTGCAATGACAGGGTTTTCAGTAACGAAATTGGCGCCAAGATATGGCCGCAAAGTCGTCGTATTAGGTTTGATCATACTCGCGCTTGGGCTTGCAAGTGTCGAATCAGTGATGCACGGAGCCGGTACTTCCCTGAGCAATTGGCAGTTGCTTCCGGTACTTCTTATCGGGGGTACGGGCATGGGTATGGTTGTAGCGCCTATTATCGATTTTAGTATTTCACAAGTTCCCGAGCAGGATGCAGGTTCGGCTTCCGGTATTTTGAACATGATGCAGCAAGTTGGCAGCAGTATCGGTATTGCTATTGTCGGTACGATCTTTTTTAATTCGATAGGAAGTTCATTGACGAGCGCACGCGAAATTAGCGGATTTGCTATGGGCGAAAGATATGCCATTTGGTCAGCTGTTGGTATTTTGCTCGTAACGATACCATTTGTTTTCTTACTCCCCAAAAAGATACACCACCATTGTTAAAATAGAAACACCGAGGAACAATTCGATATCATGCTTGGCTTCGTGGAAAAGTATAGCCGGCATTTGGATGCGGAAATAAAGAAGCTAGGGGTAGAGATAACAAATGGCGATGATTTTGAATAATGGGTTGTATCAAAAAGTAAGTAGCCTAAAGTGGGGCTGTATCAAAAAAAATCGTAAAAAGCCGACCCGATAATAGTCGGCTTTTTGCATGAAATTGCAAAGTTTTATGAAGGTCTTTTCAATAGTCTGTTGAAGTTCTTTACAATTTATGGTATCACCTTTTGATGATAAGCCCCGAAGCATTCAGGTTACCTTTTATTGCTTTTAGCAAGAGAAGGCGAGGATGAGTTTCTTTCGATAATGACTTTTTCAGTAGACCCCAAGTAGCTTTCAATAATAAAGAATTGTGGGTAATTGTTCGATGCACAAATATGGTAAACAGTATTCTCTAAAAGCCGGAATGCCTCCCGGAACTCTTATCCACGTTGGGGTTAGGAAAAAAGATAAGATTCAAATAACCGAGTTTAATTATTCGGAAGATGGCTTTGAAGAAAAGGAAATCGATGGACCGGCTCTATGTTCCCTGGACATTGGAAAACCTTCTGTCATCCAATGGATAAATGTTGACGGCATTCATGATGTCGGCGCCTTGGAAACTTTAGGCGGTTGTTTTGGACTTCATTTATTAGTAATGGAGGATATTTTAAATACGGAACAACGTCCTAAAATTGAGAATTTTAACGAATATACTTTTATGGTTGTTAAATCGCTATCCTTTGACCGCCAAATGGGTGAATTTACTACGGAGCAGGTTAGCCTGATCCTTGGTAAACACTTTGTGCTCTCATTTAGCGAAAAGGAAGACAACCTATTTAACCCGGTGCGTGAACGGATTAAGCACGGGATCGGCCGCATCCGAAAATCCGGTCCCGACTACCTGATTTACTCTTTACTGGATATAATTATTGATAATTACTTTGTAGTATTGGAAGAACTGGGTGAGAAAATTGAATATGCGGAAGATGAGTTGATATCAAAGACTTCGCTGGATACATTGCAAGTCATTCACAAATTGAAAAGGCAAATGTTATTTTTACACAAGTCCGTATGGCCGTTACGCGAGGTTATCGTCTCGCTGGAGAGAGAAGAAACGCCGTTAATCAGCGAATCCATGGATATATACCTGAGGGATTTGTACGACCATATAGTCCAGATCATGGATACTACGGAAACATTACGAGATATATTATCCAGTATGTTGGATATCTATCTTTCAAGTATCAGTAATCGAATGAACGAGATTATGAAAGTTTTGACCATTATTTCGACGGTCTTCATTCCGTTATCGTTTATCGTGGGGTTATACGGTATGAATCTCAAAAACATTCCCGAGTATAATTGGCCGGGGATGTATCCCACTGTCTGGGCGATAATGATTGCGATTGCAGTTTTTATGCTTGCTTACTTCAAAAAGAAAAAATGGTGGTAGGGGTAGGGGGT
>DNPP01000204.1:0-2258 GCA_003501365.1 Bacillota bacterium
CCCGGACCTCCGGTAATCACCAGCAATCCATTGTCCAAGGCCTTCAATACCGCTTCTTTTTGCGCAGGCGCCAGGGTAATATTGTTTTCTAAAGAATATTGCTGGAGTAACCGTTCGATATCCAATATCAGCGGGGGAAATCCCACCTCAGTGAGGATCTTGATCCTACTTACCGCCCCAACCTCGCTATAGTAAAAAGGCGCCAGATAAATAATATTCCGGTCATTCAGGTTTTCACGGTACAACTCTTTTTTAACGATTAAATCCCCAATCACCGCAGCCAACTGCAACTCAGTGACTTCCATGTCTTTCTCTGCTTTTGCCAAAAATTCATTCTCATAGGCAAAGAGATGACCTTCAGCACTAATTTCACTCAATATAAAACGAATCCCTGCCCGGATCCGGTAGGGAGAATCTTTCTGGATGCCAATTTTTTGAGCGATTTGGTCGGCGATTTTAAAGCCGATCCCATGGATCTCATCCGCCAACCGATAGGGATTTTCTTTGACAATTTTGACGGCTTCCGTGTTATAAGTGTGATATATCTTTAACGCATATCCGGGACTAATCCCGACCCCCTGTAAAAAAACCATAATCTGCTGAATCTCGACATGCTCGCCTAAACTGCGGGCAATCCGCTCAGCCTTGGAAGAATTGATAGTGGGGATTTCAGTAAGTTTCTCCGGTGTATTATGGATAACTTCCAAAGTGCTTAGGCCAAATTCTCGCACGATTTTTTTGGCGGTGGCCGGACCGATCCCCTTGAGCAAACCGCTACCCAAGAAACGTTCAATACCCAATAAGGTCTCCGGTTCCTGAGCTTGCCATTCGGTCACCACAAATTGTTCACCAAATTCTTTGTGCTGGCCCCATTCACCCTTGACTGTTAAAACTTCACCCAGATATAAAGGCGGCAGGTTCCCGACGATGGTAGCCGACTTGCCGGATTTCAGTTTTAGCTTGGCTACCGTATAATAGGTATCCTCATTATAATATGTAATCCGGTCGATAATCCCTTCCAGTATCGTCATGCTATCCTCCCGGCATCATTTTACGTGTAGTATGCCAAACTTTGTAATTCCAGCGTTACATCCGATGTCCGCAGTTTTACCTCAGCGGGTACCTTTAGAGAAACCGGTACAAAGTTCAGAAAAGATTTAACTCCGCTGGCAATACAAATGTCCACTACCTGCTGGACATTTGCGGCAGGAAAGGTTAAAATCATCATTTTGATATCCAAATTGCGGATTATCGACGAAAGCTTACCGATATCAAATACTTCAACATCGGCGATCTTGCGGCCGATTTTTTTATCATCCACATCAAATAACGCAACAATCTCTAATGGTTGATGAACCCGGTTCTTTTGATGATAACGAACGAGCGCGGCGCCTAAATTTCCGGCGCCAATCAATCCGACCCGGATCTCCTGATCAAGTTTGAGGATGCGACGCAGTTCCATCCGCATTGAGATAATTTGATAGCCTACTCCCTGCTTGCCAAAGACACCAAAATAGGACAAATCTTTGCGTACTTGTCCGGATGAAGTGCCAACCAACTTCGCTAATTGTTCAGAGGATATAATCGGAGCCTCGTCCGGGTCCAAGATCTCCAGCGTCCTTAAATAGAGAGGCAATCTCCGAATCACAACATCGGGTACTTTTCTTTGATTCATCTAGTGTCCCCTTTATTTTAACATGAATCCGGCAAGTACCTTCAAAATCCTTTAAAATAAAAGCTTGCCGGAATGAGGTTTAAATTACCTATTTACTCTTCGCCATACTATTTATGATTCCCTTTTTCTTACATGCAATATAACAATTTATTCCATTTAATCTGAAAATGACCAAAAAAAACAACCGTATCGGTTGCCTCATTGGTTATGATTCTCCGGAACACGACGTTGAAAACTCGCTGATAAACTGATCAGCCGCCATCTGGATCGCTGAGGTCATCGGATATCCAAATTCCAACAATTTAGGCTGGATACCAATGATCACGATTTTACAATCACAAGTTTTGATTAAATAATCCGTTAGTACATTTAGCGGCAACATGTGTGTTGAAAAACCGATTCCGGTAATCGCTTCCGGTTCGATTAAACTAAAAGAACCCGGTGCTTTCTCCATATTTGCCGCATCAAAAACGACCACATGCGTAGGGGCTTGATTACGAATAGCGCCGGCGAAATTTTCCGGAGCCGATTCACCCAAATAAAAGTGATATTTATCGGCATTGGTTTTTGTCAAGTCTTGTTC
>DNPP01000204.1:2625-11191 GCA_003501365.1 Bacillota bacterium
TGAACAATTTCCATTACTCTTGGGTCTCCTGAAGTTTGGCCCGATCATACTGAGCCAGCTCAAACTCGGGAGTATTCTTCAAGGCCTTTCTGGGACACGAATCCACACACTGAGCACAAAAAATGCAGCGGTCCAAAGCGAAAGTCGCTCTAAAAATCTTCTCTTCCCCAACTTTTTCAATGGTAATGGCTTTAGCGGGGCAGTCGCGCATACACATCTTGCAGCCGATACAATTTTTGGCATCAAAAGAAATCTTGCCTCGAAAATTTGAAGGAACGACTGCTTTTTCAAATGGATATTTTACCGTTGCCGCAGGTTTTCCGAGACTAGCAAATATCTCCGGGATAATCTTACCGGGGTGCTTCATATCTTACACCTCTATCAAAAAATATTTGTCCGGTTTATTGCACCACTAACATAATAAATCGTACTTTTAAATTCCGGACCTTATCTTATAGAAAATAAGCTTTCATGATGATATTAACAAACAACTGGATAAGCGCAATAGGGGCCAAGTATTTCCAACTAAACCGCATCATCTGTTCCATTCGCACTCTCGCCATTACTGTACGGAAAACCGTCAAAATAGCCACAATAAGTAACGTTTTAGCGATAAATAAAACAAAACCCAATACCGGATGAAGTCCGAAAGAACCGCCCAAGAAAATCGCGGAGACCAAAGCAGCAACCACCACCAACTCCAGATCCGTAGTCAACCGGAACAAAGCCATTAATCTACCGCCGAATTCGGTCAAGCTGCCGGCGACTATCTCCGTTTCAGCCTCCGGAATATCAAACGGAACCCGTTCCAACTTACCTTGTAATGCAACTAAGGCCACTAAGAAACCAATAAAATTAACCGCTAACATCTCCGGATGTTGCAGAAAAAATTCATTAATACCGCTTATTGACCAAGTGCCGGCCAAAAGCCCCGGTCCAAGCAGAGATAACAAAAGAGGCACTTCATAGGCAAACAATTGAGTCAAATTACGGACTGATCCAAGTGTTGAGAATAATGAAGTAGAATTCCAACCGGCTAAGAAAAGTGACAAAGTCGGTATTGTCAATAAATAAAAAACGACGACTAAATCCCCTTCAAATGGGAAGATCGCTTTCGTACTCCAAACCGGGATATACATAAATGCTGTCAAAACCGCAGCTATTGAAAGTATCGGCAGTAATCGGAACATCAACTTATCTGCAGCTTCCGGAATGATCACCTCTTTGGAAAGCAGCTTGATAAAGTCTGCTTCCGGTTGAAACCATGGCGGACCAACCCGATTTTGAAAACGGGCGAATAATTTACGATCAACCCATTCACAAATCATTCCATAAAACATTAAGAATAGAAAGCCCGGGAAGATCAGCATGTATAAAAGAGTCCATTCAACGCTCATAACTTCACCACCATTGTAAGTTAAATTCTTAGCCGTTAGCGATTGGCGTTTAGCTTTTAGTTATTAGCTCGGTCAGAGATCATTGTTGAAAAATCAAAGCCTATTTTAACCTAACCCGCGCGTCCGTTCGGACGCGACCCTTCCCCTTTGAAGCAATTAAAAAGTAGCGGATTCAAGTGGAAGGGTAACCTTAACCGCTATTATCTAAAAGCATTTAGACCCCAAGGCAACACGCACAATGCGCGTGAGGGTACTCTCCCACTTTAGGGGGAAAGCTCGCCTTCTTTGAAGGCGTCGAGAGAGGTTTTGACCAACAATCATCTACAGCAAATCCTAACTTTTAGCTCTTAGCCACTTGTAACAGCCAACAGCTATCTGCTAATAGCCAACTGCCAAAACTAACAGCCGATCTTCGACAACTCCACTCCCCGTTGTTTATGCCAACCAATACTATACTCCCGTAATTGACGCCAATCGATGACATGGTCATTTTTACCGTCAACCAGCCGAATAGCCCGGTCGGTACATGAAAAGCAAGGATCAAGAGCCGCAACTACAATTGGAAAATCAGCTAGGTAGCCGCCACGTAACATTTCCCGGATCGAAGCCAGGTTTGCCAAAGTAGGGGCGCGCACCTTCACCCGTTCCGGCATCTCGGTCCCGTTAGACCTTACATAATGGATGTCCTCACCCCGCGGAGCCTCATAACGAGCAATTGCTTCTCCTGCAGGAATTTTACGAGGTACTTTTACAGCGATCGGTCCTTCCGGTAGATTTTCCGCCAATACGCGCAACATCCGGTAACTCTCCAATAATTCATTAACCCGGACAATCACCCGGCCTAGTACATCGGCATGATCATCGGTAACGATTTTAAAACCGATTTGAGAATATACTCCGTACGGATCATCTTGACGAATATCCCTTGAAACTCCCGAACCCCTTGCCATCGGTCCAACTGCTCCCATGGAAATCGCCATATCTTTCGAAAGTTTGCCAACCCCAAATAATCTGCCCATAAAGGTAGGTTCATCATTTACCAGTTTAAGATAGAACTCGGTCCGCTCCGTCAGGGTCTGAAGATTGGCTAAGATCTGGGCTACTTCTTCAGAAGTGATATCCCGGCGAACCCCACCAATCGTGTTAATAGCATAATTAACCCGATTTCCGGAGATTAACGCCAAAATATCCATAATGATCTCGCGGTCACGCCAGGAATACATAAATAAGGTTTCAAAACCAACCTCATGACCGGCTACGCCCAACCAAAGTAAATGACTGTGAATCCGCTCCAACTCGCCGATAATAGTTCGAATATAGTTGGCTCGCAGCGGTACTTCAACTCCGGCGATCTCTTCAACCGCCTGGACAAAACAAGTTGAATGAGAATGGGAACAAATTCCGCAAACCCGTTCAATAAGATAGATATCCTGAATATAATTCCTGCTTTCACAAGCCTTCTCAATACCGCGGTGATTATATCCCAGCTTAACCTCGGCATCAACGATAGTTTCGCCTTCCAAAATCAGATTGAAACTTTCCGGTTCATGCAGAGCCGGATGTTGTGGCCCGATCGGTATTTTAATTTGACTCATTATTTGCTCACCTCTTCCACGGATGGGAGCCCTTTCCAATCCTTGCGGAGCGGATATTGACCCGCCGGCCAATCATCAGGCAACGGATATCTACGATTGGGCGGTGTTCCTTCCACATCAATACCCAAGAGATCCATCAGTTCCCGTTCATATAGAAAAACCCCCGGAAAAACAGTTGTCACTGTAGGAACTTTGGGATTATCCCGCGGGGTAAACACCTTTAGATTAAATATCAAACCATAATCATCATAAAAATGATAAATTATTTCAAACTTATCGCCGCTATCCAGCCCGGTAATAGTTCCTAAATAATACAAGCCCCATTCTTTCAAACTAGTAGCCACCGCAACCAGGTTATCAACCGTTGTCTCTGCAAATACTCTTTTCTCGCGGGGAGTGCTAATATTAGTCACCGAACTTGCAAGCTTCGATTGCAGAAAATCGATCAATTCCGTGTTTCTCATTTGGATTCACCCTCTCCAATATAAACCGGCCGCGCTTCCTGAAAATGCTCCGGTTGATCGATCCGCTCCAATAACTTGACTACCCCGTCGATAATCGCCTCCGGACTAGCCGGACAACCCGGAATGTATGCGGCAACCGGAATTGTCGAATCAATTCCACCCTCAACATTATAGCATCCATCAAACACACCGCCCGAAATGGCACAAGTGCCGACAGCTACAACAAATTTCGGTTCTGGCATCTGTTCATAAATCCGGGTTAAGCGATCTTTGGCCTGTTTAGTTACAGGACCTGAACATAAAATCACATCCGCATGTCTTGGGGTTGCTTTTAACTGAACTCCAAAACGTTCCAAATCAAAACGGGGCGTTAGCGCGGCTAAAATTTCGATATCACACGCATTACAAGCGCCGGTATTAAAATGCAAAATCCAGGGAGACTTAACCCGAGCCCATTTCACTAATTTTTTAAGCATCTAAATTCACCTCACAACCAGGGTGTAAAGAGAAATCGAAATCCCCATCAAATAGAATATGCCCATCAATGCAATATTACCAACCGGTAATGTCGCCATGATTAGTGCCGTCACGTGAAGAATGGTAAAAAATATCGCGAATGGAAAAAAGAACGAATAATCCGGCTGAACCTTAGCTGCCGGAACATCCTCACCACATGCATACTGATGTCGCTTCCCCTGATTATCACTGCCTTTTTCAGCCAGTAGAGCACCAAATGCGTAGAGCAACGCACCGATTAATAAAAAAAGTGCGAAAGCTACCGGTGGAAATAATAAGAAGTTAACACCTTCCATGTTTTCACCCCTTAAGATTGGTCAAGCTTCTTACATTCAATGAGTTTTTCTTGTGTTGGATTAACATTACTATTGCCAAAGCCGTAGCAATCGATACGACCTCTACCACGATCATTGTGATGACCAATGATTGGCTAAGGGCTATTCTTCCATTGGCGTTACCGGCACTGATAAAGGCCAAAGTCACGCCTTTAGTCATCAGTTCAAAACCGATCAACATTCTTATCAAGTTTTTGGCCATCACCAAAGTGTATAATCCAATGCAGATTATTAAAATTACAGCCATGAAATCGATGCCAAAATAATTAGTCATTGGACCGCCCCCTTTTAAATAGAACCACAATACCATAGACTCCTACCAATAAAATTACGATTTGACCGATTAGGTCCAGTCCCCGCAATCCCCATAAGATCTGACCAATGGTGGCATTCTCGGCCGTCTTTTTGAAAATAAGGTTACCGAAAATTTGCTGCTGATTAAACCAAAGAAGCGCTGCTATGATGATAATAATAAACGGTAACCCTATAAATCGTCGATAGTGGTCCTTGCGCCGGGCCAAATTTTCTTCAGCCGAGAGCGGACGGGTCAAACTGATGGCATTAATGAACAATACCGAGATCAAACCGGCCCCGACGGAGAGCTCAAATACCCCGGCCAAGGGTGCGTTTAGATTAAACAAAAGGAAGGTTAAGCCAAGGCTGCAAAAGAGTAAAGCAATTACTGATCGTAGTAAATCCCTGCATATCGCAGCCAGAATCGCTGGAATAATAAATAAAAATACAAGTATCGATATATGAAGCTCCATAACCATACCTCCGTTACTTTACCAATAAGCCAAATAATGAGTTAACCGGTAAAATTAATTTATCAATGATTATCGGGAAAAAGATACCGCAAGCAATAGTTACAGAAGCCATGATAACTGCGGGCCAATAAAACACCGGCGCCACTTCTTGAGTTCCTTCCAACCCTTCTTTGATCTTACCAAAAAACACGCTATGCTGTAATGTAAGGAGATATGCCAAACTGACAACGCTGGCAAAAACGGCAATCATCGCATACAAGTGATAGCCCGTCTGCCACAAGGCAATAATAATGATCAGTTTACTCCAAAATCCTGCCAAAGGAGGAATTCCTGCCGTTGATAATATGCCAATCACCGAAGTAGTTCCGGTTATTGGCATCCTGCTCGCCAAACCACCAAGCTCATCGAATTTTCTGGTACCAGTCGCCTGTTCGACTGCTCCGGCATTTAGAAATAATAAAGATTTGAATACAGCGTGGTTAAAAAAATGAAAGGTCGCTCCGATTAACCCCAAAGGAGAGCCTGTGGCAAAACCCATAAAAATATAGCCAATTTGGCTAATACTTGAAAAAGCCAACATTCGTTTGAAATCTTTCTGACCTAATGCTAAAAAAGCGCCGAATACGGCAGATACGGCTCCAATGAATAACAACATTGCTGAAAAAGACTTGGAAAAGCCGAATACTCCTAAAATAACCCTCATCAAAGT
Organism: Bacillota bacterium; assembly: GCA_003501365.1. Classification (GTDB taxonomy): domain Bacteria; phylum Bacillota; class UBA4882; order UBA8346; family UBA8346; genus UBA8346. The sequence continues at coordinate 8,409 of DNPP01000204.1, forward strand.
ATATACACCGCCGACTTTAGTTACGATTCCGGCGAGCAAAATAGAGACCGGAGCCGGGGCGGCAGTATAGGCATCCGGTAGCCAGGCATGAAAAGGAATCATTCCTGCCTTTACTAAAAATGCAAACATCACAAAGGCAAAACCCAATTGAACCATCAGATTACCGGATTTCACTCCGATCGCTAAGTCGGTTAAGGAGACACTCCCCGTAACAGCAAACAACAATGCGGTCCCCAAAAGCAAAAACGTAGTGGCGACAGCAGAAAGCATCATATATTTAAAAGACCCTTCCAATCCATATTCATCGGTTTGATAAGAGATTAAAATATAAGCCGCTATAGAGACGATCTCCAGAAAGACATAGAGAGTAAACAGATCGGTAGCCATCACCAAGCCATTCATACCGGTAACTATCAATAACAGTAATGCATTAAAGCCCGGGCGACTATCCGGGTGAAAAGAGTAACCCGCTGAATAAATTGCCGTAACCAAACTAACCAATCCAATAGCTGCCAATATCACTAAAGACAAGCCATCCACTTTGAGGGCAATACTCTGGCCAAATATCCATTGTTCAAGAGTTAAACTGTTTTGGGTGAGTATATTGTGATAAGCTATCCAACCGGTTGTTACCACCAAAAAAGTACTGACTACGACTGAAAGATATGTGGAACCCTTGGCCCAAATCTTTCGTACAAATGGCATTATCGCTGCTCCAAGCAGTGGTACAAATACAAATCCTAAAAGCACGGCACTTCCCCCTATGGCACTCGGCTATTTTTTAACTATAGAATTCTAGAAGAACCAGATATAATAAGCAACCAGCAGTACAAATCCTCCTAAGGACCATGATAGATAGTTGGCGTAAAGACCATTATGAAAACGGCGGGCTTTGCCGACAAAGGTAGCCACTGTTGGCACAAATTCTTGATAAATCCAATTGATGCCCCGATCAACCCCAAACAAGCCCAACGCTGCGTAACGACCCACTACTTTTCCTTGAACATAAGGATCAAAGGTCCTGCGCTCAGCCAAGTCGTATACTGTATTTAATAGCGGCGCCTTACGGATATGTTCTACGGCACCCAACCCCCGGCCATCGAGCTTAACCCCGATTATATGATTAATAAAAGCAATCGCTAAAGTAAATAAAGTAAACCATAGCAATTGATCAAACCGAAACGCAAAATGAATTAGGGCCAAACCTTCCCGCAGACTATCGCTTAGTGAAGGTTTAATTAAATAATCCAGTGGGAAAGCATAACAAACCCCGAAAAAGATACAACCTAAAGCCAAAATAATTGGCGGAGTAAGCATTGTCCAGTGAGCCTCGCGTGATTGCTCACTCTCCGGTTGATTTGTGCCAAAAAAGGTCGCATGCCCGAGCTTTAAAAATACTGCCGTAGTAAATAATGCTCCGAGTATCGCTACAACAAAGAAAATTCGGTAACCACTCTGCAGGGTGCCCTCAAAAATCATTTGATTGGAGACAAAGCCGTTAAAAGGAGGTATACCCGAAGCCGCTGCGGCTGCTACCGCAAAACATCCAAAAGTAACCGGCAGCTTTTTCCAAAGACCACCCAGCTTATTTAGATCAGTAGACCCGGTCTGTTTTTCAAGGGAACCGCCTGTAAAGAATAGGCAGCTCTTGAACATAGCATGATTGAGCATATGAAGAAGTCCGCCGGCTACGGCAATCGGGATGCCGGTGCCGATACCAAGGAGCATGTAACCCACTTGACTAATGGCACTGTATGATAACAATCGTTTAAAATCATTCTGGATTAAAGCCATCATCACACCAAAAAGAATAGTAATCGCACCAATCGACATTACCAGTAATCGCATTTCCAGTGAGAGAGTAAAGAAATCTAATACAATCCGCGCCAGTAAGTAAATTCCTAATAATTGGCTTATGACTGTCGGCAAAATAGCCGCAAATGGCAATGGAGCATCTTCGGCGGCGTCAGGTATCCAGCTATGAAAAGGCATCGCCCCGGCTTTAGCCATTGCGCCGATTAGCATAAATACAAAAGCAACCGCGCCCAGTCCGGTAGTTTCCAAATGGATATCCGTCATGACTAATGTCTTAGCTAGGGCTTCCGTGATGCCAATACCGAGCATCAGGCAAAGATCACCAAGGCTGCTGATTACAAAAGCTTTCACTGCTGTCTTAAAGGCTTTTTCCTTACCTAGGTTGATCATAGTAAACAGAGTAATTAGTAAGGCTTCCCAGAAAAAAAGCATAATTACTAAGTTATTTGCCAAGGCCGCGCCAATTGCCATGGCCTCCGTCAAAAAGAGAAAACCATAAAATTGATTGTTATGCGGATGATCCAGCATAAAACGGGTTGAATATAAAGTGCCCAAGAATACAAAAACAGTAATCGCGGTCACAATAAATTGACTGAATTGATAAAACCTAAGTTGAAAATCCATTCCAAAGCCGGCCCAGGGGATGATCACGTTCTGCGGTTGTCCCCAGATATTCAGCACCAAGAAAATCAGATAAGCCGAGATAACAACACTGATAACTTCCCAAAAACTTTTAACCTTGGATGGGTATACCAACAAGAGAATACCATAAAGTGCTGGAATTAAAATTAACAACAGTAAAATACTCATTATTAACTCCCCATCATCTGCCGTAAGGCAATTTGTATAAATTCATTCGGAAAACGAACCAAAAAACCACTGATTAATGATAACCCTGCTAAAACAGCTACCGCATATAGCATTGTCGGTGTTCCTTCACGGGCCTCAATCTTAATATCCCCCATAAA
>DNPP01000204.1:11529-12730 GCA_003501365.1 Bacillota bacterium
ATATTTCCGCCCTCGGCTGCACCAGAAATCACCATATGTTTACTAAAAAACCCGCCGAAAGGAGGAATCCCCATCACCGAAAGAGCGCAAAGCGCAAAAGATATCGCGGTGACCGGCATTGTTTTAAATAAGCCACCCATTTTTCGGATGTCTTTGGTATGTGTGTTATGTTCAACGATTCCGGCGCAAAGAAATAAACCTCCCTTAGCCAATCCGTGCATAAGGATATATAGCAAACCTCCAGCTATGGCCAATGGGTTGTGAGTAAATAATCCTAAAAAGATAAATGCCAGCTGACTTACTGTCGAGTAGGCAATAATCCGTTTAATGTCCGTTTCAATTAGCGCGGCACCGCCGGAGACAATTGCGCTAATTGCAATCACAATCGGGAGCACCTGATCCCACACAGCCGAAAGTACCAAATTCCCTACAAAAAGGCGGGCGAAGACAAAAACGCCGATTTTTACCAGCACCGCAGCATGCAATAGACTGGTCACTGGAGAAGGGGCGACGCCAGCATCCGGTAACCACGAATGAAAAGGTAACGTGGCCGATTTGGAAAAGATACCGCACATAATCAACAATACTGCCAGATCGGGTGCCGCCTTACCATGCATAACCCGTAAATCGAAACTGCCAAAATCATTATACAAAATAACAAAACCCAATAGCATTGCCAAGGCGCCAAAGACAGTTATCAAAAAGGCCTTATCCGCCTTTAATATAATCTCCCGTTCCCGGTAAAATCCAATTAAACGCCAGCAGCAGATCGCAGCAATTTCCCAAAAAAGATAAATAAAAATTAAATTCTGGGAATAAACCAATCCCATCATGGAACCCAAAAATAATACAACCATCATATAGTATTCATTTTGATTTTGGTCATGTTGGATATATCCGAAGGAATAAAGCACTATAATAATTCCCAAGAAGGAAGAGGCCAGCGCCATAAAAACCCCTAAAGCATCGGCTGTGAATACCGGATCAAAACCCAGTACCCATTTCAATGAAAAAAGCGGGATATCACCAGCCAAAATTGGAATAATCAGTGACACTGAAGCCAGGAACGAAGCGATTACCATTATAAGCGCCGATAAATTTCTAATTTTGGCCGAAAAATGACCGATTATCGGTAAAAGAAAAGCACCAATAATCGGTATCAGAATGGCAAGTAAAATCATTTTTTCCATAATTTCCCCTC
>DNPP01000040.1:0-2498 GCA_003501365.1 Bacillota bacterium
AAAAATATCATTACCATTGCCTGGGCCGGTACCGTAGCCTCTGACCCGGTAATGGTCTCCATTTCAGTCAGACCGGAGCGGTATTCTTATCGTCTTATAAAAGAAAGCGATGAATTTGTAATCAATCTGCCAAACCAGCACATGGTGAGGGCGGTTGATTTCTGCGGAGTGGTTTCCGGTAAAGACTGTGATAAATTTCAGGAGACCGGACTGACACCAGTAGCGGCTAAAAATGTGAAAGCGCCAATTATTGACGAATCTCCCCTGGCTTTAGAATGTAAAGTCAGCTCGATCACGGACCTTGGGTCCCATCATCTTTTTTTAGCGAACGTAGTAGGGGTACAAGTTGAGGAAAGCTTACTCGATCGGACAGGCCGTCTAAATCTTGCCAAAGCGGATCTCATCAGTTATGTGCATGGCCGCTATTGGACCTTGAAGGAGGCAGTCGGCAGTTTCGGCTTCTCCGTTAAAAAGCGAGGTAAACGATGAAATGGAATAAAAAAAGCGGCTAAATAGCCGCTTGAAAGGTCTTAGTAGGATCTTCTGGATTGGAAACAATCGCGGCAATAAACTGGTTTGTCACCGCTCGGTTGGAAAGGAACAGTAGTGCTTTTGCCACAAGAAGCGCAAACAGCATCATACATTTGACGATCTCGGCTTTGGAAACCACCGCGACCACCCCTACCACCGGATTGAGCTTTTTTAGCTGCACGGCATGCAGGGCAACGGCCCGGCTCGTTAGTAAAACCTTTGGATTCGAAAAATTCCTGCTCGCTGGCTGTGAAAACGAAATCTTGACCGCAATCTTTACATGTTTTTGTTTTGTCTTGATACATTAAAAAAACCTCACTTTTTAGCCCTATGGGCTGAAATGTTACCTTTTCCCGGGCTATTAGGAGGCAATTCTTTTCGGAATTTGCAGACCTTTTTATCCTCAGTTTAGGCACTAATATAATAATACCATTAATTACAGAAAATGCAAGTGTATTTTTTAAAATTTAGGTTTCGATTGGGAATCTCCCGAAATGATGGTTATAAAACTACTATTTAGTAGCAACGGCGGTAATTAAAAAATTGTCAAAGGACGCGGTTGCCGGTACATCGTCCCCGGTTTGAGCGCAAAGTCCGACTTTAATGTTGCTATTATACGATTGAATTTTGGCACTGATAAGAAAATTTCCGTTAATATATAAACTGACGGTATCTCCTTCTTGATGTACTTTGAGTCGGTTTACCCCAGATGCATTAATATAATTTGACTTAGTTGCACCGATGATAGTCTCCCATTTTACCTCATTGTCTTCCAGAAACCTTTTTTCTACCGCAAAAAGTTGGGTTTGAGAATTTACAATGAAATAATAAAAAGGTTGATCCCAATCACTGATATTAAAAATAATTCCATAGGTACTATTGCCGTAATCGACCATGTCTGTCTGGACAGTATAAGAATTGGCGGCAATAACCGGAGGAGCGGAAGCGCCACACCACCAATTTTTTTTATAAATCGTTAATTCAAAACGGCCGTTGTTATAGCTATATTTATCACTTGAAGTGTTCTCTTCAAACCAGCCAGTATTCCGATTACTAAAATCATCAGCGAACAAGACGGTTTCCTTTCCGGAAGGTTTTTCCGTCGTTGAGGTTGGGGTCTCCACTTGGGTTGTACCCGTTAAAGTACGTTTGATTCCGCAGAAGAAGTCGGTTGTAAGAGGAGGAAGTTCAGGGTTTTGAATACCTTCATTGGATAATAAGTCTCTTATATCAAGAAGTTTGTGGGGCTTTTGAGCGGCTTGATTCAAGCGTTCGCTGCCAGCCCGGATAGCGACTTCGAAGTTGGCCCGGTTAGTTCCACCACCCAGTCCGGTTGTTTCAACTGGGACAACTTTACCGGATGGTAATCCGATAATGGGTAGACAATGCTCGGGGATTATCAGCAGCCAAGAATTTAAACCCACGGATTCCGCCAATGCGGCGTATGTTATGGCCAAATCAATACAAGTTCCGGACTTATCACGGAAAACGTCCCGGGGAAACTTGATCTCTTGTACCGTTGCCTGCTCTGTTGTTAAAAATCCGGAAGGAGTCTGATAAACGATGTTATTTTCCAACATCAAGTTATAGGCAGCTTGGAGCCATTTTAGAGCCTCATCGTCCGATTGAGATGCCGCAGCGCCACCGGCGGCTTCACTTATAAAACCGGCAAACTGCTTTACCGCATCATCCATACGCGTTACAAAAGCTGCTACAAATGGAGCATTGTTAAAGTGGTCAATCCAGTCATCGGAGCGCTCTTCATCCCGCAGATTAGACCATAAGAATTGATTAATCCCCAGGAACTCAAGGTGTTCCGCAATTTCATCACTGTAAGATTGACCCTTGCCGTCCTTATATTCATACTTGACGTACAATTGGACCGGAGTCCTGGTCTTGAGTCTGGTCACTTGAGAAGAAATAATAGGATAATAGAGATCAACCACGACGCCTCCCGGAACAACTTG
>DNPP01000040.1:2806-4028 GCA_003501365.1 Bacillota bacterium
TAGATGGGCATATTTCCATTGTTATGAAAGATCGTTCTGGCAACCCAACATGCTCCTTCTTCTAGTTTGGGATCGGCATAAACCTTATATATAACCGACATTAACTGCGGTCTGAATTTAAGATCGATATTCACTGAAGGAGGGGTGGTAGTAGCATTTTTAGCGGGAATTGTGATAAGTTTATAAGTGATTAAGCGGTGTGCCCGATCGATTATAATATTTTGGGCTGAAGCCGGCAACAGATAAGTAAAAGTACCATTGAGGGTAAGTTCACTGCTGCTTGCGGCAATAGTTGTAAAAACTTTATTGTGATCTTGAGTGACAACCCTCTCGCCGGATCCAAGCTGAACCTGCCAACGATCTTTTTTACATACTGCAAATCCCAGCCACTTGGCGTGATAATTGAAAGAATGTTGCTGGTCATCGGAACTGATCTTGCAGGTCCCATTAACTACCTCGACATTCACCGGTTCATAGTCTCTAAACCAGACATATAAATCGGGGTGCCAAAGTTTTTGCCGGTCATACCACCTTATGGGACTTATCGTATCCGATTCATCGATAATAGCGGATCCGGCGTTATTAACGACAATGGTTTTATTTTTAATTACCGACATCTGATCAATTGCTGCATGACATGGAAGATTGCTTATATTACAAAAAATAAGGGCTGATATGAAAATCAAGCAGCACCATTTCCCAACCTGCCTTAATGGGTAATTCATATTTCTACCTCCTGCTTTTATAAAAAATCTTTATATTATACTAGCGGAAATTATGAGAGGTGCTTGGAATTCCAGTCAATTAAAACCTCGTTCCGTCAAGTCAGGGCCAACTTTTCTGCAATGGCGCAGAAAAATTGGCCGGATCGGGTTCATTGTTTGAATCCGGCAAGTTTAAATGCGACTAAGGTTTTTGGGGTTACTTGCCGGATTCAAGTTTAAGTATTTATTCATCGATAGACAAAAGGGAACCAAGAGTTGATGGAGAAATATTATTCGATGGGGTAGGATTTTTGATTGTCCTATATAAATATCGTAGGTAAGAAGTCTAGGAGGGATGAGCATGGAGACAAAGGTTCCGGTTCAAGCACCCTGGGATCTGACCGGTAGCGGGTATATTATGATGTTCAAATTTCCCAAGGCGTTTATTTTGGATCATGGATTTGTAGGGGAGCATTTTCGGGAGGGGCTGTACGGTAATGTATCGACCATTGTTTTTG
>DNPP01000251.1:0-11014 GCA_003501365.1 Bacillota bacterium
TCCTTTACTTGATGAGTCCTCTTTGGGATAGTTCCAGCCTTAATTGATTTGGGGATTGAAAGAGAATTGTATCAAAGCCCAGGTCCTCCGCTGCAGCAATATTGGTGGAGGAATCATCGACAAACAGGCAATCAGCCCCTGCTCGCCCGATCTTTTGTAACAATACCTGAAAAATCCGGGGATCCGGTTTAATGAGTTTTTCTTCACCCGAAACTACGATTGCTTCAAACCAATCAAAAAATTCATACCGATGACGGATGCTTGCAAATTTTTCCGCTGACCAGTTGGTTAAACCATAAAGTGAAAACCCCGCCGTACTTGAGCGTTCTTTTAGCTCCCGGAGAATATCAACCGAAGGCTGTATCGGTCCCGCCAGCGTCTCCTCCCAGCGCTCGTCATAGGCCCGAATTAATTCCTGATAAGCTGGAAAATCGTTTATTAGCTTAGCTATACCTTCTGAAAAAGGGTATCCTTGATCCCATTGTCGATTCCAATCACTAAAATGAATTTCTTGCAGGAAATGATCAATTTTTTCAGGTTCAGCTCCGAAAAATTGCCGGTACAGGTAATGAGGGTTCCAGTCCATCAAAACGCCCCCGAAGTCAAACACAATTGCTGTCAGTTTTATCATAATCAAGCTCCTAGTCATTTAGTGGCATGCTCATTTTGGGAAGCCATTCATATGGTTATTTCCACCATAAGCAGTCAAAAGTTATTGCTTTGAAAAATTCATAAATCAATTCGGCTTAGGAGCTTTGAAAACCTTTTTTGGGGGATTTGTGGGCAGAAAAATTCTCTTGACAAATTGGATGGTGATACCTTAGACAAGAAGTTATTCAATTCTCCGATCCTATTCCAATTTCGAAGCATCACACCAATTTCGTCCGGTATTTCCCATCAATTATTTTTCTTTGATACTTCGATGCCCATACAATGTGATATCTACCATTCCATCGAGTGTGATCCTAACCCTAGATCCACTCTGTCGCTCTTCACTTGTGCTTGAAGACAGTATCCGCTTCAAGTCTAAGCAAAGCAGAGATGTTTTGTCACTATTACAACCACTTCGCCTTTTTTGAAACTCCCACACATAGAGTTTTCAAATGTATAAGAAGCCGGTAGGCGATTAATTCGCCTACCGGCTTCTTATACATTGTACATACTTTCAGGAGCACAGTGATTTAATTAAAAACTACCCTATTAAAAAAAATAATTTGTTTAATCTGTTCAAATTCAGTACATAAAAAACCACCGCACAGCCCTTGGTCTAAATTATCGGGAGATTGATAAAATGGACTAGTGTGGAAAACCAAACTAAAAGTGTTTATCCTTTCAATCCTGTTGTAGTAATCCCTTGAATTAACTGACGTTGAAAGAATAAGAACACTATAAATGTTGGAATTGAAGCAATAATCGCTCCGGCCATCAACATTCCGTATTCCCGCGCAAAATAACCAACCAAAGTGGAAAGACCAATCGGTAAAGTATACATTTCCTTTGTAGATAATGTAATCAATGGCCATAAATAATCATTCCAGGACCATACAAATGTAAATATTCCTAGTGATGCCAAAGCCGGATGCGCTAACGGCAATATTATGCGCCAAAAAATGCCATAGCGGGAACAACCGTCAATTCGCGCTGCATCCTCAAGCTCCACTGGGATCCCAATAAAAAATTGCCGTAGCATAAAAACTCCAAGTGCCGCCGCGGTTCTAGGCAAAATCACAACTATGAAAGTATTCAACAGATTCATGCTATTGAATAGTAAATATAAGGGAACCATAATAACTTGTGAAGGAACCATCATCGTACAAAGAACAATAATAAACAAAACTCTATTGCCGGTAAAACGAACCCGGGCAAAGGCATAAGCAGCCATAGCATCAATAATTAATACCAATAATGTACTGACAATTGCTATAGCTAAACTATTATAAAACCATAATAGAAGCGGAGCTTTTTGAATAGCATGCAGATAATTTTCAAACGTTATAATCGGAGGTATCCAATGCGGTACTAAGGTCAACACCATTGTTTCCGTTTTCAATGAGGTGGAAATCATCCAAAGAATTGGCAAAATCCAGACTATGGCCAATAGCCAAATCACCGCAAGAAAAAATAAGTGTTTCCAATTGAAATTCCTTGGTGAGTGTTCCAATTGCTCAAGTTGAATCAATTTATCTCCCATTTGTTTTTACCTCACTCGTCATTTTCAGTAGTAAGTAATTTCCACTGAAGTATCGTACAAATGAACATAATTGCAAAAAGAATATAGGCTAAAGCCGATGCATAACCCATTTTTAAATACTTAAAACCTGCTTCATAAATGTATTGCACCATAGTCCGAGTGGAACCAAACGGGCCCCCAGCGGTCATCACATTAACCTGCCCAAACACCTGAAACGAAGCAATGATTTGAGTAATCAATACAAAAATCATACTGGGTCTAAGTTGTGGTATGGTAATATGACAGAATGATTGAAATGAATTCGCACCATCAATCTTAGCAGCTTCATACAATTGTTCTGGGATTTCCTGCAAACCTGCTAAGAAAATAATTACGTTAAAACCGACGGTCCACCAGATGGTGGCTAAGGCAATTGAAACCATGGCTAAATTGGGTTCGGTAAGCCAGTTCAATTGGGGCAACCCAATTTTACCCAAATAATAATTTATCAGCCCGAAATGATCCTGTAAAAGCCAACGCCAAATAGTTGCAATCACTGAGACGGTTAATAAATACGGAAAAAAGAACATTCCCCTTACCAAAAACCGGCCTCGAAAAGATTTATTAAGTACCAGTGCTATAGCCAAACCTAGCGCCACCAATGGCAAAGTACTGATGATAACAAAATATATCGTATGCCAAAGTGAAGACCAAAACACATCATCTTGGAACATCGTTTGAAAGTTCCCCCAACCGACAAATACCGGCGGAGTTAAAGCACTCCAATCAAAAAAGCTCATATACAGTCCTTGAAAAATCGGCAAAATCATAAAGAAAAACAAAAAGAGTAAAAAAGGGGATAAAAAAATATAACCAATTATATTATCGTGTTCCAACCAGCCGAATTTTTTCTTAGTCCTTACAGATGTGACCTCGACCATGCCAAATGGCCTCCTTTTGAATGATTATCCCGAGGTTTAGCGCCTCGGGATAATCATCTAAACTCTATCTATTTTAACAACTTGTTACATTTCTGTTCGACATCAGCAAGCGCTTGAGCCGGACTTTTAGCCTCAGAATAAACCGCCGGGATTGCATCAGCCACAATCTGTTCAATCTCCAACATATGAATGTTGGAAGGTAAATAAGCGATGTTATCCATTTGAGCCGCATATTCGGGACGATATGGAAGGTTCTTAAATTTTTCACTTTGCAATACCGAATAGCGAGAAGGAATATGACCAGCTAGCGCCCATTTTTCGCCATTAGCAGTCATCCAGTCAATGAAGGTAATAGTCGCCTTAATTTTATCCTGATCAACCTTGGCTGGTTTCGGGATAACAAAATTGTGCGAATTCCCCCATGATTCTTTGCCGCCGAAAAGACTAGGAAACGGCATAGCACCAAAATTAAGGCCTTTTTGTTTTTCAAAACTGCCAGTTGCCCATACTCCGTTCATAAGTAACGCGGCTTGTCCTTGAGAAAAAAGAGAAACTGATTCATCATAAGTTAATTTGTTGGCACCTGTCTCCTTTAGAACATTGCTCCACCAGGTTAATGTCTTTATGCCGGTTTGATTGTTGATAGTCATTTTCTGGCCATTGGCACTCATCAACTTACCGCCTGCTTGAGCAAAAAAAGCATACCAAGAACGATAACCGCCGAAACCATTGCTTTCTAGCGCTAAAGGCAGCTTCCCGGTTTTAGCCTTAATATTTTTTAAGAAGTTAAGAAACTCATCCTGAGTGGTCGGAATTTGCGGCTTGCCATCTTTCATATAGCCAGCTTGGGCAAGTATATCCTTGTTATAGTATAAAATAAACGGATGAACATCTAATGGAATCCCGACTTGTTTGCCGTCATATTTACTGCCGGCCCATAGTTTGACACCAAAATCTTTAGCTGGCAATTTATATTTAGTGATTGCGGAATCCAAAGGCATTAGGACATTTTTGGAGGCAAAAGCCGGAAGATTGCTGGTATGTATAATACACACATCCGGTCCCTTTTTTCCAACCAATGCTGTGAGCAAATGGCTGTAATAATCACCCCATGCATTTTGAGCCTCATCTACGTAAATATCCGAGTGGGTTTTGTTAAATTCATTTACCATCGCAGTCATAAAATCAGCATCACCGCCACTAAACAAAGTCCAGTACGTTAATTTAGTGGCCGCGGAAGCCTGCGGTATCGTCATCGCTGAAATACAGCAAATCAACAACCCAACTATTAACAATTTCTTCATTGCTTTTTCCTCCGTTTTCATATTATAATAAAATAATTAATTTGATATAATTCTTTAAACATTACAATTTTCAACTTGTATTTTCATGTTCATGGAAATTGGTCTTCAATTTTCCGCACCTCCTTACTTAGCGCTGAATATTTCCGCAAACTTGTTAGTAGCAAGTTTGGGAACGCGTTGCGCATTCATTAATCCATTGACTTCTTGCTCTGTATCTGTCAACTGGGTGTAACAGTAGCCGCAAATTTCAGCCTCTGTCTGAATGGTGCGGATTAACTTTTGAATTCGCTCCCCCATTTCCGGATAAGTTGATGCAGCATCTCCGTAGCCCCAGCCGAAAGAACCTTGTTCTATCACTTTTACCCCGCCGAATTCACTAATCATAATCGGCTGTCCCTGATATTCATATCCGGGTAAAATAATCGGTAAACCCGCTAAAAAGCTTGCAGCATGCCTGTCTTCTTTAAAATGGCCATAATTTCCAGCTAACTCTTCAGCATCCTGACTATAGTCATGTATAGTAATAACGTCGGTAGCGGCATGTTGCCAGCCGTCATTGCTAATTGCCAACCGGCTATCATCCAACGATTTCGTTAAATGGTACATCGTTTCCAAATATGCAACTACCCGCCGGTAAACCTCCGAATTAACAGAATTTAATAATTGGACAACTCCCCAACTTTCATTGACGGGTACCCAAGCCATAATACAAGGATGACTATAATCGCGGTTAATTGCCCGTTGCCATTCTGCCGTGGAGCTTTGAATCATTGTCTCATCAAAACCATAACAAGAAGGCATCTCTGACCATACCAAAAGGCCAAGCTTATCGCAAAAGTAATAATAATAGGGGTCTTCAATCTTCTGATGTTTTCGCGCCCCGTTAAATCCAAAGGCTTTTGTCATTTCAACGTCTTTCTTGAGTTCATTGATCGAGTTCGGAGTATAAAGTCCATCATTCCAAATTCCTTGATCAAGGACCATTCGTAAATAATAAGGTTTATTATTAAGGCAAATGCGTCCCCGCTCCACGGAGATTTTTCGCATTCCGAAATAAGTTCGGACCTCATCAACGGCTTGTTCCGCTTCCTTGATCCGAATCTCAAGGTCATATAAATTGGGATTCTCCGGACTCCATGGTTGTATATCCGGGATAGTCAATTTAAATACTTGTTCGGGCATAGAAACCGAATCCGCAAAATAGCCGAATTCTCTATTGATTGATGTCTCAGCTTCGCTAACCTTTTCGCCCTTAAATAACACTTTAAACTGAATTCTAGTATTTTCTGTGCAATTACTCAATTGAAACCTTATCGCGACCTCTCCTTGGTCAAGATCAGGGAGAATCTTAATAGTTTTAAGGTGGTTTTTTGCCACCGGTTCCAGCCAAACCGATTGCCAAATCCCACTCACTCGAGTATACCAGCAGGCCCAAGTTTCTTTTTTAGCAGTTTGTTTACCGCGTGGATGATTGGGAGTCTCATCATCAAAGATCCGAATGACCAATTGATTTTCTCCTTTGATTAAGTAATCCGTAATATCAAAGGAAAAGGGAACATAACCACCTTGATTGGCTCCGATAAATTTCCCGTTTACCCATACCGAGGTAAAATAATCGACAGCCCCAAAGTTAAGCTTAATTTGCCTCCCCAACCAGGCAGAAGGAACCTCAAATTCTCGTCGATACCAAATCACTCTATGTATGGCCGGATCACCTATACCGCTAAGTTTACTTTGAAAAGAAAATGGCACAATTATTTTTTTTGTAAAATTTCGTTGTTTATTGATCCAGTCTTCAACCAATCCACAATTACGGTCATCAAATTCAAATAACCATTCACCATTTAGAGTAAGCCAATCTTGTCTCACAAACTCAGGACGTGGATATTCATTACGCAAAATAGTCATTACAGATGTCCTTTCTTATCTTATAAAATTTGTGGGGCTAAATATTTCGTTGAAATCATTTATCAACCCCTCTCATCATGGCTGTAGAAGATCTAATCACCAGCTCAGTTTTAACCAAATGGTGAGTTTTTCTGACATCCTTACCGTTCATAAGTTTATCAAGAAGATTCACAGCTAACTCACCCATTTGCTCTTTGGGAATTCTTATGGTGGTTATCGCTGGTTCGTGATATTGAGCCCAATCGATATCATCGACTCCAATTACACTAAAATCCCGAGGTATCTGAATCCCCATGGACAGAAAAGAACGAATTAAACCCATAGCTAATAAGTCATTTCCCATAATTGCGGCAGTCGGTTGTTCTTCCACATCTAATTTCAACCAATTTTTAGCTACTTGTAGTCCCAAATAACTCTGTGGCCCCGTTTCAGAAATCTCAAACGCTTCCTGGCTACTGAAATTTTCCAGTCCAAAGTAGGGTAAGAGTCTCAAAAAACATTCACGTCTGTCTTTAAACGAAGGATATTCGATCCCGGCATCATTTTTCAATGAGACAAATCCGATCCGGCGATGTCCCAAACCGGCTAAATGTTCCAATGCCTGTTTTGTGGCTAATTCATTATCAACATAAATTGAAGGCTGTATATCATAAGAATTAAGATAAGGTTCAATTCCTATTAAAGGGAGCCGCTTTCTTTGGATTAATTCCAAGATATCTTCACGAAGTTGACCCCAGGTAATCACTCCCCTAGTCTCACCATCAAAAAGTTTTTCCAGAGATTCCAGCTCCAGTTCAGGAGCTGATAAATAAGATACATAATAGCCCTTGTTTTGGACTCCAAGCTGTACACCATGGAGTAGATGACTAAAAAAAGGATGTGGAAAAAACATATTTTCACCCAGTCCATATTTATCCTTCTCGGGAAAGGTGTACAAAAATAAAACTGCTTTTAAATTACGGCCTAGTCGAAGATTGCGGGCGGAAATATCCGGTTGGTAATTTAATTCTTTGGCAACCTTCAATACTTTTTGTTTAGTATCTTCCGTAATACCAATTAGACCAGCTTTATTATTAAGTACTCTCGAAACTGTTGCAATTGAGACATTTGATTTTTCGGCAACGTCTTTTAATGTAGTCATCTACTTGCTCCAAACCTTTAATATATTTAATGTAAACCTTTAACGCAAACGTTTAAGTAATTAATTCTATCCCATTTCGCTAATTCCTTCTTGAAATAAATCTTTTGTAAAAAAATTATTTATATATTGTTAACGCTCCGCTTTATACGCCCAAAGGTTTTCTCATTATCAGACATTAAAAAAGCCTATAAAAAAATCGGCTGTCTAATACCCAGCCGCTTAAATCAGCTTCCAACCCAAAAGGTCGGTTAATGCTATTAAAAAACCCTTGGCTGCCAATTTTCAAATAGATCTTTGGCCGAACCAAGGGTTTTGTCCATTTCGGTGTAGCATTTTTAATAATCTCTTTAATTAACCTTCCGTTACAAACTCGGCAATTCGCGAGAGCCCCTTTTCAATCTTTTCAAAAGAAGTTGCATAAGATAACCGGATATATTCCGGTGCACCGAACCCGTTACCCGGAACTACCGCCACCTTGGCATGTTCCAGCAATAGCTCTGCAAAACCATCGGCATCACTAACTTTTCTACCAAAATATTCTTTGCCGATGATCCCTTTAATACTGGCAAATACATAAAAGGCGCCCGCCGGCTTAAGACAACTAAGTCCCGGAATTTTATTGACGGTATCGACCATGTATTCACGGCGCCTTTTAAATTCCGATACCATCGCGGTGATCTTCTCCTGCGGCGGATTCTTCAGTGCCAATACTGAAGCCGCTTGACAAAAAGTAGTCGGATTGGAAGTACTATGGCTTTGAAGATCGCCCATGGCCTTGATCACCTTGGCGTCGCCAACGGCATAACCGATTCGCCAACCGGTCATGGCAAAGGTCTTGGATACTCCGTTGATAATGATTGTCAAATCTTTGATCTGCGGGTTGATAGTGGCGATACTAACATGTTCCCCTTCATAAATCAATTGTTCGTATATTTCATCCGATACAACAATAATGTTCTTTTCCACCGCTATTGCGGCAATCGCCTCCAGCTCCTGCCGGCTATAAACGGCTCCGGTGGGATTGGAGGGACTGTTTAAAATCAAGGCAACCGTCTTTCCGGTGATTGCCGATCTCAATTGCTCAGCAGTCATCTTAAAACAGCCGGCCTCGTGGGTAGGGATGAACACTGGTTTAGCCCCGGCTAAGGCCACCTGTTCGCTGTAACTAACCCAATAAGGCGCCGGAATAATCACCTCATCACCGGGATCACAGATCACTTGAAACAGATTATAAAGCGCATGTTTGGCGCCACAACAAATAACCACTTGATTGGGTTTATATTCTAATCCGTGGTCGCGCTGCATCTTAAAACATACCGCTTCTTTCAAGCTTACGCTTCCGGAAGCCGGCGTGTATTTGGTATCACCGCGCTTTAATGCAGCAATAGCTTCATCTTTGATAACCTCCGGCGTATCAAAATCAGGCTCGCCGGCTCCGAAGCCGATAATATCCAAACCGTCTTTAATCATCTGCTTGGCTTTGGCATCAATTGCCAAAGTCGGGGAAGGGTTGATACCCTGAGCCCTTAATGCTAACTTCATTCAATCCACTCCTTGAAATGGCTATAATCAATCTCTTTCAAATTATATTCCCGTTTTCGACTAAGCCACCCCGTTTTCCTGCAAATTTCTTGTATTTTAAATGGTTCTTGTATACCGTATTCAGTAGTCAATCCATACTCGACACTCTGCGAGTGGCAAATCCCTTAAAACTCTGAAATTCCGGCTGAACCGGAAGGTATTTTTCAGAATAAAGCCAATAATAACTAAAAATTCATGTTTGAAGAGGTGCCTATATGATAAGAAAGATCGGTGTCATCACCGGAGGCGGAGACTGCCCCGGCTTAAATGCTGTTTTAAGAGCGGTGGTTAAGACCGCCATAGGGAAATACGGTTGTGAAGTCATCGGCTTTAAAGATGGTTATCATGGTTTGGTTCTAAACGAATGGATAGAGCTGGACATGCCCAAAGCCTCCGGCATCCTTGATCGGGGTGGGACCATCCTCGGCTCGTCCAATCGGGATAACCCTTTTAGTTTTAGAGTGGAAGAGCATGGCAAAGTCAGCTACGTTGATAAATCGGATCAAGTTATCGCCAATATTAAAGCCCATGGAATTGAAGCCATGGTTTTAATCGGCGGCGACGGTACGTTAACCAGCGCCCGGGATTTTAGTCGCAAAGGACTAAAAGTTGTCGGGGTTCCCAAAACCATCGACAATGATCTGTCGGCTACCGATATTACTTTTGGCTTCATGACCGCAGTGGATACCGCTACCGAAGCCCTCGATAAACTACATACCACCGCCGAATCTCACCACCGGATTATGGTCCTGGAAGTCATGGGAAGATACGCCGGTTGGATTGCTTTAGAGTCGGGAATAGCCGGTGGCGCAGACATGATTATGATTCCGGAGATCCCTTACGATATCAATAAAATCGCCGATAAGGCCATTGAAAGGCAACAGGCCGGCAAGAACTTTAGTATTGTAGTGGTTGCCGAAGGCGCCAAACCCAAGGGTGGTGAAATGGTGGTTAGTCAAATCGTTAAAGACAGTCCTGATCCGGTAAGACTCGGCGGTATCGGTCAGAAAATCGCCCAAGACCTAACCAACCTAACCGGAATTGACTCCCGGGTAACCGTTCTGGGACATTTGCAACGGGGTGGCCGACCCACGCCCTACGACCGGATTCTGTCGACCCGCTATGGAGTGGCTGCAGTGGAACTGATTAACCAAGCCAAATTTGGGATGATGGTTAGTTTGCAGGGAAATGAGATTACTGCGGTTCCGATCGAAGCAGCGGTGGGGAAATTGAAGACCGTACCACTCGATAGCGAACTCATCCGAATCGCCAAAAATATTGGCGTTGAATTCGGTGAATAGCTTGATTTAAGCAAGAAAATCTCTTCGAGCGATTAGGTTTTAAAAATACGAACCACGAAATACACGAAAGGGCACGAAAAGAGGGATGTCGAATTGATTGAAATTCAATTTCTTTCATTTCGTGTGTTTCGTGATTTTCGTGGTTAAAAACTCTTTTGGGCTTCCGTCGAACCAAACAAATAAAAGTATGGATTGATGAGTGCCAGATATTACTAGGCTATTCCAAATTGCGCTAATATCATCCCTAAGCGGTTCATTTGGTTATTGTCAAGCCTGCAGTCGGGATCATGGAGATACATTTCAATAATGACCGCATCTTTCAATAACTCTTCAAAGGGTGTACCGATTAATCCAAAGCTGTTTTGAGAACGGATTGAACCGCAAATAGTTGAAATCTCCGACTCTGAAAACCGGCCGGTTTTGCGAAGAATCCGTTCAGCCTCCAAAGCTCCCAGTGTGCTCTGGGTCACAGCATCCCTCACCTGGTGAACAATCCAGCCAATATTCAGTATATGGCCGGCAATTGCCGCCAATTCCGGATCGAGTCCTCTTTTGAGCGCCAACAAACGGGCACAAGTAGCGATTCCGTTAGAATGGATAAATTCATTCCGTTTATTAAGGGTATCTTTGTTCCCGTCGGCATCGCCGCCGGCACCCATCCGTTCAAT
>DNPP01000251.1:11372-13108 GCA_003501365.1 Bacillota bacterium
CCTGTTTTTGCTTTTAGTAAAACTTTATTTGAAATGAATAATTACATATTAGCGATTTTGATCCTTTTAACCATTTCAGTGGTGGATATTCCCGCAACCAACGGTATGAATTTTACTTCCACTTGATAACGGATCAATACATCTTTCTCCGGGAGGCTGTCCAAAGTGTAGTCCCCGCCTTTGACATAAACTTGCGGTTTAATTAACTCGATCAAGTGTATTGCAGTTGTTTCTTCAAACAAAGTTACAAAATCGATCGGCTCCAACGCAGCCAAAAGTTCCAAGCGCTCACTCTGAGGAATAATCGGCCGGGTTTCCCCTTTTAATCCCCTGATCGATTGATCGCTGTTAAGTCCTACAATGAGCACGTCACCAAATTTCTTGGCCTCTTTAAAAGTGCGTAGATGCCCTGCATGAAGAATATCAAAACAACCATTGGTCAAAACAACCCGGCGCTGTTCTTCGCGCCATTTGGCTGTTTGTTCCGTTATTTGTTCCCGTTCCAAAATGATACCCATCTAGGTCCCCCTCGATAATTCAAATCTTACGGCTAATTAAAACCCCAAAGTAATCAAAATCAACTTCATTTATTATAACATCTTCCTTCACCTATGGCTAATCTCTTGAATCACATCATGCAAAATCCGGGTACCTCGCTCCAAATTAGCAAGCGAAAGTCGTTCATCAATTCCATGCATTCGTTGTAATTCGGATTCTGAAATTAATATCGGGATAAAACCATAACTGGTGATCCCCTTGGTCCTGAAATAGCGTGAATCGGTGGCACCCGTAAATAAATAGGGAATAGTAAAGCCTTGGGGATGCTCTTTAATTACCGAACGTTGAATCACCTCAAATAATTGATTATCCAAGCTAGATTCGGTAGGAGCGGCGGCTTGAATAACCTCCATGGTCACCTTGGAGTCGTTGATTAAGCTTTGGAGTTCTTGATAAAAATGTTCCGGGGTCTCACCGGGCACCAACCGGCAATCCAAAGTTAGTTCACATTGTTCGGGCAGTACATTGGTTTTTTCACCGGCTACTAAAATAGTAGGCGATACGGTATTATATAACATGGACTGAACCGAGCGTTCTTTACTGAAATGACGGTTGGCAAACATTTTCAAACTATAGTCCAAACTGGCGGGGTTAGTAGGGAGTTTTGCCCCCTTTTGGAGCGCCATTTGGCTCAAAAACCGGCGGGTAGTTTCGCAAAGGGTCAATGGTCTCCTATGACGACTGATTCGACTGATTATTTTGTTCATATACAAAATGGCATTATCTTTGGACGGCATCGAAGCATGACCGGGGGTCCCCGCTACCGTAAGTTTTACCCAGAGCAATCCCTTTTCTCCATTTTGACAGGCATAGATGGGAATTTCATTTCGAAGCGTCCCTTCGCCGCCTTCATTGATCACATATTCCGCTTCCTGTAAACCCGGAATCTGTTGTTTGATGAGCCAGTCTATACCATAAACCCCTCCGACCTCTTCGTCGGCGGCGGCAATTAAAATCAATTCACGATCAGGAACTTGGCCGCTTCTTTGGTAGAGGATCATCGTCATCAGTTCCATGGCCAGCATCCCCTTCATATCCAAAGCGCCCCGCCCCCAGACATAACCGTCGGCGATAGTTCCCCCAAAGGGATCATAACTCCATTGACTGGAATTGGCCGGCACAACATCCATATGGGCTAATAAAATCAAGGGTCTTAATTTGCCGGTCCCGGGTAAGCG
>DNPP01000360.1:0-686 GCA_003501365.1 Bacillota bacterium
CTTTTTTGTCCTTGCGTTTACTAAAAAAAAGGATTGGCGCATAAAAAAGCAAAATAACAATTAAAACAATATCGTATAGTAGAAGCAGCTGCTTTTCACCTCTTCGCCCGGCTTTTTCCATGCCCTTTGCCGCTAACCATTAATCTTCTCCAACGAGTAGATATATCTTATGGAAAAACGTTATTTCAACAATCGTTCAATTATAAAACAACTCTATATAAACTTCTAGCTGTAGTTGACTAGCTCCTAAAAACAGTATCATCAATTCCGGAGTATTAACGTCACAATCATCCAATTTCATCAATCAACGCCACCGCCATCGCGCCGATTCCTTCCCCCCGGCCCGCAAATCCCAAACCTTCAGTGGTGGTAGCCTTAATATTCACCTGAACTGCTTTCTGATTGATCAATGCCATGATATTTTGCTGTATCTCCGGGATAAAGCCAACCAACTTCGGTTTTTGGGCGATAATCGTCGCGTCAATATTTACCACCTGATACCCGGCAGTTTTCACTTTTTCCAGAACGTCTTTGAATAACTTCATACTATCAGCGTCTTTAAACCGTAGGTCGCTATCGGGAAAATGGTGTCCGATATCACCGGCGCCGATTGCCCCCAGTAATGCATCCATAATGGCATGGACCAGTACATCGGCATCGGAGTGTCCCAGCAACCCCGATTCATA
>DNPP01000360.1:962-4929 GCA_003501365.1 Bacillota bacterium
GGAATTTCGACTCCTCCCAAAATCAAACGTCTATTGGGAACCAGCCGGTGAACATCAAACCCCTGCCCGATTCGCATCTTGGCGTCTCCTTACAATCGCTTCAGCAACGATTAAATCCTCCGGGGTAGTTATCTTAAAATTTTCATAAGAACCCATCACCAATTTCACCCGATGTCCGCAATACTCAGCCACCGCACAATCATCGGTAAAATTACGGTTTAAAGCCACCACTTTTTTATAACAATCACTAATTAAATTAAAATCAAAGACCTGCGGTGTCTGAACCGCCCATAAAGTTGAACGTTCAGGAGTTGCCACCACATAACCGGCAGTGTCGATCTGTTTAATTGTATCTTTAACCGGAGTTGCCACTCCCACCGCCTGATAAGTCCGGCATGCCAGAATAGCATCTTCCAATATGTTAGAAGTAACCAAAGCCCGCGCCGCATCATGGATCAGTACCATCCGGTGTGGCGTAGCCCAGCCGGACCAATTTTGATAATAACCAATTCCAGCCGCGACCGAATCTTGGCGTTCTTTTCCACCATGGATTATCGTAAACTTCTCCGGATTGAGCTTCGAATTTTGCTCGATCAAGTGGGTAATTTCCCGTTCCTCGGCGGCATTCACGACCAATACTACATGATCAATGGTATTAGTTTCTTGAAATACCTCTAAAACAAGTTCCAATATGCTCCGACCGGCGAGGGACAACCAAATTTTATTGACTCCGGCATTCATCCTTTGGCCGGTCCCCGCTGCCGGAATTATCGCTACAATTTGATAATCAACCATTTTTTCACCCACAATTAATTTCCAGCTTGATTCGTAACATTCCTGCAAAATACTACAAGAAAATTATAAAAAAGGTATACAATATATCCATAAAAATAAATTTTCTTTGGATATACGGTATACCAAATTGTTAAAGACTTTTGTTGTTTCAGCCAACAAGTTAACGAACCAAACTTGGGTCAACCCTCCATCTTGGTTCTTCTCTATAGGCAGGAACCAAGGGTCAGCATTTAAGACAAAGACCAATAGAATTACAGTTCGTTTCTCCCTGGAGGGAGAAAGATAGAATGAGGGTTGACCATCCGGTTGACCATCATTTCACGATGTCGCTTTCGTCATTAAGTACTCTTTCGGTTTGGCAAAGATCATCCGGCCGGCAGAAGTCTGTAAGACACTGGTGACTAAAACCTCCAAATCGATCCCAATATAATTTTTGCCCCCCTCAACTACGATCATGGTGCCATCTTCCAGGTAACCGATGCCTTGGCCAAATTCTTTGCCATCCCTTAGTATTCGCACCAGCATCTCCTCGCCTGGCAATACCGCCGGTTTAATGGCATTTGCCAAATCATTGATATTAAGGACCAGCACCCCATAGAGCTCAGCTACTTTGTTCAAATTGAAATCATTGGTGATGACTTTGGCTTCGATCTCCCTGGCTAACTTTAGTAATTTAGTATCCACATCCGTCAGTTCCTCATAATCCCGATCAAAAATACGAATTGCAACCTGATTCTCCTTCTGAATTTTATTTAGGAGATCCAAGCCCCGTCTGCCCCGGTTTCGCCGTAACGAATCGGCTGAATCCGCGATTTTCTGCAACTCATTTAAGACAAAACTGGGAATGATTAAAATGCCCTCTAAGAAACCGGTTTGGCATAGATCAGCGATACGCCCGTCAATAATCGCACTGGTATCCAAGATTTTGAACTGATTTTTATCCGAAGCCGCCTTGGAACTGGGCTGCCCGGTGATATCAAAAAAAATATAGCTCAATTCACGAAATTTAAGCCCGATAATAGAGGCTAAACCACCAAATACTCCAATAATAAGTATAGTTCCAACAATCATACGGGTTTGCAGCGTGATAAAATTAAAATAGGGTCTTGCTATTGCTGCGATTAAAGTAATGAGAATCAGTCCAAACAATACCCCAAAGCTCTGGATTAATATGACCTGTACCGGTATTTTTTTTATAAAATTCTTCAGTGGGGCGAGTAACGCTTTTTGAATCAGCCAACCAGCGAGTCCCCCTGACGCCAAAATCAGAATGGTTACACCGAATCGTAAAAAAGGGAAAAATAATTGCGAAATTGTATAACCGATAATGACACCAAAAAGCGGGCCCGAAAAGATCCACCATCTCTTTGACAATCCCATATATACCTCCTTTTGAGAATATTATTGACTGTAGATGGTAGATTTATCCTCCCGGTTTTAAATTTCCATTAAAAATAAAAAAAGACAGGCCAGAACCTGTCTTTTGTATGACACCTATTAATCAGAATTTCTTAACTCAAGTACCCTTCCAAAATTTCCACCATATTATTTTCAGCCACATTCTTGGCTAATACTAATTCACTCAATAAAATTCTCCTGGCATTCTCCAACATCTTTTTTTCGCCGGTAGAAAGGCCTTTTTGCCGATCACGTGTTGAAAGGTTGCGGACCACTTCGGCAACTTCAAAGATACTGCCGCTCTTTATTTTCTCCAGATTTGCCCGATAACGATGATTCCAATTAAGAGGCATATTGGAAGATTCACCTTTTAGAACCTCAAACACTTTTAGGACATCGTCTTCCTCGATAACTTGTCGAAGACCCACTTCCTTGACTTTATTCATCGGGACCATTGCCTTCATTTCGCCCATCGGTAACTTTATAATATAATACCGGAGTTTCTCACCAGAAATCTCTTTCTCCTCGATATCTTCAATGACTCCAGCCCCATGCATTGGATAAACTACTTTATCACCGATGTTAAACATCATTTTCCTCCCAATTGAAATTCCATCTTTATTTTACAGCTCTATTCCTCCAATGTCAAGGTATACTATTTTAACAGGTTTTAAAATTTCTGTCAATAATTTTTATATAAAACCCCTGAAAATCAGGTGGATAGTCTTTGACAGGTTCAAGCTACAACAATGTCTTTTCTTTTCGTTACAAAAATATAATATAATTTCAGTATCTATTTCTAAAAACGTCGATCCAGGAGGATTTGTTCCCGCAATCTCCGTAATCCGTCTTTTATCGTTCTGGCTCTTACCTCACCAATACCCTCCACCTCATCAAGCTCATCGGTGGAGGCGCTTAAAATCCTTTGCAGGTTACCAAAGACTTTCACCAGATTTTCAACAACTGGGAAAGGTAGCCGCGGAATTTTTCGCAGGATACGGGAACCTCTGGTAGTAATCGAGAGATCAAGAGTCACCGTAGTGGGATATCCCAATACTTTAACCAGCAAAATCGATTCCAGCAATTCATCATCATCCCAGGTAGCAATCTCTTCTTTTACTGATGCTGCCGAGATGTTGTCATCGATAATATAATCGTGAAGGATCAGATATCCTTCATCTTCCACATCAACCATCAGTTCTTCCAACTGCATACTTACCAGCCGGCCCTCGGTACCAAGTTCATTGATGTACCGCCGAATTTCGGCCGCAATCCTTTCCACCATTTCCGCCCGTTGGGTGACCGAACAAACATCGGACAAGGTCACCAAATTTTCAAACTCCAAAGCTGAAAGATTTAATAATGCTTGTTCCAATACACTTTTATATTTTTGTAAGGTTTGTAAAGCCTGATTGGCTTTGGCCAATATCGTACCGATATCACGAATCACATAGCGCAGATTGCCTTTATAGAGCGTTATCACATTGCGCCGCTGTGAAATGGCAATAATTAATTCACCGGTTTGAATCGCCATTCGCTCGGCGGTGCGATGTCTGGTGCCTGTCTCAGAAGTCGGTATTAAATGATCGGGAGTTAAATGAGCGTTGGCAACTAATATTTTTTTGGCATCCGAAGAAAGAACAATCGCTCCGTCCATCTTAGCCAATTCATAAAGATTTGCCGGTTCCAAATCGGCATTGATACGAAATCCTCCATCTACAAGCTTCATCCCGGATTCCGAATCTGAAACCATTATTAAGGCCCCGGTTTTAGC
>DNPP01000360.1:5309-8500 GCA_003501365.1 Bacillota bacterium
TACTCTTCTTTCTTGCTTATCTCCGGTAATAATTTTAACAAATTGCGTAAATGATCAATTCCATATAGTTTCAGCTCTGAAAGAGAGCTATTTTTGTTCTTAATCAAGGCCTTGCTCGAAAGGATGCATTCATTAAAACCCAGCCTTCTTCCTTCAATTAGCAATCTGGGAAGATCCGGAGTGGACCTGACCTCACCGGAGAGAGTCAGTTCGCCAACCCAAAAAACTTTTGAATGAAATGTAATGCCACGCTCGGCTGAGATTAGTGCAGCGGCAATTCCCAAGTCCAAAGCCGGATCGTCGGACTCGATACCCCCGGCAATCGAGACAAAAACATTTTTGTGGCCCAAACGTTCACCCAACCAGCGCTGTAAAACCGCGGTTACCAATAATAACCGATTACGATCAACACCGATAGCAATCTGGCGGGGCGGGATGCCTTCCGGAACTTCGGTTACCAATGCTTGAATTTCGGTAAAAATGGGTCGCGTCCCTCTGGCTGTTCCAACGATAATCGAACCCGGTACCGCTTCGCTCCGGTTTTCCAAAAGATACTCCGATGGATTGTTAACCGCCTTAAAACCGGTGGCGGACATTTCAAACAAAGCCAGTTCTTGAGTTGAACCATATCTATTCTTGACTACTCGAGCCACTCTTAAACTGTGGTTCCTATCCCCTTCCAAGTAAATTACGGTATCCACTATGTGTTCTAAGACCCGTGGCCCGGCAAGTTGCGATTCTTTGGTGACTTGACCGACCAAAATCACTGGAATATTCGATTGCTTGGCTATCTTGGTCAAAAAAAGCGCGCTTTCCTTGATCTGAGACGGTGAACCCGGAGTTGAGCGTAGACTGCTTAAAAACACCGACTGGATCGAGTCGATAATAATTAACCGCGGATGTAACGCAACGACGTGTTGTTGAATCAATTCCAGGTTGGTTTCGGAGATCACATAAAGTTCATCCGGAAAGTTTCCTAATCGGTCGGCCCGGATTTTGGTCTGTTCAGCCGACTCCTCCCCGCTTACATATAGTACAATACCAGTTTCGGCAATATTTCCCGCGGCAATTAGGCTTAGGGTACTTTTCCCGATCCCAGGATCACCGACCAGCAACGAAACGGATCCGGTTACAATTCCGCCTCCCAATAACTGATCAAATTCTGGAATTCCGGTAGTGATCCGAATCGAGCTGTCGACTTTGACTTGATTTAAAATTTGGGGCTGCTGAAAACTACTAAGGTTGGTTAATTCTTGATTGGCCTCATTTTCAACCTCTTCATTCAGTGTACCCCATTCATTACAAGTCGGACACCTACCAACCCATTTCAGTTCCTGATGACCACAGTTTTCACAAAAATAAACTATTTTAGGCTTTTTGCTCATCGACTCTCACCAATCATTGCTCTATATTTTCTATGGCCGTTTCAATAAATTATGCAATCATTTCATCAGGTCGAACTTTAAATAGAACGTCCGCAAGCGTTCTTCAATCGTACTGATTTTTAAAAAAAATCGGCTGGTCGCCGATTTAGTGTTTCTATGACTTCTTTTCTTAAAGGCCTGCTATGCCTTCGTTTTTACAGTTACATTCAGGATTCAGCTGTAAATCATCAATCATTGCCAATAATAATTTCTTCAATTTATCATTATTACTGCTAAATACCTTCAAAACTTCTTCATGGGTAACCGGTTTAATATCGGGATTTCCTTCCAAACCGGCATCATAATCGGTAATCAAAGCGATATTTACATAGCAAATTCCCAATTCCTTCGCTAATATTCCTTCCGGATATTGGGTCATATTGATAACTTCCCAGCCGTTCCTACTAAATTCTTTACTCTCAGCCTTGGTTGAAAAACGGGGACCCTGTATCACAACCACCGTACCCTGATCATGAGTTGGGACTCCAATTTTTTTGGCATTGGCCGCTGCGATTTTCCTAAGCCGTCCGCAATAAGGTTCTGCCGCCGAGAGATGCGCAACATTGGGCCCTTCCACAAAGCTATCCGTCCGGCCCCAGGTCCGGTTTACAAATTGATCCACAATTACAAAGTCACCGGGTTTAACATGTTCCTGCAAGCTCCCTGCAGCACACGGCCCAATAATCTGCTGAACACCAAGAGATTTCATTGCCCATAAATTAGCCCGATAATTAATTAAATGAGGGGGCAATTGATGATTTTTCCCATGGCGGGGCAAAAATGCCACTTTTTTACCGGCAATTTCAGCAATGGCAATCCTGTCGCTCGGTGCCCCATACGGAGTATCTACCGCAATTTCTTCAACATTATCTAGGAGCGAGTAAAAACCCGATCCACCGAAAATTCCTATATTGGCCTTATTCATCCCTATAACTCCTATCCAAAAAATACTTTTCGCAGTCAACCCAGCCATTTTCATCGCTTCGTCGCTCTTAGCCCCGCCTAGCCAGGAGGGGTAGATATCTGCCTGTAAAATATTTATGTTCGCTTTTACTCCATAAATTCCTTCTCATAGGAAGTATTTTCAAATATTTAATCTGACAAAATAAAGAGGCTGTCGAAAAGAGTTTTAATTTGGAAAAGATACACTATATATTGGGCAAATCGCCTGCCGTTCTATACCTTGTATATTTTCTTCATTAAAAAAACCTTTTAGGACAGCCGCTTATAAGTAAATTTACCATTTTGGGGCCAAGTATTGATGGTAAATTGCTATTGAATACGAGTTGCTTCTTCAACATTTCGAAAGCAACTTCGTATTAGTACTTCTGATTCAAGCTATTCAGGTTAAAATTGGAAATGCTCTGTACAGTATCATTTTTGGAACTAAGCCCGGCTTGGAACCCGGTTTGAACATTAGCTAAGGCTTGTTCTGCCAAGGATCGTTCAGCCGCGTCAATCATATTCTTGACCATTTGACCTCCGACATGGCCGCAATCTCTGGAGGTCATATAACCCCAGTAATCGCCCTGAATCGGCGCAGTGTCGATAATATTGGCTGCGGTTAAATCTTTAGCCAACTCGTACTTCATGTTGTGAAGCGCTTTGGATGCCTCTTTGACAACGTAGTTATTGCTCCTTTGTCCAGTACCCATTTCATTTTCCCCCCCTTCAATAAAGTCTGGTTTTAATTTACCCAGCTATATGCGGATAAAACCTCAAAAAGTATGGGAATATTTCAAGTTTCATACCAACAATACCAGTTCA
>DNPP01000360.1:8768-11383 GCA_003501365.1 Bacillota bacterium
TTTAAACGCTACGATAAAAAACCTTCAACAGTAGCCGAAAGTCCCATCTCTTCATAAAATGGAGAGAGGTGACTGGAGTCAATGGATTATAGTGATCTGATTTATGGCTACGAAAAAAAGGTTCCAACAGCGCTTGGCCTGAAACGTTATATTAATTTTGACAATGCGGCCAGTACCCCCCCTTTCAAAGGGGTTATGAAGCTTCTGGCAGAAGAAGCAGAATGGTACTCCAGTGTTCACCGGGGCAGTGGATATAAATCCCGCTATTCGACCGATCAATATGAAAATGCCCGCCAATCGATAGCCAATTTTATTGGTGCTGATTTAGCGCATGAAGTAATTATTTTTACCAAAAACACTACTGATTCTATCAATAAACTCAGCCATTATTTATCATTTCTCCCTGGAGAGACCGTTATTTATAGTAAAATTGAACACCATTCCAATGAATTACCCTGGAAAAAAGCAAAAAATATCTGCATCAACTTACGAAATGAAGGTATCGATTTAGGTGAGCTGGAACAAGTTTTAAAAGCTAATCCCGGTAAGATCAAATTACTGGCAGTATGCGGTGCGTCCAATGTGACCGGCTATATTCCCCCAATTCATACCCTGGCTGAAATGGCGCATCATGCCGGCGCCAAAATATTAATCGACGGTGCTCAGCTCATACCCCATCGTCCTGTTAAGCTTTACCCGGCTAATGATCCCAGACATCTCGATTTTTTAGCCTTTTCGGGTCATAAAATGTATGCGCCTTTTGGAGCAGGAGTTTTAGTGGGACCGCGGGCATTATTTACCAATAAATTCCCCAGTCAGGTGGGAGGGGGCACCGTTCGCGGGATGGGATCATCCGGGGTGTTATGGGTAGATCCGCCGGAAGTTGAAGAGGCGGGTTCTCCAAATGTATTGGGGTCCTTAGCACTGGCAAAAGCGGCTCAAATTCTCGAACAAATCGGTTGGGAGAATTTAATTAACCACGAAACATCGTTATTAGAATACAGCTTGATTAAGTTACGGCAAATACCCAATTTAATTTTATACCAACACTGTTCCAATCCGAGCATCGGAGTGATCAGTTTTAATATTCAGGGAATCGAACACTATCAGGTTGCTAAATACTTAGCAGAAACTCGAGGGATCGGTGTACGCAGCGGCTGCTTTTGTGCGCGAGGTTATGTCCAGAGTCTATTAAAATTAAGTCCGGTGGAAATCGATAGGATTCAGTCAACCCTAATCGAAAATGTTCAAGCCCAAACTCCCGGAATGGTACGCATTAGTTTCGGTTGCTATAATAAATTTTCCGAGGTGGATTGTTTAGTGGATGCCCTTGAGGAGCTTTCCCTGGGAATTAGGAAGCGGGGTGGTTCTTGTAAATAAAAAATAAAACTAGCCTATTTGACCTAACCCTTGCCCTTCCCCCGTGAAGCCGGTTTCATAGGCCTTTCAGGTGGAAGGGTAACCTTAGCCTTTGGCGTCTAAATACACTCTTAACACTTTAAAAAGCCTGCAAAGCCCGGGGTTACCCTTCCACTTGAACCAGTATACAGAATTACATCCAAGGGGAAGGGCTAGGGTTAGGTCAATAGGCATCCTGGATGACTTAACAGGAGCTAAGGTGCAAAGGCCCTTTCATTTACGACTAAACTATCACATCTTTGGCTTTGGCACTGGTGAAAACACTACGCCAGCGCCAGAGATAATCAATCCCGGACCAGATGGTTAATGCCACCGCCAAGCGTAAAACCCAAATGCTTAGTGGGAAAATATCCCATGGTTTGGCCAACATAATTAAGGCAATGGCTATAATCTGAGAAACGGTTTTTAATTTTCCCCAAATGCTGGCTGCAATGGTAAGGCCCTTTCTCCCGGCAAAAAACCGCAGTATCGTAATCAAAACTTCCCGCAAACTGATGATCCAAACTGCCATCCAAGGGACGCCCCGATTAAGATGGGCCAACACAACCAAGGTTAAAATGATTAACACCTTGTCTGCAAAAGGATCAAACCATTTGCCGAAAGGAGTGATTTCTTTTCTGATTCGTGCGGCATAGCCATCCAACCCGTCCGTTAGACCGGCAATAATGAAAATAATGGCCGCCAATGAATCTCGTCCTGGAATATCCCAGAACATAATGGATACACAGACTAAAGCCAAAATAATACGTAATGTGGTGATCCGATTCGCAAGGTTCATAACAGCCTTCCTCCAAATATTCCAACCATTCGGCATATATTAGAAAATTCCTGTTGAAGTCGGCAATATTTCTTGCGCTTTTAAATTATATTCATCACTGTCTACCATCAAACCCCGGACAAAACTACCCGGTTTACCCTGATAATTTTGCAGATAGACCACGCCATCCACATCCGGAGCCAGTCTCTCGGTGCGTCCCACTGCTGTTCCATTATTCAAAACCTGATCGATTAATATTACTTGTTCTTGCCGGAGTTGTCTTTTTAATAAATTGGTAGAGATCTTTTGTTGTTCGGCAAGTATTCGCTCCCGGCGTTCCTGTTTTATTTCCTCTTCGATCTGGGGCTGGATATCATAAGCTTTGGTCCCTTCCTCACGGCTATATGAAAAGACTCCCACATGATCAAATTTATTTTCC
>DNPP01000044.1 GCA_003501365.1 Bacillota bacterium
ATCCCGCAAGAAGTACCGGCAATTTTGGACTGGCTACACCAGTTAGGAAAAGAATTTCCTCACTTGCTGATTGGAAATTACTCAATTCCAAAAGCCAAATAGAAGTGTAATTTATTTGCTTTCATTAAAATCATAGATTATCTAAGCGCCTGCTATGTGTAGGCGCTTTTTTTTATATTTTCCGGGCATATAAAATAATTTCTCAATCCAAGGCGCAAAGCAGCAAAAGAAAAATTTGCAATTAATTTTGCTTATGTTCCTTACTCTGATGATATTGACCGAGGGGTGAGGAGTCTTTAGACAATCTTGAATTATCATAGCTTGTTTCATTACTTGTCTCGACTGATTTAGTCATAAATAAAATAATTATTCAAAATGTTAGTTAAATTGAGTACAAACATTTGGTCGAAATTTGACTATTAGTTATATTAATATAAATGATTAACATCTATGGAAAATAATTAATTAATATGGTATAAAGTATATATAAATAAATAGGTCGAAAAATGACCATATACAAATTTGAATTTAGAAGGCGTGCCCATTACTTTGTTTTTAAATTAGGGAGGAGTTTATTTGAAAAAGTTATTGGTTTTATTAATTGTAATAATGATGATTTTTATAATGTCTACAGTGGTCATGGCGGAAGCAAATTCAGGATCGGTATATTTGGATTTAGCGGTGGGTGGATCTAGCAAGGATAGTATCGATGCGAATGGACCTATTCCATTAAGTCCTAAAGAGTATGTTTTAGACTTTAGCGGGAAAAGTGGCTACACTATTGGAGGAGACTATCTTTTTGGTTCATTTAAGGCAGTACTGGAATATAGCAGGGATTCTTTTGAAAATACTAAATTTACTACTGGTGCCTTTCTCACGGGCGCTTCTAAATCACAGCTTGATTATACGGCAGGGATAACCCTCGCCAAGGTAGGGTACCGAGTAATTCATAATGATCAATTTTCGCTAGATTTAATGACCGGATATTTGGGACTATCAGTAACAGATATTGATTATAATAGTGGTCATATGAATTATACCAATGACGGTCCCATGGCGGCCTTGGATTTTAGTTGGAATTCCAAAAAGTTGGAGCTCAGCGGTACATATGGGACTACTATTGGAGCTAACCCGTCGATGAAAATGTTGGATAAAGATCTGCCCGGTATGTTTGGGGATACTGTAGCTGATAAATCCAGTACGCTCACCGCCTATCGAATTAAAGTTCTTTATATGTTCTGGGATAATGTCGGATTATCGTTCTCTTATTCAGGTCTTAAGTCTTCTTTAAAATATACATATTCATCTGGAGAAAAAGTAGATGACGTCGCTGATTATTCCGGGGCTGCGCTCGGTGTTACCTACAAATTTTGATAAGCAGGATTTTAAGAGAAAAGCCTGTTCCTTCAAAGGGGCAGGCTTTTTCTATTAAAACAGAAATATTGGAATATGTTGTAGACTAACGAGAGTTTTTGGGAATATGAAAATGTTGACACCCAAAAACTCTATGATATAATATAAGAGTTATTATGCAGAAGGTATGTGAGGTGACAGTCTTGAAAGAGGGAATTCATCCCCAGTATCAAAAGGCCAAAGTAACATGCGCGTGCGGCGAAACATTCGAAACCGGTTCTACCAAGAAGGAATTACGGGTGGAGATTTGTTCGAAATGCCATCCCATGTTTACGGGTAAACAACGTGTGCTCGACAGCGGCGGACAGGTTGAAAAGTTCAAGAAACGCTTGGAGAAAAAATAGGACAGACAGACAGAGCTTCGAGCTCTGTTTTCTCTATATAGGGGTAGCTCCTAAATAGGGTTTTTTTCGATCGCAGATAAATAAATTGAGAAGGTGAATTTATGAAAAACCAGCCCGATTTCCAGTATGGAGGGCAGGCGGTAATTGAAGGGGTCATGATGCGCGGCCGCGATTATTTGGCGGTTGCTGTCCGTAAAAGTAACGGTGAGATCGTAGTAAAGAAAGATCCGGTGGGGACCATTACCAAAAAGTACCCTTGGCTCAAATGGCCGTTTCTGCGGGGTGTGGTTTCGCTTTGCGAGTCGTTTGGCGTGGGCATGAAAGCCTTGATGTTCTCGGCGGATCAGTTTATGGAAGACGAAGAGGAAACGAAGTTATCGAGTTGGGAAACTGCTCTGATGATCGTGATTGCGTTAGGGATGACGGTTTTACTCTTTGTAGTATTGCCGTTACTCGGACGGATGCTGGTCAATCATTATTTGCCCAAACAGGATTATTTCTGGGGTAATTTGGTTGAGAGCGTGTTGCGGATGGCAATACTGGTTGCTTATATTAGCGGGATCTCTGTTTTAAAGGACATCCAGCGGGTTTTTGCTTACCATGGCGCGGAGCATAAGGTGATCAACACTTTTGAAGCCAAAGAGGATTTGACGGTTGAAAACGCCCGTAAACATACGACATTTCATCCGCGTTGCGGAACCAGTTTTCTCTTGTTTGTGGTAATCGTCAGCGCCGTTTTCTTTTCTTTTTTAAAGTATGATACGATTTGGATGCGTTTTATGACCCGGATTTTATTATTACCGGTAGTAGCCGGGGTGTCTTATGAAATTATCAAATTTACCGGTAGACATCAAGATTTTTTCTTATGGCGTTGGTTAAGCGTGCCGGGGTTTTGGTTACAGAAATTGACCACTCGGGAACCCGATGACGCGCAACTTGAGGTGGCGATCAACTCATTGGTGGCCGTACTTCGGGAAGAAGCTCCGGTGATTGTGGGCGGCAAAGTTTACACCGCTGAAAAGATTGAGGTTGAGGCAGTAACGACTTAATGGGAGCTACTATGTTAGATAAGCTGGTATCGATCGAGGAAAAATATCACGAATTAACTGGGCAACTCAGCGATCCGCAGATCATTGCGGATCCTCCTTTGTTTCAAAAGCTGGCTAAGGCTAGTGCGGCTATTAGTGAATTAGTCGACACTTATCAACAATATAAGCGGGTATGCGAGGATCTGGCAACCGCTGCCGAGATGATGAAAGAGGAGACCGGCGCCGCAGCTGATTTATTATTTAGTGAGATGAAACAGCTGGAAACGGAGAAGGAGCAGCTTACTGAAAAGATTAAAATCTTATTGCTTCCCAAAGATCCCCATGATGACAAGAATGTAATAGTTGAAATTCGGGCCGGGACCGGCGGCGAGGAAGCGGCCTTATTTGCGGGCGATCTATTCCGGATGTATACTCGTTACGGTGAGACCAAAGGATGGCATATTGAGATTTTAAGTATGAGTGAAGCCGAGCGTGGCGGTTTTAAGGAGATTATTTTTACGGTTGAAGGTAACCGGGTATATAGCCGGATGAAATACGAGAGCGGCGTTCACCGAGTCCAAAGGGTCCCGGAAACCGAAGCGAATGGTAGGATTCACACTTCGGCGGCCACGGTAGCCGTTTTAATCCAGGCTGAAGAAGTTGATGTCAATATTAATCCCAACGATTTACGAGTTGATGTTTACAGGGCAAGCGGCCACGGGGGGCAATGTGTTAATACGACCGATTCAGCGGTGCGGATTACTCATCTCCCCACTGGGGTGGTGGTAACTTGTCAGGATGAGAAATCACAATTAAAAAATAAAGAAAAAGCCATGAAGGTTTTACGGGCTCGTTTATTAGAGAAGTTCAGCAGTGAACAACATGAGGAGATAGCACAGGCCCGTCGGGATATGGTTGGTTCCGGAGACCGCAGTGAGCGGATTCGGACTTATAATTTTCCCCAGAACCGGTTAACGGATCACCGGATTAATCTGACCCTATATCATCTGGATTCTAATATCAATGGTAATCTGGATGAGGTGATTGAGCCGTTGATCACGGCAGCTCAAGCCGAACGGTTGCAACATGTCGATCAATAAACTGACGATTGGGGAAATCATCACTAAAACCGTGCCGTTTTTCAATGAAAAAGGGATTCCCAATCCTCGGTTGGAAGCGGATCTCTTATTGGCCTATATTCTCGACTTACCCCGAGTCAGTCTTTATTCACAATGGGACAGGCTTTTAGAGCCTACCGAGGTTCAGCGATACCGGGAAGTCATTGTTAAAAGAGTACAGGGTTTGCCCTTAGCCTATATCACCGGGAAAAAATCTTTTTTAAGCTGGGATTTTATTGTCAATCCGGAGGTATTGATTCCCCGTCCGGAGACTGAACTCCTGGTAGAAACGGCCTGTGAACAGATGAAAAATCGGCCCGCCATTCACGGTATTGATATTGGTACCGGCAGCGGAGCTATTGTTGTTGCGTTAGCCAAACTAGTGCCCGCCAGTATATGGTGCGCTACCGATATATCTAACGAGGCCTTGACTGTCGCCGCAGAGAATGCTCGTCGCCAGGGAGTTGATTCTCGTATTACCTTTCTCCTTGGTGATTTATTGAAGCCGGTTATGGCGGAAGCAACTTTACGACCTAAGTTCAACCTGATTGTTGCCAATCTTCCTTATATTCCCTCGGCGGAGATTGCCGATTTACAGGTTGAGGTCCGTCGCGAACCCATATTGGCTTTAGATGGAGGGCCCGATGGTTTGGCTATATACAGACGTTTGTTCCCTCAGCTGCGAGAGGTAATATCTGATGACGGTCTGTTCATTATGGAACACGGTGACGACCAAAAGGCTCCACTAGAAGCTTTAGCCGCAGAATATGACCTAACGAGTGAATCATTTTCCGATCTGGCGGGAAAAGATCGGATTTTAATCTGCCGTCCCCTAACGAATACCCATGCATGAAATGAGTTTAACTGAAAAAATATACCGGCTGGTGCTGACAGAGGCAAAGGCTCACGGCGCTGAACGGGTTACTAAAATAACGATTTCCATTGGCGAGCTTTCCGGTGTGGCAGCAGATTCCGTAGAGTTTTATTTTCGGATGCTGGCCAAGGGAACAATGGCTCAAGATGCGATCTTAGAATTCAACCGGGTTTCCGCCCGTTTATTTTGTATATATTGTGAGAAAGAATTTAATAAAGTAGCCCGGGATTTTTTTTGTCCGGACTGCGGTAACCTGGGCCGCCTGACTGCGAAAGGTCAAGAATGTACAATAGAAAGTATTGAGGTGGATTAGCGATGGAAATCAAAATAGCCCAAGACTTATTTGAAAATGAAGCTAAATTGGCCGACGCCAATAAAGAACGAATGAAACAACGTGGTTTAATGGCGGTTAATATAATGGG
>DNPP01000396.1:0-5004 GCA_003501365.1 Bacillota bacterium
TTGTAATGAAAGAAATATCCAAATTGGCCCCCATTGCCCGGCAATTTTTATCCCGATTGTGCGGCAGGAGTTTATTGGATTGAAACGAAATAAATTTATATAGTAACCTTTTATTTATTTTCTAATTTTTCCAGGGAGGATTCCATGATCAAAGTTGTGACCGATACCACCTGTTCGTTGACGATTGCTGAATATCAAAAATATGAGATAACCCCGGTCCCCCTTTATGTGCGGCAAGCCGAGACCACTAAAAAAGAGCTTCTGGAGTTATCTTACGAAGATTTTTACAAAAGTCAACGCAAAAATATAAAATTTACCACCTCCCAGCCTGATCCTAACTCATTTTTAGAAATTTTTAGACCGGCCATCGAAGCCGGTGATGAAATTATTTGTGTAACCTTATCAAATAAAATTTCTGGGACCATCAATTGCGCCAATCTCGCCAAACAAATGCTGAATACCGATAAAATATCCTTGGTTGATTCGTTCCAGAGTGGTTTTGGTCAGGCTTGTCTGGCAATTCAAGCTAGGCAGTTGGCGGATAAAGGGTACCGCAGAGAACAAATCGTAACTGAACTCGAAAAACAACGCAGCAAAACCAAAGTCTTTTTTGTAGTCGAATCCTTGCGTTATTTGTACGAAGGCGGCAGACTTAATGGCGCCGAAGCGTTAATCGGTTCATTAATTCAAATTAAGCCCATCATTTGGTTCGATGAAATGGGGTTGATGACAGCCTTAGAGAAGATTCGCACCTTAAAAGCGGCTAAAGAACGAACCCTAAAACTCATTCTTCAACAAGCCCAGCGGGGAATTGAAAAAGTAGGACTCCATTACGGCGATAATTTGGAGGAGGCGCAAGAGTTCGCCCATATTTTAAAGGAACAACTGGGTACCGATGTTACCCTCATCAGACTCTCTCCCGTTATTGCCTGTCATACCGGGCCGGACATTTTAGGTCCCTGCATTATCACAAAAGAGTAATTTTACTTTTCAAGAACTTCTTCGAATAATTGATCGATCTTCTTCTTGCGTGATTTGGTTTCACCGGATAGAGCCTTAATTTCGATGATATCCCCTTCTTTTACGCCGGGAGCTAAAAGCTTTAAAGGCATATTTACAGTCGATTGATCGGGTAATTCCACCACTGCATAATCGGCTTCAAAACGATCGATAATCACTTTCATTCTCCGGTCCGCCTCCACAACTCCTTGATGAACAATCAATAGAAAAATTAACAATAGCGCCATACCGAGGAGGCTCCAAAAATAAATTTTCCCCAATTCCGGTCGCCCCCTTTTAAATAAATTGCCATAAATGGTTTAATTTGCTAAATTGATTATATCACATTTTCCTTTCTACCGTAAACCCAGCCATTATTAATATCGATAGTTGCGGATCTCAATCTTATCGCCGTCGGTTAAAAGTCGAATCGTGCCGTCTCTATCGGTACGATATATTCGGGCGCCGCTTCTTGCCAGACGTTTTAAGGTTGACAAACCCGGATGATGATAAGGGTTGTCAACGCCAACCGATATTATGGCAATGCTGGGAGCCACCTGTTTTAGAAAAGCGGCGCTGCTCGAACTATTACTGCCGTGGTGGCCCACTTTTAAAACATCCGCCTTCAAGTCATAGCCCTTGTCAAGCATTTCCTGTTCCGAAATCCTTTCGGCATCTCCGGTCAACAGAAGGGCAACTTTATGATAGCTTACCTTGATTACTCCGCTATAATTATTTAAATCA
Organism: Bacillota bacterium; assembly: GCA_003501365.1. Taxonomy (GTDB): domain Bacteria; phylum Bacillota; class UBA4882; order UBA8346; family UBA8346; genus UBA8346. Next base: position 1,744 of record DNPP01000396.1, read on the forward strand.
TCATAATCATCATTGTTGGGTGCGATAAACTCCGATGTAAATCCCGGACCCAGATCAATTTTTACTCCTGCCTTGGCTACATTTACTTTTAGACCCTTAATCCGAATTGCCTGTAAAAGCCCTTCAAAAGTTCTGGTAGCAGTCGAAACCTTCGGCATGTATAGCTTGCCGATTTGAAAATTGCGAATAATCTCTTCCATACTGCCAATATGGTCTTCATGGGGATGAGTTGCCACCACAACATCCAACCGGGTCACATTTTGGGCCTGCAAAAATCGGTTGATTTGCGGATAATCTTCTCGATTTCCCGCATCGATTAGCATATTTAAATTGTTTGGAGTATGAATGAAAATACAATCCGCCTGCCCGACATCGACAAAAAAGACCGCCATCACCTTACCGGTAATAATTCCACCCGGGGCGGTATTCTGCGCAAGACCCCAAACCACACTCCAGGTAAAGAAGGCTAGTACAATCATAAACAGTGCAATGCTTTTAATAAACGACCTTTTAAAAAATATCGACAACCCCATCCATCCTCCCGCTTTCCAATATCACCAATAAATATTCTCTATAATCGCTGCTATCTCCTGTTAACCTGCATCTTTACGATTTAAATTCCAAATAAAAAAGCCCCTGATTTACCAAATCCGGGCGCCCACTTTTTACACCTTACCAAATTGTCAATAATACCAATTACCATTCAAACATATAATAAGTTATTATCTATTTCCGCTGCAATCATTGCTTTAATAAATTTTTTCAGAATTACCCGTTCATCTTCGGTTAACTGGAAAAATTGGAATCCATAATGATGCAAATATCCCTCACATCGGGCAAAAGCTAAAACAACCGTTGGGGTAAGCATAATGGTTTCAACCGGTCCAAATTTTGAAATAATTTTGGCTCCCGATAATAACGAGTCTAACGTGACCACTCCCAGGCCGCCTTCACTGACATTCTCAACATAACCACATAATTGCCTGGGTGGTTCATTATGAAAATTAGGCTGTTCCTCTCGAAGTTCGGCAAAATAGTCGTGCAATCGTTCAGCGCTATCCAAGACCGTCATTTCAGTCGGAAAATATGTATTTACCCTTACTTGTTTACGTTTTTCACTATACATGGTACACAGCCTTTCCCCTTTACTCGTCTCTCTTGGGTATATTCAGCTTGTACAATTCATCCGAATCTTATTCCAGAAATCGCAGCGGCAAATTGACTGATGGTACGAAGGCTAGGGGAATTCCTATCTCAACTATAAATTGGAAATTGGGTCGGCTGGAAGATTTGAGCGTCCATACTTTAGCTTACTTATTTTAACCTGAATCCGGCAAGAAACTTCATTAATTCATATCAAATAAAACTTGCCGGATTCAGACAATAAACCCGTTCCGGCCAATTTTCCCGCATTACAACGGGAAAATTGCAATGTACTTGCCGGATCGAGGTTTAAAGTGGCTCCCCTTTTTAAGTCGGATTATATTTCTTTATTACACGCTGTAAAATTAAACTAAGTTCCTCAATTTTATACGGTTTAGCTGCCACACCGCAAAATCCATACTCTTGATAATTCGACATAATCGGGTCATTAGAATATCCACTGGATACGATGGCTTTCACTTCCGGGTCATACTTAAACAATTCTGTAAGGGTATCTTTTCCGCCCCTGCCCCCCGGGATCGTCAAATCCATAATTACCGCATCAAAAGGATTTCCCGTATTCAACCCTGCCCGGTAAATTTGGATCGCTTCATTACCGTTCCTGGCATAATCAACCTGATAACCGATCTCGCTTAGCATTTCACCGGCAGCTATTCGAATCACATCTTCATCATCCATAATTAAAATCCGGCCATCGCCCCGATAACAAACCTTCTCTTCCAGCAAATCATTGCTCGTCGTATCTACTACCGCCGGGAGATAAATATAAAAGCTGGTACCCTGGTCGACCTGAGATTCCACACGAATATAGCCCTTATGATTACAAATGATGGCATAGGAAGTTGTCAACCCCAACCCATTGCCCTTGGTTTTGGTGGTGAAATACGGGTCAAAGATTTTATTCAAGTTCTCTTTGGGAATTCCAATTCCTTGATCGCTGACTTTTATTTTAATATATTTGCCCACCGGGAGTGTTATATTATCCGATTCCAAAAGCGACGTATTCTCAGCTTTTAGCCATAATAAGCCTCCGTTAGCCATCGCTTGGTCCGCATTAATGATCAGATTGCTCAGCACCTGACTTATTTGCCCGGCATCAACTTGAACCGGCCATAAATTATCCGGGATCGAATAAATACACCTTGACTTGGAACCACGCAAAGCAAACTCAGCCGTATCCCGCAATAAATCTTTAAGTACCATCGTTTTTTTTATCGGGGCCCCGCCTTTGGAAAAGGTTAACAATTGACGAGTCAGGTCAGCGGCTTTGGAAACCGTCTCCTCAATCGAATCGAGCGACTTACTGACATCCAGGCCTTTTGTTAGTTTCATCTTTACCAATTGAACATTTGCCAGAATACCCGCTAAAAAATTATTGAAATCATGCGCAATGCCGCCCGCTAAAATACCAATCGATTCAATTTTCTGAGCTTTAAAAGATTGTTCTTCCATCTCATGCTGCCTGGTTTTGTCCCGAATGGAAGCAATCGCGCCGGTGATTCGTCCTTGATTGTCCTTGAGCGGGGTGGCCTTAATAGCCAGATATAAACCCTTACCTTGTTTTAGACGAGGTACAAAAATCTCAGTATAAAAAGTATCGCCCTCCAGCTCAATCGGATGGTCCTCAGCTATAGCCGCAACTTCATTTTCCCAACACAAATCAATCAAAGTCGGACGAGGAAGTCCAAAAAACGGCACTGAATAAGCATAATCGCCTTTCCCGATAATCTCAGCTTTTGTCACATCCGTTAGGAGTTCAATCGCGCGATTCCAGGCAATTACCTTACGATCTTGATCCAGGACAAAAATGGCATCCGGCAGGAACTCAATGATCTGTTGCAATTGTCGCACCAGTTCACCTTGTTTTCTGTCGGTAATGTCGGAAAAAACTGAAACAGCGGCCATGATCTGTTGTTCTCGGTCCCAAATCGGAGAAGAGCTCATCAGAATAACACTGCTGCTGCCATTATCATGCAAAATTTCAATTTCTTCACCACGAACAACATCACCGTTAACAATGGTCCTTACTAAAGGCCATTCATTCATCGATAATCCCTGTCCATTAGGGCAAAAAACTCCCTTTAGCTTTTTAAGTTG
>DNPP01000396.1:5271-5524 GCA_003501365.1 Bacillota bacterium
CCATAGGATTCATTCAACACCAAAGGGATTTTTAATATTTGAGTTGCTTGTTCATTTGCCATAATTAATCTGCCGGAAGGCGCCTGCACGATGATTACGCCGGACGGCATTTGTTCAAGAATGATTTGTAGCCGAGTCTGTTCGTACTCCAGTTCTCTATGCAATTGCTCCCGTTCAGTAACATCATGACAAGTTGTAACTACCCCAGCAGCCTTACCGTCAATAATTAGCGGCGCCGCCGAAACAAGAATAG
>DNPP01000028.1:0-2750 GCA_003501365.1 Bacillota bacterium
TTTATAGAAGGGTTTGTTGGCTAAATCACGAATCTTTAGCAAAAAATATGAAAACGGTAACGAAAGGATTGGTTGGCATGGCAAAAATTAACGAGCACTACCTGCAACTTGCCGGTAGTTATCTCTTTTCAGAGATAGCCCGGCGCATCAATAAATACAAAGAAGAGCATCCGGATGCCGATATTATCCGTATGGGCATCGGCGACGTTACCCAACCCCTCACTCCGGCAGTCATCAAGGGTTTTCAGGACGCTGTGGCTGAGATGGGTAAAGCCGACACATTTCGCGGATACGGCCCCGAACAAGGTTATCCATTTCTCAGCCACTGGATTATCGAAAAGAATTTCCGGCCCCGTGGGATCGAACTCACCGAGGACGAAATTTTTATCAGCGACGGCGCCAAATGCGATACCGGCAATATTCAGGAATTATTTGGCCTTGATAATATCATTGCTGTGACCGACCCGGTTTATCCGGTTTATGTGGACAGCAATGTTATGGCGGGCCGGGCCGGCAAATTAAAAAACGACGGCCATTTTGAAAATATCGTATATCTGCCTTGCACGGCGGCAAACGGTCTCAAACCCGAGCTTCCTCAGAAGAAAGTGGATATAATCTATCTATGTTTTCCGAACAATCCCACCGGGATGACCTTGACAACAGCGGAGTTAAAACTCTGGGTCGACTACGCCCGCCGAAATAAAGCGATTATCCTTTTTGACGCAGCCTATGAAGCCTACATTCAGGAACCGGGGATCCCCCATAGTATCTATGAAATCGAAGGCGCCAAAGATGTCGCCATCGAATTCCGTAGCTTTTCAAAAACGGCCGGATTTACCGGCACCCGCTGCGCATTCACGATCGTACCGAAAACCGTGATGGCTTATGATTCGGAGGGTAAACCTCATGATTTGAATCGTTTCTGGCTACGCCGCCAGACCACGAAGTTTAATGGCGTTTCTTACCCGGTGCAAGCAGCCGCAGCCGCAGTGTATACTCCGGAAGGACAACAGCAAATTTGCGAGACCATCCGTTACTATATGGACAATGCCAAATTAATCCGCGAAGGACTACAGAAATTAGGCTTTACAATCTACGGCGGAGTCAATGCCCCTTATATCTGGTTACAGACTCCTAGCGGTTTGAGTTCTTGGGAATTTTTCGATAAACTCTTACATGAGATACAGGTAGTGGGAACGCCTGGCGCCGGATTTGGACCCAGCGGTGAAGGTTACTTCCGGTTAACCGCTTTTGGCAGCAGGGAAAATACCGAAAGAGCCATGGAAAGAATGGGCAAACTAAGTTTTTGATAGCGAATGTTGATTGGTCACCGAATATAAATTTGAGGAGGGATCTTTATGAAGAAATGTTTGACCGGTCTTGTCTTGCTGATTATGATGATTACGTTTTCAGTGAGTAGCTATGCGGCGGCCTCCGGTGAAATTGTCGTCAATGGCACAGGGGTTGTTACCGTTGCCCCGGATATTGCTTATGTGTCACTCGGGGTTAGTCTAATTGCTCCAACCGCCCAGGATGCTCAAACGAAAAATGCGCTGGTCATGTCACAAATCATGGCTGATTTAATTAACGACGGCCTCAACAAAAAAGACTTACAGACCAGTAATTTCAGCCTTTATCCCGAGTATAAATATAATAAAGATTCCGAACCCGGTCAAATCATCGGTTACCGGGTCACCAACCAAGTTACGGTGACCGTTCGGGAGATAAGCAAAGTCGGTGCGGTAATCGATCTGGCCATCAAAGCAGGCGCCACCAATATTAACTCGGTAATTTTTTCAGTAAGTGCCACCGAAGAGTGGCGTAATAAAGTAATTGAAGCGGCGGTCACCGAAGCCCGGGCCAAAGCGGATATCATGGCCAAAGCTGCAAAAGTTACCATTAAGCGAGTACTGGCTATCAACGAATCCTCAATAAATGTTCAGCCGGTCCAGATGGATGCCATGTTTAAATCGGCATCATTACGGAACGTGGCGGTAAGTACACCCATTGAAGCCGGAGATGTAAAAATTACCGTGGATATCCAAATGAAGTTTGAGATATAACCGATTTGATTTCACTATTTTGAAAGCCTCAGCCAATGGGGCTTTCAAAATACGTTAATAACAATCACGTGTTTTTGCCCGATTATGCCCATAATTCATCAAGTTGGAGTGTTCCTTCATGAAACTCAATCCCTCATTCAAACAACGATTGCCCTGGATACTATTGATTATAGTGACTGCACTTTTAATAGCCGTCTTATTTAATAATCGCTATCCAATTTTTCAAAAGTCGCTTTATTCGCTTGAAAAAATAGATATTGCCTGGATGGGTTATACCAATCAAAAAGTAGTCGCCCTAACCTTTGATGATGGACCGGATCCGGTATATACTCCCTTAATATTAAAAATTCTGCAACGATATCATGTTCCCGCTACCTTCTTTGTCGAAGGGGCCAATGTCAAAAAATATCCCGCAGTTCTAAGGGAGGAAATCAAAAATGGACATTTGATTGGCAATCACACCTATACCCACCCTCATTTGAGTACACTCTCCCCGCTTCATGTTAAGAAAGAGATCGCCGCGACCGATCAGGTTGTCCGAACAATCACCAGTCAAGCCACACATTATTTTAGACCGCCCTATGAGGAACTGACGGAACAAATCCTGCTTGACTCCAGAGAACAGCACAAGCAAATCATTTTATCAACCGTCACGCTGGAACATGAACTGGCGAAGACTCCTCGCGC
>DNPP01000028.1:3143-4295 GCA_003501365.1 Bacillota bacterium
GGCTACCGCATTATATCGTTAAAGGATTTACTTCGTAAAAGGTCTTAAAGTCAGTAGATTCATAGATATAAGGTTCCATGCCTACGGCGTAAATTATAAAAGTTTCTTAAAGATCTCCGTAAATTTTTGCTGTAGATTTTCCACCGGTCTACCCTCCTGCAGCTCAGTAGTTAAACAATGGAGCAACTGATTACTGAGAGCGGTCATGGCAATCTGCGAGATGGCCGACTTTACCGCCACCAACTGAATGACCATGTCTTGACAGGAACGTTCTTCTTCAATCATATTTTGAATTCCGCGTAATTGTCCTTCAGCCCGTTTAAGCCGGGCTAAAATCTCCGATTTTTCTTCAGCGTTAAAACATACTTTATCATTAAAATTAGCCATTTACCTACCTCCCACCTCCCATACAATACCCTGTATTGTATTATTCGGAACCCATTGGATTTTCCCTTTCGAAAAAGACCGGTTGAACCGCTATCGTAAAATTTTAAAGTTTAAATAGAGACAAAGGAATATTTTGGATTTTCACCGAATCATTAATTATAATGTACACTTTAATAGCACGAAGTGCTATTGAGAAGGAAATAAATATAATGAAGTATATGTACTTTAGCCTTATAGGATTTTACGGTTTTTTTGAGTTCTATATTCAACATAAAATAAAGAGCGAAAATAGGACAACGGTAACTGATATCACATATTTTTTAATTTTCATTCCTTTCTTTCTGCTATTTTTATCACCAATATACTGCTTTTATGTATATCAATATGAGCCGAACATTATTAATTTTTCATTGTTCATTCCATTGTTTCTTGCAGGTATGGCAATTCGATTTAAAGGCTATATCGATTTGGGGACCAACTTTTCTGATAAAATTGAATTAAAAAGCCATCAAACACTTATTAATTACGGGATTTATCGATATATAAGGCATCCCTTATATCTTGCAAGTATATTAATGACAATAAGTGTTATTTGTTACAAATGTTCATATTTGACTTATATCCCTGCCTTACTAACGATTATTGGAATAGCCTTACGGATTTATAAAGAGGAGAATTATTTACTGCTCAATTTTGAAGGCTACCAAGAGTATTGTAAAAATACGAAAAGATTGATCCCTGGAATATTTTGAACCTTAAATCTAT
>DNPP01000028.1:4568-4726 GCA_003501365.1 Bacillota bacterium
TTAGCCTGGGATTCTAGGGAACAGACCATTCTATGGATTTACCTCCCTCCGTTGCTCAGGCAAAGTCGGGACGGATAATTATCTAGAAAATACTCGAGAGCATAGCGGCACAGTAGAAATATGGATTAAGGGGTTATCCAATCAATTCCCGCCATCTC
>DNPP01000385.1 GCA_003501365.1 Bacillota bacterium
GGTATACGCCAGCTCTCCCTCGGGTAATAAACGGGCCTCCGAAATTTTGTTTTTCCAGAAATAGGCCGGACGCAATTCCACCCGCTGAATTAATTTTCGCTCACTGTCCCGTAGCGTGGCACTAGCGGTTGTCAAAAAATCAAGTACTGAAGAGTTTTTAACCTTGGCTTGGATTTGCGGCTTTCCTTTTTCATCCTTAATCAACTCCAACCCGGTTACTTGCACTTTGGGCCGTAGTCCGATAGTATCTAAGCGGATATAAATTCTGACTCCATATTGAATACTGATTTCGAAACCGCCCTTTTTAGTCGGTTCTTCCGGGGCCACTCTTAGCATAGCCAGATAAGTACCGCCCTGAGCATTAAGAGGCACCTTGACAATCCCGTCAATTTGAGTGCTTGCCCCGGGGCTGACCACGGCGGAATCAGGGACGGTGATCCAAGTGGCGGGCGGCACCCCCGGTTCAAAAGGAGTGTAGCGTAAGTCGCCGGTTAGTTGCTGATTTATTTTTTCTAATGATATTTTTAGTTTCTCGGTTTGTGCACCCGGGTTCAGTTTGACGTTGAAATTCATGGTATCGCCGGGTTTACCGTTCAGTTCAATTGTCAGGGGTACCACCCCCACAGCCAGTGAATTGGTAGCCATAAAGCCGATTGCCAAACAGAATAAGAGAAAAATGATGGGCATTATTTTCACCGTCTTCAACACCTCCCATGAAAAATTTTTGATAACAAAGGTTGGCGAGTTCATTAGAGAACTCGCCATTTAAACCGATATCCGATTATCTGTTTTTACTGGAGTCATTAGTATGAAAGTGCTATTACATAAATAGAGACAAACGCCCGGTAACTACCCGCATGTTGACTGGTGACATCCTCCCCATCCGCCACTTGGTAATGAAGCGTGAAATCTTTAGACTCCTGATCCAGCGCGTGATCCCAAGGCAAGATTTCTGTCACCGGCTTATAATTGGGAATGGCGTTGCCGGTGGTGATGTCGTAAAGCGTAGTCAAAGTACTTGGTGGTGTGTGCGGCGGACGCGGCGCTTCCTCATTTCCATACCTGGTCATCGTACTCGCCGACATTACTAATTCAACCGCGCAATTTGCTTTAACCGTAAATCCTAGACTACCTTCTTGAATATCATTGGCAGCCCCGGTAAGATGCGCGGGGGTAAAATTACCGAACTCGATAGTAGCCCAAGGATTTACATAGGCGGAAATGGTTTTCGAAATACCTAAGGGGGTTGCATTAGATTTCGAAATATTTCGCGCTTCAGCTAGAGCATAACTGCTCACCACCATCATCGAACCGAGAACTAAAAACCAAATAAACAACTTTCTCATAACGGATAACAATCCCCCTTTATCAACAACCATTGAGATCAATAGGCTTGCGCCACGATGGTCAAATTAATTATTGCCGAATAGTCGCCGGCATGTTGACTGAAGATCTCATCGCCGGTCTGGACTTGGTAATTGACGGTGAAATTATCAGAACTTTGATCCAACGCACTGGAATATATCATTTCATTGGTGTCTTTTATGTCGCGATAATCCGGAGCATCATTTCCGCTGGTAATTGCATAGAGAGTAGTAAGTGTGCTCACATCTTGATAATCGCCTTGAGTCTGCATTGGATTGACATCCAAAATGATATCAACCGCGCAATTGGCTGCGGCTGTAAACTTCAGAGAACCGGTTTGTGACTTGTTAGCCTCGCCGGTGAGATGCTCAGGAGCTGTAAAACCGGTCCAATAAAGTTCGGCATAGGGACTCACATAGGCGGAAATGGTTTTATGAGTACTTTGACCGCCTGTGACATTTGAGATATTTCCATGTGCATCGGGAGTCGTAGCAAGAGCCAGACTGCCGACTAATAATACTAAGCAGAGAGCCAGACATAACGCTAACATTTTTTTCATGGTAATAATCCTCCTTTATTAAATCGGCTACCTCTTTTTTTAAAGTGCTCGATTTTAACCTTAATAGGCTTGAGCCACCACGGTTAGGTTGATATCAGCCGTATATAGGCCCGCATGCTGGCTGATAACGCTTCCATCCGAAACCTTATAATATAAGGTAAAATCTTTGGCCTCTTGATCCAGAGCATTCACATATTTATTGGTAGAATTTGACGAATATTCAGAACTTTGTGGTACATTAACATTGGGTTTGCCCGGCTTAACTGCATAAGTGGTAGCGATAGTGTCGGTATCAGTGGCAGCATGTCCGTCCTCCATTGTAAGATCAGTTTTGAGTTGAGGAGTCGCAAGCGTAATGTCTACTGCGCAATTCGCTACGACGTTGAACCCCAAACTGCCGACTTGGTAATCCAAAGCCGCTCCGGAAAGAATCGGGGTCAAAAGATCGCCCCAGGTAATTTCGGCATAGGGATCAACTACCGCAGTAATGATGTATGGAGCCGTGATTCCTGTACCCGTGATACCTGAGATATTTCCAGATGCATCGGGAACAGTAGCAAATGCCATACCGCTGACTGCCAACAACAAAACGCCAACTACTAAAAGTGAATAGAACTTTTTCATTGTAATTTTCCTCCTTAAATTGAACTTTTGCTTGATTCATAAATCGCTGTTCAAAGAAAAAACGAGTACCACTAGTGATGAATCATGGATCACCTCCTTAAAAAAAATCGGTTAACGTCACAGCCAAAACTCGCTATTTCCAAGCTGTTACGGTTACTCCTCCCTGGTAATGTCCAGCGGGTTGGGCAGTCAAATCATCGATAACAATCTCTCCGTAAATGAAAAATTCAATTATTTGTTGGCTGTTGAAATTACGGTAAAGTGTCAAGGGAGATCCGTCGGGTTTGAAAGAAAACCGGCTATTTCCAGCCTCATTCACCCAGTAGGTTACGTTTAAGGCAATTCTATCTTTGGTAGTGGGGTCTACATAATATAAGGGGCTTGCGGAGAATTCGACCCGCAACTTCCCGTTAGCCTGGACAGCATACTTACCGCATTGAATCTCCCGGTAAAGACCAACCGTGCCCGGCAGATCAAATTTCAAATTTTGTAAAACGTTGATTTTCGGATTATCATCGCAGCTTTCCATTACTAAAATGTTTTTGGCCATCTTTGGAGCAGAGTGGGCAACCAGGCAGGTTGTCCCCAACACAAAGCAAAAACAGCCGATGATCCCGGCCCCGATTAACCGGGTACTTGTTTTCTGATTCAAAGAGCCATCATCCTTTATCAAAAAGAGTGGGTTTTAACCAAATCCCAACTAAAATTACTATGCTTTAATGTTATTATTTGCATAATTATCAGAAAAAATAACACTGGTATTAGTTTTCTTGCCTTATTTAATATGCGTTTCATATGTCATAGATGTATGAAGATTTAGTTGGTTCCAAATATTATATTTTGGATATAAAATCAACTGGCCGGGAAAAGATATACTGATCAATGAAACCCGGGAGGTTCGACTTGGAATCCAATCTAACCCTTAAAAATACTATATCGCCGGATCAATTCAATCATTTCTTTCCCAATTTTAAACCGCAATTTGAAGAAAGTAACCAATTTGCCGACTTTCTTATCAACATGCGGCGCAAAAAATGGGATAATTGGGACGCCTTCAAACTTCATTATCATGCCGAAGAGTTAGCCTTAAATCGCGGATTTGAGGAGCTGCTGGTCCTCTCCCATCTCCAGGAACACTGGCGCCAAAATAATTTTCTGCTGTATCCCCATCAAGTGGATACAGCCCAAAAAGTGATCTCAGAGTTACGGGGCCGGGCCATTCTAGCCGATGAGGTTGGTCTAGGAAAAACCATCGAAGCCGGAATGATTTTGAAAGAATATATATTACGGGGGCTGGTGAAACGCTTTTTAATTCTGGTTCCAGCAGCTCTATGTCGTCAATGGGAGGCGGAACTCAGGGAGAAATTTGCCATATCCACCCTGATCGCATATAGAGAATGGGATTGGTCTCATTGCCAAGGTTTGATTGCCTCCATCGACACCGCCAAGAAGGAATGCCACTGGCAAGAGATTCAGAAACTTTATTTCGATATGGTGATTGTTGATGAAGCCCATAAGCTAAAAAATACTCAAACCAAAAATTGGCAATTTGTAAATAATATTCAAAAGAAATACTTTTTATTACTTACTGCGACTCCATTGCAAAATGACTTAAAAGAATTATTCAATCTCATAACATTGCTTAAACCCGGACAATTGGGTAATTACCGTAATTTTAAAAAAAAATATGCCGTCGATAAACGGCTCCCGAAAAATGAGCCCGAACTTAAACGGGTTTTAAGTGAAGTGATGATTCGCAACAGACACGGTGCCAACATGGGTTTCACCAAACGGATCGTCGAAAATATCCCGATTGAATTAACCACGCTGGAGAGAACTCTGTACGATGATATCACTGCTTTCGTGCGGGAAAATTTTCTGAAGAACAAGGGTGGTTTAGGTAGCTTACCCCTGCTCACCTTACAGCGGGAAATTTGTTCCAGTACTTTTGCGGCGGTATTGACGCTATACAAGTTGGCTCAAAATATGGATGAAAATCCCGAGATCCAACAGCAAGCCGGTTCCTTATTTAAATTGGCTCAACAAGTCAAGCAAAACTCGAAAATGGTGGTCGTGGAAGAACTCGTTAAGAAGACTCCCGAGAAGGTGATCGTTTTCACCGAGTATCTGGGTACTCAAAGTTACATCCGTTCCCGGCTGGAACAAGCCGGGTTTCTTACTCTGGCCTTTGACGGCCACTTATCAACCTCCAAAAAAGAGTTGACCAAATTTCAATTTAAACAACGCCCCGAATACCGGGTAATGGTCTGTACCGAATCCGGCGGTGAAGGAATCAATCTGCAATTTTGCAACACCATGATCAACTATG
>DNPP01000064.1:0-4153 GCA_003501365.1 Bacillota bacterium
TTCAACCTCCGTTCCATCATGGAATTATCGACCCTGATTACCTAAAATTTTATAAACATAAAATACCACTTCTTTTTGCCTAATTCCCCAAATGGTAAAATTTTTCCTGCAAAAAAAGAAAATTTGGTATTTAGATTGAGCATTCCAAGCCGTTTATTTATTTATTCACTATTTGATATCACCCTCATAATACCGATAAAGCGCTTGGCGCATAATTTCAACCGGCGGCTCAACGTCAAACCATAACCGAAAACTCTCCACTCCCTGGTATAGTAATAGCGAGATTCCGGATAACACCCGGCTGCCGGCCGCGGTTGCATCACGATATAATTGAGTTCCGCCTTTTTTATAGACTAAATCGTAAACAAAATGACCGGGCTTTAGAAAATGTAGTGGTACCAAGCTATCTTCATCATGGAGTCCTACCGAAGTCGAGTTAATGATTAAATCGAAGGATTCCCAATCAAGGTCTTGAAGCTTGGTCAAATCTTGAACCCCCACTGCAAATCTGTTACTATCCCAAATCTGTTTCTGCAGGCTGATGGCTTTTTCAAAATCGCGGTTTACAATGACCAAGGAGTTAATTTTAGCAGCAAGTAGGTCATAAATTACAGCCCTAGCGGCGCCTCCCGCCCCGAATAACAGACAATTTTTAGCGGTTATTTCAAACCCCCCTTCTTCTCGAAGCGAGCGAACAAAACCAACCCCATCGGTACTGGTTCCAATCAACCGTCCGTCTCGATTGATAATGGTGTTTACCGAGCCGCTGATCTGCGAATCACCGATAATTTGGTTGAGTTCAGCCATGACTGCTTGTTTATGAGGAATGGTAATATTAACCCCTTTCAAATTAAGGGAGCGTATTGAGCGCACCGCATCACCTAAATCCGCCGGCCTCACCCGAAAAGGAATATAAACACAATTCCAACCGAGTGTGGAAAAAGCGGCATTATGCATTAACGGGGACAGGCTGTGCTCAACCGGATCTCCAAATATGGCCAAAATTTTGGTACTACCATTGATTGTTTGATTAACCATGTCTATTTTTTCCCGATCAATGCCGGTCTAACTTCCGAGCGAATTCCTTTGGGCAATCTAACTTGAAAATCTGCCCCCGCTCCCCGAAGCGAGAACCAACCTAAACCGGCAATGGCAAAATCTTGATTGTTTTCAAGATGGACCGTAGTTTCCTGCCATTCAACCTTCGGACGGCACTTGGAACAGAGTTTATTGAGCCAGGCCGGAGCTTCATCCAGTAAAGCACTGATTTTGGCATTATCGGTCCGATGCAGCATAAGTTCGGAAGAAGTAAACGCGATGATCACCGTTTCCTCATCCCCCTGATATCCTATACCACATAAGCCGCCCATGATCAAACCCTTCCCCGGTTTGAGACCCCAAAGTTTCTGTTGCAGTTTGGATGATGCCACCAAGAGACTTGCACATTCCGGGCAAAACATGTCCGCCACTCGATCTTCCGGCGGCAAACCCGGAGTATCGATTAGCGTATTCCGCCCTTTAATAATGCTCCAATTGCTTAATCCCATTGTTGTCCCGGGAAATTTGGAAACCGTGGGCGAGTTGGGTGATCCTTCCAACTTCAGTAAATGTTTGATGATTGAAGATTTTCCCACATTGGTAACACCCAAAATGGCAATTTTCGCTCCCGGTTTAGTCGACTTACTCAAACTGCGACTCAGGATATCCACTCCGCTACCTTTCAGGCCGCTGGTTACAATAATATCCGAAGGCGCCGCCCAGCCGGCATTTTTTAAATAGGCTCTCCCATAGTCGATAATTTCCGCTTGCTTTGCCTTAAAAGTCAACAAATCAATTTTATTAATAATCAAGATATAGGGTTTTGCAGCTAAAAATCCTGACCAAACCGGTAAACTTCCAGCTAAATCTGCAAAGTCAGCCACAATGATTAATAAATCACTCAGCGAAATCGCTTTGATGATACTTTGTTTGATCTTTTGCGGTTCCGGGTGAAAAGTTCCAACTGTGCCATAATGGGTAATCCGGTAACAGCGTTGACAAACCAACTGTCCTTTTCGATCCTGGATCTCCGGCACATAACCCGGCTTACCCGGATTTTCGGTTTGAATGGCAACGCCACAACCTCTGCAATAATCTCCGCTCACTGTAAAATTCCTTTCCTGCGAAACCGCTTGATAACTAAACGTTCCAAGCGTCGCACCGCTTTAGTACTTATAAATTCAGTGGTGCTCAAAGGAGGAGTCCAAATGGTATACAATTCCATACGATTACCGCCAAAGATATCGGTAAAAAGTTGATCACCGACAACTGCAGTCTCCTCAGGCTCGGTTCCCATATATTCAAGAGCCTTTTTAAACGGAAATTTACGAGGCTTGGCAGCTCTTGATACGTAAGGGATCGCAAGCAGATTGGCAACTGTTTCCACCCGATGTTCCAATGCATTCGATAAAATACACATTTTAAAACCGGCCTCTTTAAACTTGGTGATTAAGTCGACTACTTCAGGAGCCAGATTATCCTGTTTCCATTCGACCAACGTATTATCCAAGTCAAAGATAATACCGCGGATACCTGCTTTTTGTAATTCGACCAAATCAAGTTCTAAAACCGATTCAGCCTGAACCCTCGGGCACAATTTCTGAAGCATACTGTTTCCTCCTACCTAGAAAATACTTTTAACCCGGATTCTAGGTTGAACAGTCACCCCGGCTAGCCGGGGCGGCTGACTACTTAGAAAATACTTTTAGCCCAGATTCTAACCGTGTTGTCTTCATCCTTTCGATTATTACTCCTGTTTTAATTGATCGGCTTGATAATGATAGGTTTTATTACAAAAATGGCAGCGAACCTCAACCCGGCCTTGTTCTTTTAAAATATCACCGATTTCTCCAGGATCTAAACTAAGTAACGGTCCGCGAAATCTCTCCCATGAACAGTCACAACGATAAAAAATCGGGACTTGTTCCAGAAATTTGACTTTTTCCGGTTCTGGAGCTACCATCGTGACTAATTGAGAGGGCGTGACACCTTCGGCTATCAGCTCGGTTAATTTGGATATATCGGCTAACTTAGCTTCTAAAAGATTAATTGTTTCCTCGCTGCAACCGGGCAATAGTTGAACGATTAAGCCGCCGGCTGCTTTGACCGTGCCGTCGGGATTGACCAATACTCCTAAAGCAACAGCGGATGGAGTTTGCTCCGACTTAGTAAAATAAAAAGCAAAATCCTCAGCAATCTCGCCATTCTGAAGCGGGACAATACCCTGGTAGGGATCTTTAAGACCCAGATCTTTGAGTACGATCATTTCACCGCTGCCAACTGCACCGCCGACGTCAAATTTCCCCAGCGAATTTAAATCCAAATCTACCTTCGGATTGGCTACCTCACCCTTGACAACGCCCCGTTGGTTAGAGATGGCCAATATCGATCCCAAAACTCCGTTACCGGAGATCCTAACCGTTAAGCGACACAAGTTATCATTCATGACGCCCATCATTAGAGTCCCGGTCAATACTCTTCCCAATGCAGCCGTGGCAGTAGGCCAAGTCTCATGAATCTTTCTGGCCTTTTCAACAATTTGGGTGGTTAAGGCTACATATATGCGAATCGTACCTTCACTTGCTGTTGCTATCATCAGATGATCTTCCATAAATTCTCCGTTTGTCAATGTCAATCAATCTCCACCTTTGCTCCATCATACCCCAATTCTACATTATCCGGCAATAAACTGTTAACTTCCCGGTGTTTAAAATCATGGGCAATATGGGTCAATAGGCACCGCTCCGGTTTAAGTAGCCGTATGTTCGCCAGACCTTGGTCAAGATTAAAATGGGTAGAATGCGGTCGAAACCTCAATACACCTAATATAAGCAATTTTAAGTTTTTTAGCAACTCCAGACTATCCGGAGGAATATAGCTGCAATCGGTAACATAAGCAAAATCTTCTATCCGATAACCTAAAATCTCCATTTGCCCATGAAATACCGGGATCGGTATAATATCAATCCCGGCAGTTTCAAAAGGAGAGCAAACTTCATGCAGTTCGATTCGGGGTTTTCCTCCGCCAAGCTGAGCCTTTTCATCAAAAATATAAGGAAACATTGTTGCAATCCCTTGAATAGTCATTGAATTGCCATAAACCGGGATTATCTCA
>DNPP01000064.1:4247-6321 GCA_003501365.1 Bacillota bacterium
CGTCTGGATACGCATTTCAGTAGCTGTATCAATTAATATATGCCGGCCTCCGGTTTTCAGATAGACTGACGAACGGGTACGAAAATCACGGGGATCTACCGATGTACAGGTCGGACAATTACAGCCCAGAACCGGAACGCCATGTGAAGTCCCCGTTCCAAGCATTGTTACTATCATCGAATGTTTCACCATACCCTTTAATTAAGTTCCTTGCGTCTTTGCCATCCGTGCAATTCGATGCTGGGCATTTANNATTGCCATAAACCGGGATTATCTCATCCTGCAGTTCGTTAAATCTGCGTAAATCGTCGAAACCGCTAACATGATCGGCATGATTATGAGTCATCAACACCGAATCAACCCGTGCCACTTGATTGTGAAGCGTCTGGATACGCATTTCAGTAGCTGTATCAATTAATATATGCCGGCCTCCGGTTTTCAGATAGACTGACGAACGGGTACGAAAATCACGGGGATCTACCGATGTACAGGTGGGACAATTACAGCCCAGAACCGGAACGCCATGTGAAGTCCCCGTTCCAAGCATTGTTACTATCATCGAATGTTTCACCATACCCTTTATTTAAGTTCCTTGTGTCTTTGCCATACGTGCAATTCGATGCTGGGCATTTAGATGTTCCGCATACGTTGTACTAAAAACATGGGTCCCGTCCGGCTTGGCCACAAAATATAAATATTTTACTTGAGCAGGAAATACGGCAGCCTTTAACGATGCCAATCCGGGATTGGCAATCGGTCCCGGCGGCAAACCTTGGTGCAGGTAGGTATTATAGGGTGAATTTACCTGTAAATCTTTGAAATACAAATGTTCTTTCCATTTGCCCAACGAATATTGGACCGTGGCGCAAGACTGCAAAGCATAACCCAGACGTAGCCGGTTATAAAAAATACCAGCGATGATCGGGCGTTCTTCGGGCTTTTTGGCCTCTTTTTCTACCAGCGATGCAATAATAACAATCTCTCTCCATTTGGCAGCAGGAATTTGGGGGAAATTTTTCCGAAAAACTTCCTTAAAACGTAATACCATTTTTTGAATGATTTCTTTTTCAGACTGTGCATTCAGCTCAAAATTATAAGTATCCGGGAATAAATAACCTTCCATCCCCGAAATCCCATAATTATTACTCATTACCTCATTAATCGAAGCGGGTTCCTTTGTCATTTGAATAAAGCTGACCGGATTAACTAATCCTTTCTTGGCTAACAGGTCGGCTATTTCTTTATCACTAAACCCTTCGGGAATGGTAATCCGAACCGTCGGGGGAATACCGCGCCGTAATTCACGAACGATGGCCGGTATAGACATTCCGCGACCAATCCGGTAAAAACCGGCTTTAGCCATTCGCTGATGCGGATTGAGCCGTACATAAAATTCATAAACTTTTTGACTGCGGATAAGATGTTTTTTCGATAGCAAATCGCCGACTTGCCGTACCGATGAACCGTAAGCAACTTTGAAGACCTGGCAGTTTTGCTCCCGGGAATCAACCGGAGTTAAATTCCAGCTAAAAAAAACAACTATTGAAAAGACTACCAAAATACAAATAAGCATGGCAAGTCCAACCCCAGGGGGGATTTTTTTGCATTTGGCGATTAACGAATGTTTGAAGTCCAAGTATTTTTTGATTACAATCATTTTTGATTACTCCGCATAAAAAATATAGGCCCTCTTCCCCTACCACTAAGGTAGGCAATACAGCTTACCTCAGCCCACCCGATATCAAATCATATTGCCAATCTCTTTATTTTACCATGGTTGGCTCCTGATTGTCTAATCATCAAAGAATTCGACTTATATCATGAAGTTCCTGCCAATTTAGCAAAGAACTCCAGGTCTATACTTTTTTAGCGGTTATCCCATTCCAATCCAGATTATATTAAATTATTCGGTCTGAATACAATTTCGCATTAGTAAAAATTAAATAGACATTAAAAAGAAAAAGCCTAAAATATAGGCTTTTTCTTAACCACAGGTTTGACATAGATTGGTTAAAACTTTAGCTTTTATCTTGCTCCCCATGATCATGGTCATCTTCCTCTGCTTCATCCAAGT
>DNPP01000401.1 GCA_003501365.1 Bacillota bacterium
GAATTATTTTATCATTCGGAGCCGGATGTCGTTAAATTTGACCGTTTCTTGATCCATGGTATTGACAACGACTTACGGAAAAAAACATTTTGTACTCATATCGTTAATATGGCTAAAATGCTGGGAGTATTGATAATTGCCGAAGGGGTTGAAACCGCTGCGGAGTTTTCGACCTGTCAAAAAATTGGTTTCGATTTGATTCAGGGCTACTATATCCAAAAACCCACCTGCAATATTCAGGAACTTTCATATGGCTATTTTCAAACCGGCCAGGGCGAACTGGAAGGTAAAGACGGGGAGTCTCGCGATGTTGAATTAATCACCCAAGCGATTATCCATTTGGAAACTATCGATGTAAACGATGATATCCGCATTTTATTCGATAAATTTCATAACAACTTACAATTTGATTTCTTTCCGGTTATTGATAAATCAGGTGTTCCTTTGGGTATTATTCATGAAAAAAATATCAAGCAATATGTTTATTCGCCCTATGGCAAAGATCTGCTGTTAAATAAATCGGTCACTTCCTCTCTGCGAAAATTCATCAATAAATACCCGGTAATTGATATCAATACTCCTCAAGAAAAAATCCTGGAGATATATCTAAATAATCCGGACTCCGAGGGGGTTATTATTACCAAAGCCCAAAGGTATTTTGGATTTTTGACCGCCAAATCCTTATTAAATATTATCAATGAAAAAAATTTGGTCTTGGCCAGGGAGATTAACCCATTGACCAAGTTACCCGGGAATATTTTAATCAATCAATATATTTTAGATATTTATCACAATTTGGACTGTTATTACTATTTTATTTACTATGATTTCAATGATTTTAAACCGTTCAATGATAAACTGGGCTTTGGCAAGGGAGATCAGGTTATCAAATTATTCGCCGATATTTTAAAAAACGTCTATCATTCGGACGATTCTTTTATTGGACATATTGGCGGCGACGATTTTTTTATCGGATTAAAGCGCGACGGTCCTTGCCTGAATGATGAATTACAACTCACTAAAAAAGTGATCAGTCAATTTGCTTATACAGTTAGTGTTTTTCACAATAAAGAAGAGTTGGCCAAGGGATTCTATACGGCGAAAGATCGGTATGGTAAGAACCGGAGACTGCCTTTATTATCTGCTTGCGCTGCAGTATTGGAAATTGCCGCCGGTGAAAGAGGATTTTCTTCAGAAGAATTGACTTTAAAACTTTCCCAGTTAAAAAAGACGGCTAAAGATTCTCCAGAGAACATTGTTTCCGCTTCGTTAAATGATCAATAAGCGGTACCGCCTCAAGTCCGGTACCGCTTATTTTTAAATACATACTTCCTTATAAATTAAAAGCCATTCGGGAAGTCTATTCCTAGTCCGGAATCATTCAAAATCGGTCAATAATGAATTCTGCGGATTGGGAGGGAGGAACCCTATTTATTATGAATAGAAACAGTAAAGCGTCGCAATTTTTTCAACGGATATCGAAGAGTAAGTGTGACTTCAAAACCATAGTGTTCTTACTAATTATTGCTTTACTAATTGGAAGCAGCGTCGGTGGGCCTGTTATAAACAAATTTTTACCGAATAAGGAACGACAGAATTTTTTTAAAGCCGGGATCCCGGGAGATCCATCCTTGGTCACTCAAATCGCCAAAAAGGCCGGACCCTCCATCGTAGGGATCCGGATGGTAGTCATGGCGCCTTTAAACCAATTCTTGAAAAAACAAACTCAAATTGAAGGTTCAGGAATTATTATCAATCAAGACGGTTATATCATGACCAATTACCATGTAGTGCAATATGCCGATCCCCGTAATGCCAACCATCGACGCGTAACTCTGGAAGTATTCCTGCCGGATAAAAGGCAAGCCAAAGCCAAATTTATTGGAGGCGATTCGCTCAATGATCTGGCAGTGATTCGGATCAATCTTAGAGACTTACCTGTGGCGGAGTTGGGAGATTCATCGAAACTGGAAGTGGGGGAGTTGGCGGTAGCGATTGGAAATCCTTTGGGTCAGGAGTTTGCAGGGTCGGTAACAACCGGTGTTATTAGCGCTTTGAACCGGACCGTTTCGGTTGAAGACCGTACCCTCAACTTGATCCAAACCGATGCAGCCATCAATCCGGGCAACAGTGGCGGGGCGCTGGTTAATCCGGAAGGTCAGGTTATCGGGATCAATACCATTAAGATTTCAGTCTCGGGGGTGGAAGGTTTAGGCTTTGCCATTCCGGTTAATGACGCCAAACCAATTATCAGCCAATTAATGAAGTACGGTTATGTGAGAGGGCGTCCTTTGATAGGGATCAGCGGTAGGGATATAACCCAGGCTTTGGCGGATTATTATAAACTGCCGGTGGGAATTTTTATTGTGAAGGTGGCCCGGGGCAGCGGCGCCGATAAAGCCGGGATCCGAGTGAAGGATATTTTACTAAGCCTTGCTGGAAAAAGAGTGGCTACTATGAAAGATCTTAACCGGGCGAAGCGAGGTTATAAGGCCGGGGATATAGTCAACGGTATCATTTTTAGGGCTAAAAAGCGGGTGGGTTTCAAGCTGACTTTTGGGGAAGAACATTAGTGGGTCGCCGACGTAAACCCATTGATAAAGCCGTTGTAAAAGCAGCGAATAAAGCCTATGGAACATGAAGTTCCATAGGCTTTATCGGTTTTAATTTCTTTTGCCGAGAAATCAATATATCGTATAGAGGGGGTCTATTATTTTACCGCCTGTATTTCTTTATAAAGCTTGCCGTACTTTGCGCCGAAACGTTTATTGACTTCATTGGTGACGGCCTTTTTGAAAACATCGATTTTTAAGCCGTTATTGGGTCCGATAACAATCATTCCTTTATCTTTGAGTTGAGCCAATTCCTCTGCTTCTTTTTCACTGGTCAGCGCGGTTGCTTTTTTCGATGTCTCTGCGGCGGCTTTTTGGATCGCTTGGCGAATGGCCGGGGAAAAATCCTGCCATACATCTTGGTTCATGATGACGGCTTCAGCAGCCATGATATGTCCGGTCAACATCAAGTGGGATTGAACGTCGTAAAGTTTGCCGGAATAAATGGTATCGATCGGATTTTCCTGTCCGTTGATGGTTCCTGAAGCCAAGGCGGCTGGAGTTTCGGACCAGTCCAACGGTACTGCGACGGCGCCCATCCCTTCCACGGTGGCTGTATATATCGGAAAGGGAATAGCCCGGATTCTTAGGTCTTTGAGGTCTGCGGGAGTATAAATTGCTTTTTTGCTGGTCAGATGGCGGGTCCCAAAATAGAAGGTATAGAGAACACGCGCATTATGGCTCTTAACAAGTCCGGCATTTAATTCTTTCATAATAGGCGAATCCGGTGAACATACTTTCATTAAATGATTGACGTCCCGGTAAAGATAAGGGGTATCCAGGGCGCCAAAATCTTCGTAAAGTGAACCGATGGCGGCCATGGTGTTGTGGCAGATGGCGATGGACCCGGTAGAAACAGCTTCTGTGACTTGCTGGAGATTACCAAGTTGCGAATTGGGATATACCAGAATCTTTACCTGGCCTTTGGTGTATTTTTCCACCAATTGGGCAAAGAGAGTAGCTTGTATTCCCGCTACACTGCTATCGGCATTCATGTGGGCATAACGCAAAGTTACAGTTTTTTCCGCTCCTTGCACCGTTCCTATGATTAAAATCGCTGTCAGTACAAAGAACAATAAAGATAAATGCAGTTTTTTCATTTGTCCGATCTCCTTTATTTTGATTTTTGCTTCCCTGCAAAGCCGATTTGATTCTGCGCTTTCCTCCCTTCTCACTATGCGTTCAAGCTTTCGCATTTAGTTCAAAAACGATCACAGTATGATGTAAGTCATCGGCAATTTGGTTCAGACTTTCCGCCAAGGCAGCAACTTGCTGGCTGGAAGCGCTTTGCTCTTCGGCGTTGGATGAAACTTCTTCAGTGTTGGCGATAGTTTCTTCACTAATAGCGGCAATTTCATTAATGGTTTCAAGGACAGTCTGATTATTCTTGTCCATTTTGCGGGTTGAATCGACTACAATATCAATTTGTCCGAGATTATCATGTAAAGATTGGAAAATAAGCTGAAAATTGGTTGAGGTTTGGGTGATCATGGTTTTACTATTTTCTGCAATTTTCAATCCGCCTTGGATAGTATTAACCGCTTCATCCGTCCGCGCTTTGATATTATGGACTAAACCGACGATCAAGGCGGCTGCTTTTTTGGATTCTTCGGCAAGTTTTCCAGTTTCCTGGGCAACGACTCCGAACCCTTTGCCGTGTTCGCCTGCACGGGCTGCCTCGATGGCGGCATTCAAAGACAATAGTGATGTTTGGTCGGCGATGCCATCGATGCTTGAGGTTATTTCAGTGATTTGATCCGTGGAGCGGCTTAAATCATTAATTACTACATTCATTTTTTGGGTGAAAACATACAGCTCTTGGATCCCATTCGCTACATCGGAACTGGCTTGTACACTGGTTTGGGCGGCTTGTGCCCCTTGTTGAAATGCGGACGTAATCGTTAGTGTATTTTGGGAAATTTGTTGAACCAAGTCCGAAAGCAAATGGACATTATTAACAGTTTCCGCGATTTGTTCAGCTTGTCTGGTTGAACCTTTGACCAATTCTTCGGTAGCCCGGGCTACATCTGAAGAAGATTTGCCCGACTCGGAGGAGGCGGTTTTAAGTTCACGGCTGGCTTGATATAAGACATCCGACTGGGAGTTAATGTGGGTTACCAATTCTCTTAGATTGGTAATCGCGCGATTGAATTCGTGGATGGTCTTGGAAATTTCCGGAGAACCGTCGGATACGATATGCCGGGTTAAATCACCGGCGGCTAAGGACTTGGCAGCGGATTCAATTTGCTTTAGGGAAGCAGAGATTGAATTGGCAATCAGTAATCCGATTAGAGTGGCAAAAAGAGCACTGATGACCATAATGATTATACCGTTTATTTTTGATTGGTTTAAAAAGAGGTTGTTGTTGGTAATTCCATTAGTAGTTTCCGAAGAAAGGGCAGAGCTGGCTCTGTCGAGAATGATCGTCAAATCGAAGATGGTATTGCGTAAATTTTCATAATCGCTTTTATTTGGAGGATTATTTAAAGCTTTTTTGATGAGAGCGAGTTTGTGGGAGATATTTTGTTTGTTCTCTTTATCCATCCATTCAAAGGCAATTAGCCCTTGACTGTAACTATCTAAGTAACTAGTGGTCGTATTATTGATAATTGCTTCCAAGTAGCCGGCTTGCAGCTTGGTAATATTTTGCTTGAATCTGGAGATTTCGTTTAGGCGGGATGAATTTTTAACAAAAATATTTTGCGCCGTATGATGCATCGTGTTAATGATTCCAACATTGGTAAAGGTCTGTAAACCTAGAAAGAGAATCATGACCAGAATGACAACGAGGATTTGATAGAATACTTTCAAACGAGTTAGCCCCGTTACATCGGCAAATTTGGCGAATGTGCCGGTGATTTTTGAAATAAATTTGAGCAAAACGATTCCCCCTAAATTTATTTAATGTTTAATTTATTATATTGTAACACAAATTTTACTATTTTTGTCTTACAACAAAATTATTTCGTTTTATAGTGAATCTGCCAAGTAACTTTCAGAATCTGACAAATTTACAACTTGCCCAATTAATTTTGAATTTTCATGCAAAAGTAAATGATTATATTTGAACACTTAAAATATTTATACTGGTAAAGGCAGCTGATACGGAGT
Organism: Bacillota bacterium; assembly: GCA_003501365.1. Classification (GTDB taxonomy): domain Bacteria; phylum Bacillota; class UBA4882; order UBA8346; family UBA8346; genus UBA8346. The sequence continues at coordinate 5,724 of DNPP01000401.1, forward strand.
TTCTTACTAAGCGGACAGCGAAGAATTTTTAATTACTTTTATATTTAAAACTTTATAAGTGATTTA
>DNPP01000276.1:0-1878 GCA_003501365.1 Bacillota bacterium
TAAATTCTCCATAAATTATCAAATCGTTATCCAGTAATATGTTTGCCGCTTGCATACATCGGGCATAACCCGAGAACCTATCGAAATTGGACATGATATATCGAGGTCCCATCACGATTGAAATCCTCCGATGGCCTTTAGTCAATAAATAATTGGCAATTTCATACATTGCAAGCGCCTTATCCACATATACCGCATCAAATTTATTTCTAAAAGGCTTTCTATCGATAATAATTACCGGGACTCCCAGTTCTACAATTGAACTTAAATAATCCTCATTTTGACCGGTAGAAGAAATAATAATTCCATCAACCCGTTTTTCGATTATGGTCTTTATATCTTTCCGCTCTTTTTCCGGATCATCGGCAGAACTTACTATCAGCAAATTATAACCAACCTCATTAATTTTCTTTTCAATCTCCCTGATTATGCTCATAAAAAAAGGATTTGATATATCGGATATAATTACCCCAATGGTGTGGGTAATATCGCTTTTTAATCCTTGTGCGAGTTGATTGGGCCTGAAATCAAGTTCTCCGATTGCTTCCCAGACCTTGCTTCTCATTTCAGGCGTTACACTGCTTACCTCATTGATTACCCTGGATACAGTAGCAATAGATACGCCGGCTTTATTAGCCACATCCTTGATTGTTTTTTTTATCAAATGATACACCACCTGTGATAAGAGTAAACGTTATCTTACTTTATTAGTAGAAGCAGTTACTGCATTGTCTACGCGTAGTAATACTATATTCAATATTATATATTACATATAGATGATATAGCTACTATTTATTGAAAACGTTTTATTAGGTATTCAATACCAATTTTCAAATTCCTTTTCTATGGATTTAACAAGGCTTTAAACATATTAACTTTTCCATGTCCAACATTAGCGCCGTTTATGCCTTATTTCACGCCTTTTAATAAAAAGTATCAACCTGTTTTAAAATTTTAGTTAAAAAATTTTCGGCAAAAGAAGGATCTAAAAAATAGATATCGAAATTGTATCTCAAGAAAACGTTTTCACGAGATGATTAATAAAATTATTTAATTAGCCGCTAACAACAACCAACTTTATATGCTTTGAACAGTATGCAAAATAACGTTTACAAAGTTTGCTTATCCATGTGGCGTAGAAACGCTATCGTTAACGAAAAAAGAAATATCGAATTTTATTTTGGATGGCAGTTTACCGTAACTAAAAGATGGCGTTGATGTTTCATAGATCATGAATCAAGGATCGTTGTAGCCCAATTAGAGATACCATTGGGAACTGTGAGATATTCCTTGAAATTGGCCAAGGGACTTGGCAAAACTACAATATTGAATCCTGCCCCTGCATAGTCATCCACCCCAGCTCTGCTGGGACAACGAAGCAATGAAATGTCGCTGGTGTGGCTGTTCGACTTAGAATCCGGGTTAAAAGTATTTTTCTAAGTAGTAAAAGTTTCCATGAGGAATTTAAGAAAATTACCATAAGTACTAAAACAGTGACCCGGGGAATTCACACCATATGCAATTAATATTTTCAAAACGGGATTTTGGTTTTGAGAGATGAGTAAATAGTAAAAAACCGAAATGCTAAGGGAGGTGAAGAAATATCAGGATGATTACATGGGATTTTTTTGAGAGCTTTTAAAGCATCAAAAAGGGATCGACAAACAAAACATAATAAGGGGTGCGATTAATGAAGAAGTTATTATTGGTGGTTATGATCTTTGCTTTATTATTAACAGTAAATATTTTTCCTGCCGGTATGGCAGCAAAGCAAGAAGGAATTACAGTTGGTTTTGTGGCTGGCGATATGTCCGCTGATTCCAATTCTGCAGCGTATAAAAGCTTTGAAGCCTATGCCAGCAAAAATGGCTGGAAAGT
>DNPP01000276.1:2233-6703 GCA_003501365.1 Bacillota bacterium
AATGCAATTGTTGTGGTCAGTGGTGAGCCGAGTATTATTCAAGAGGGTGTCGCAGCGGCTGATAAGGCGAAGATTCCGGTGTTTTTGGAAGATACCGACAACATCGGGAATACCATTATGAATGCCACCAGTAACCAGGAAACCATGGGTCATGCTTTGGCTGAGCAAGCCGTTAAAAAAATGCGCAGCAACAACTCAAACAAAAAAATTAAGAACGTCATGTTGCTGGGAAATATGGATCTTCTGGTGCACCGTCAAAGAATTCAAGCTTACAAAGATATCCTTGAAAAAAATAAGGATATCAAAATTGTCGGAGTTGAAACCATTAATGGCGGCGATTGGGCTAATAGCTCCTATGATATCGCCCGGACCTATGTTACCAAGTATGGCGATGATCTTGACGCTATTTTATGCACCTGGGACGGACTGGGTTGGGGAGTTTCCCGGGCGATTCTCGATGCCGGCTTTGATAAAAAACAAATCTTTACCATGGGTATTGATGGTTCTGCCAAATCATACGACATTGTCCGCCATGGCGATCCGTTAGTCGGAGTCATTGCCCAAAATTTCGGCGGTTGGTCAACGGCGATCGGTTCCGCCATTAAAAAAGTGGTGGTCGGCAAACAAGATCCTAAAAAAGTCATTCCGGCAAACCGAACGATATTTGTGCCCTTTGAATGGGTGGATTCAAGTAATGTTCCTGCCTCCGGACAGGGTGTAAAATTCAAAGCCTATAACGGGATTTAATAGGTACAAGGAATAAGAAAAAGTGGTGTAAATGGGTGCTCAACCGATTTACACCACTTTCTTGGAATCGGTTACCGAAAAAAGAGTGTTGGTAGAGTACTAGGGGGTGTGGCAGTGGACCAAAATCGTGTTATCCTTGAATGCAAAAATTTGTGCAAAAAATTTGACGCCACGATTGCAGTAAATAATTTATCTTTCTCCATCAACCAAGGGGACATATTGGGCTTGGTCGGGGAAAACGGCGCCGGGAAGTCGACTTTAATCAAGATGCTGGGCGGTGAACATGTGCCCAATGGCGGTCAGTTGTTTTATCTGGGGCAAGAAGTCAAGTGGAAGGATACTCACGAAGCATTAAGCAAAGGGATTGGAATTGTGCATCAGCATCCTTTGCTGGTAGAGTCTTTTACGGCTGAAGAAAATATCTTTTTAGGCAAAGAAATTGTTAAAAACCAACTAATCGACAATCGGCAGATTCACGATCAAGCGACTGAAGTTAAAAAAGTATATTCCATTTATCCCAATCTGAATTTAAAACAACGCGTCAGTGAGATGTCCGCCGGTGAAAAACAAGTGGTGGAACTTTTAAAGATTTTTTCTTATGAACCCAATATCTTAATCTTGGACGAACCTACCGCCAGTTTACCCAAAGAAGAGGCGGAAAGACTGCTTCATCTGATTATGGAACTCAGTGCAGAAAGAAATTTGACGGTCGTTTATATTTCACACAAATTAGAAGAAACCTTTCGGATTTGCAACCGGATTTTAGTCATGAGAAACGGCGAAAATGTAGGCCTTTTGGATAAAAAGGATTTTGATAGGGATAAGCTGATTCGGCTGATGATTAATTATGATCTCAAGGAATTTTATCCAGCCAAAGCGCAGGGCCATGGTGAGAAAATTTTAGCAGTGAAGGAACTTTGTTCCGATACCTTGACCCATATTAATCTGGAAGTCAACGCCGGTGAAATCGTCGGCTTATACGGCTTAATGGGCGCGGGAATGAGTGATTTGGCAAAAACCCTTTTTGGATTACGAAAGTTTGCTAGTGGCTCGATTACTTTGGGAGATAAGTGCCCGGAAGAAATCCATACAACCAATGTGAGGCAAATGGTGGACAAGGGCGTGTATTTGATTCCCGAAGATCGGTTGCGATATGGCTTGGTTTCCACATTTAATATTCGGGAAAATGCTTCTTTGGCTCATTTAAAGCATTACTTTCCGGAGATATTGGTTAACACCAAAAAAGAAACCAATCTGGCAGCCGAGGAATTAAAAAAGATTCATGTCAAATATTCCGATATCGAACAGGGTATTTCTGAACTCTCGGGCGGAAATCAACAGAAAGTAATTGTTACCCGGTGGCTGTTACGGGAATGCAATATCTTAATCGTTGACGATCCGACGGTGGGTATCGATATTGGCGCCAAACGCGATATTTATAATTTATTGAGAGATTTAACCGCGCACGGTAAGGGAGTTATCTTTGTTTCGTCGGAGTTAAATGAGATTATCGGTATGGCTGACCGGATTTATACGATGCGTGATGGTAAAATTACCGCCGAATTGACAGCGGATCGGATTAATCAACAAAATGTATTGGAAAACATCTTATAGATTTGAGAGATGGAGGTAGGATGATGATTAACAAAGTAAAAAAAGTTCTTAATAATCGTGAATTGTTTCTGGTGTTTATCGCCATCGTGGTATTCTTTTCGATGACCGCAGGACGGTTTTTATCGTTGGATAATGTCGCCAACATTTTGCGGAATACATCGATTGGCGGTTTGCTTGTTTTGGGACTTACTTTGATAATGATAGCGGGGGATTTTGATTTATCATTTGCGGGTGCGGTAAGTTTGTTGAATTTACTAGGTTTGATTGCAATCGACAAGGGAATGAATATGTATTTGGCATTTTTCCTGATGATTGTTGGCGGAGTCATTTGGGAATTATTTAATGCCACCTTGGTTGTAAAACTGAAAATGCATGCTTTTATTGCCACAATTGCTAGTTTGACTTTGAGCAAAGGTATTATTTATTGGATTACCAAGGGCAGCACATTTTTTGGAAATTCGCCCGACAGTTTGACTTTTATTGGTCGTTTTACCCTGTTTAAAATTTTGCCTTTCAATACCTTAATCTTCATTGTAATGGCGGTTACCGTTTATTTGTTGGCCAACCGTACCAAATTTGGTCGGCATTTATATGCGGTCGGCGGTAATTCGGATGCTGCGGAGTATGTCGGCATTAATGTGAATAAGCAACGGATCATCGCTTATATTTTAAGCGGTATCTGTGTTGGCGTGGCTACGGTGACTCTATGTTCAAAACTTGCTACAGCGCCATCCACTGCCGGCGATGGGTTTCAGATGCAGGCTATATCTGCCGCGTTTTTAGGCGCTGCAGTATTTAAGCTGGGCCAAGTCAATGTTGGCGGATCCATTTTGGCGATATTTATTTTAACCACAATTGAAAATGGCCTGATTATGTTAAATGTACCGTTTTATTTTCAATATATTGTACAAGCAATGATTTTGATTGGCGCAGTATCGTTTGTCTCTAAAAAGAGCAAAAAGGGCGAAGGCCCTGCAATTTTTTGATCAACAATCATTACAACAAATTGAAATTGTTGAAGCATAAATGAAATGTTTAACAATAATTGCCGGTTTTTGAAATGGACGAACGTTAAATATAAATTGTAGCGAGGGTGAGCAAAATGTATCTTGAACTTTCCTATATTATCAAGAAAAGCGCTCCGATTTATCCTAATAATCCGGCCGAGAGATTGGAACCTATATTGCGACAAGATAATGGCGATGTATGTAATGTAAGCATGATTCATCATTTTACCCATAACGGAACCCATTTAGATACGCCGTTTCATCATGACCCCAAAGGGGAAAAAATTGAGACAATCCCCTTAGAAAAGTTTATTTATGAACATCCGGTCTTGCTAAATATCCCTAAAAAGTATTGTGAAGAAATAACGGATGGCGATCTTAAAAAATATGATTTGCAACAGGCCGATGCTTTGTTAATTCGAACCGGCTTTGATGAATTGCGGATTCAAGATCCGGTGGGATATAGTGTGATGTTTCCCGGTGTTAGTATGGCAGCCGCAAAATATATGCGCGAAGAATTACCGGCCTTAAAAAGTGTAATCATTGATTTTATGAGTATTGAGAAATATCTCGATGGTAATCGTCAAGGATATCCAGTCCATCATCAGTTGCTTTGTATGTCGACTTCTAGTCGAAGACCGGTATTAATTATTGAAGATGCCAATCTAAAACCATTGGTGGGCAAAAATTTGAAAAGAATTTTTGCTTTACCGATGCGTTTTGAAGGGACAGACGGTGCCCCGGTTGGCTTGGTTGCGGAAGTTGATTAAAAAAACTTACAACATTGGAGGTAACACTAACATGAATCAGGTATTGCAAGGAATTGTTTGCGCCACGGTAACTCCGTTTACGCCGGAAGGAGCTGTGGATGAGAAGTCGATTTGCTCCTTATGCCGTTATTTAATCGAATCGAAGATTAATGCACTTTATCCGCTTGGGACCAATGGTGAGGGCGTTTTTTTGAGCACCGCCGAACGGAAAAGGGTAGCCGAAATATTTGTTTCTGAGGTACAGCATGAGATTCCAGTCGTCATTCAATGCGGTGCAATCACCACCGCAGAAGCCGTTGAATTAGCTCGCCATGCGGCATCCATTAAAGCAG
>DNPP01000099.1 GCA_003501365.1 Bacillota bacterium
TATTATCCGAAAAGGTTGCCTTACGTACGGATGCCCAGCAAGAAACAGCCGTTACTCAATTATTACCGGGTAAATCGTTTAAATCTTTTAAGGTCACGGAGTTATTAGTCTTTAAAGATTGCGCCCGGAAATATTTTTGGCAGTATGAATGGGGTCTTAACGATGATAGGGAGGAGATCTACTCGGAAAAATCCGAAAAAGGCTCTGGAAATAGAGATAGTTCGGGGACTAAGATAGGAAGCTTTCTACATCAAGTATTTCAGGCAGGCGACGCTGAGTGGCCGGAGGTTTTATGGAAGGAAACTTTTCAAGGTCTGGCAGCTGCCGAGTCTTCGCATTTGAAGGCGGATCTGCAGCAGATGTGGGGAAATTTCCGCAACAGCCGCTTTACCAAGGAACATGGAAAGTGCTGGGATGAAGTTCCGTTTATTCTTAAGATGGCGAACCGTAAGATAGAGGGAAGATTTGACCGGCTGATTCAAAGCCGGGACGGTATTTTAACCTTAGTGGACTATAAGTCTCACCATATTAGCGGCGGTGAAGTTGAGAAAAAGGCCCGGCCGTATTTCTGGCAATTGCAACTCTATGCGCTGGCGATTGAGGCTTTATGGGGCCGTTTGCCGGATCAGGCCTTGCTTTATTTCCTTTACCCCAATCAAACCGTGGCTGTTCCTTTGGATGAAGCATCACTCAATGAGACCAGGCGGGATGTGCAAAATATTATGCAGTTTATCGAGGAACATGATCAGTATCGGCGGCAGGATTATGCGCGGGGGAAACAGTGCAAATATTGCGGGTATAAGGGTGTTTGCGGGTAAACCCAACTTGCCCCTAAGTTAAAATTAAGGTGTTAGTACTATTGGGGCTTCTCCTCTTTTTAACAGAACTCATGCAATCCTTTTGGCGGTTTGCAAATGGTCCGGCTTGCTTTTTTCCAGTGCAGATATGAGCTCAAAGTCTTTATCGGCTTTGGAAGATAACTCATGCGCGACATTTTGCCGCACAAATTGTTTTGTGTAAAATATCGTTACGATGGTTGCCACTAGAAACCCCAGCAAGATTCCTATCTCCGCTGCTATAATAAGTAAAAACCACGGTACCAAATAAAGTCCCCCTCAAAATTTACCTAATGGATCCCATTATAGCGCAAATCAATGGACGATTATGTCGAATTATAGAGAAGGATTCGACATGTTTAGACAAATGTATTTATTTTCCATTCATGGGGTGGGCTTTTCAATTTTGCCACGGCCAAGTAATTTTTTAAGGCAAGGATTCTACATGCGAAGCAAAAGCGTTATGATTATGGATGGATTCAAAACTCTCAACTTCCACTTGGAAACACTCGATACGCGGTTCAGAACGCAGCGCAAGGACGGAATCCCGCAGGATATCTTCGACAAATTTGGGATTTTGATAGGCAGTTTCGGTAACAAATTTTTCATCATCCCGTTTCAAAACCGGATAAACCGGGCAACTTCCTTGGGTTTGAAGAATTTCCACCAGCTCCTCCAACCAGAGAATTTTGCCGGGATATTTAAACTTGACGGAACTGCGAATGATTGCGCGTTGGTTATGAGCCCCATATTGGGATATTTCTTTGCTGCAGGGACAGAGTGAAAGAACCGGGATCTCAACCCCTAACCGATAATCAAATAGATTATCCGACTGGCGCAAACTGCCGCTAAACTCGCCCAGATAATCCAAATAGCCGATGGTTTGACTTACCGGAGCGGCTAGCGGGAGAAAATAACGAAATTTCAGACTAATATCCGCCGCCGCCACTTCCAGATTGGAACAAAGTTCGGTTAATAATTGGCGGATTTCCTTGCCCGAAATTGGTTTTTCGCTCCAAACCATCAGGAGTTCCATAAAACGGCTGAGATGAGTACCTTTGAATTGATGAGGCAGACTGACCGAAAGCGTGACATTGCCTTGAACATGTTGATAACCGCCATTTTTCATCCGGATTTGAAACGGTAGGTGCACATCTTTAACCCCTACCCGCTGAATTTCAATTCCCCGCTCATCTTTCATGCTTTGGATATCGATCACTTCGGTTAACCTGCTTTCTTCGAATGTTAGTTTCAAAATGTATTATAATCGATAGGACTATTTAGGGCAATCCATTTCACAATAAATTGGGTAATGATTAGGAAAATGGGTTCTCAAAATCGTTGTTTTTTTTAAAATCATTGATAATAATCGTCGAATTCAACGTCATAATCTTTACCCGCAGCTAGTTTAGTGTTATTATTTGAATGATTGCTAAATACGCACACTGGGAGGATTCATTTTGAAGATTGTGGTGGATACGCATACCCATAGTGTAAGCAGTGGTCATGCCTACAGTACGCTTCAGGAGAACTGCAGGGAAGCGTCAGTGAACGGCATTGAAATGTTGGCGCTTACTGATCACGGCCCAGCAATGATTGGAGCTCCGGGGTTATATCATTTTGGCAATTTGAAAGTTCTGCCGCCATCGATATACGGTGTAAAAATCATTAAGGGAGTCGAGGCCAATATTATGGATTATTCGGGTAGTTTGGATCTTCCGAATACCTATTTAAAGCGTTTGGAATTTGTGTTGGCCAGTTTGCACGACGGTTGTATCATTCCGGGAACGGTTGAAGAACATACCCAAGTAATCATTAATCTATTAAGAAATCCGTTGGTAGATGCCATCGGCCATCCCGGTAATCCACTCTATCCGATTGATATCGATAGGGTGCTACTGGCAGCCAGGGAATATCATAAACCAATGGAGATCAATAATAGTTCCTTTTATTTTCGGAAGGGCAGCGCTGTGAATTGTCAGGAAATCGTCCTAAAATGCAAGAACTATGGGGTGCCGGTTATCTGCGGTAGTGATGCCCATATTAGTTTTGATGTGGGAAAGTTTGATCAAATCTACCGGGTGTTGGAAGCAGTGGAAATGCCCGAGGAACTGGTCATCAATAGCTCAGTGGCAAAGTTCGAAGCTTATCTTCAACAGCGAGGGCAAACAAAGATGGATTGATAACGTGAAGAAGTAAGAATCCAGGAGTCAGAATTCAGAATAAGAATTAAAAAAACGGTTTGCTTCCGGATAAAATCGATGGAGTCGAATTAAACTTGAGCTGTAGAAGCATTTCCGCAAATCTTTTCCGATTCTGTCCGGCTCCTGACTCCTAGCTTCTGTATTCAGCATTTTAAGAAAGGGTTTACCATGGAACAGGTCTCATTGTTGCGGGTTGAGTCTTATCAGGAACTCCCGGCAAAAATTATTCAATTGCTTGAACCGCTGGGAGGTTTGGGAGCTTTTTGCCGGCGGGGGGAGCGGGTGCTGCTAAAACCCAATTTCATCATGGCTCGAAGTGTAGAAAGCGCAGCTACAACCAATCCGGCAATTATTTTGGCTCTGGCAACACTATTAAAAGATTTAGGTTGTACGGTAGCGGTGGGTGATAGCCCGGGCCTGGGCAGCGCAGCTGCGGTAGTACATAAATTGGGTTTAACGGATGAGTTTAAACATCGCGGGGTCCAAGTCGTTGAATTAGAGACTTTGGCGCCGTTCAACCCCAAACGGTCGGCTGTTTTTGAGCGGCGTTATAAAAATCTTCAGTTGGCTAAGGAATTGAATGGTTTTGACCGGATTATTAATTTACCCAAGCTGAAAACCCATGGACAGATGGGGTTGACCCTGGCCACTAAAAATTTATTCGGTTGTGTGGCCGGTCACAATAAAGCTCAATGGCATTTTACAGTCGGCAAAGACACTTTGGAATTTGCCCGGCTGTTAGTGGAGATTGCCATGACGGTGAATGCTTCATTGCATATTTTAGATGGAATTATCGGGATGGAAGGCAACGGACCTTCCAACGGACGGCCTAGACAACTCAATGTAATGATGGCTGGGACCAATCCGTTGGCTATGGATAGAGTCGTGGTGGAGTTGATTCAAAACAAGCCCGAACAGTTCCCGATCTTTGCGGCCGCGCAAATAATGAAAATACCCGGTCTCACTTTGGCCGAGATTCAGGTATTGGGCGATACGATTCATTCTTGTCAAATAAATGATTTTGAGATACCGGTTTTTCACACCCCTGCCGTGATGCTCAAAAGCCGGGTGCTCAGTAATATCGTAGCCGGTTTGCTCAAACAACGGTTGATTTTGAATGAAAGGCTTTGTACCAAGTGTCGGCGATGTGAGACTCAATGTCCGGCCAAGGCCATCGACTATCGTGGAAAAATTCGGATCAACCAGACACAGTGCATCCGCTGTTGCTGCTGTCAAGAAATGTGCCCAGTCGGGGCCTTATCAATTAAGACCCCTTTGATGGTGAAAATTTTACGGAAAATCAAGCTAATGTAGCTTGATTTATTCTTATTTAATGATCCAGTTTCCGAATGAGCCCGATTAATAACTCGCGGATATTTTTGGCATCGGCTGTTCCTTCAGATGGACTAGTGAGCGCGGCTACTTTTAATTTTCTCCACTTTAAGGCATAGGTCGGGCTGATTTCACTCAGCTTAATTGCCTGTACTGGAATATCTTTTTCTTTGGCTGCTTCCATTAACAACTCAATCAACAGCGGGTCGCTTTGTTGCGGAAATACCAGGCCGTCGGCGGTTACCAGGTTGATTCGTTTATCAGGATAACTTTCCAAATTCACTAGATAACTAAGATCCGGACCTTCCTTTAAAAGTTTGGGAAGTTCCAGTATTCCGGAGTTCAAGGAATTAGCCCCGGAGAAGAATAAAGTCACCGTAGTAGTGCTGGGCCTGGTTTTCATTAAAATAGCCCCAAGTTCCAATAAGATGGAACAATTGGAGAGTCCGGCAGGGTGGACCTGATCTTTGGACCATAGCTTTAAAATTATCATCACTAAAAGGGCAAACAGAGCGAGGTATAAAGGTAGCTGCGACTTCAACCAAAGAGTGCCAAGAAGCATCAGGAATACGATTAAGCCTAAGCCATAAATTAATCCCAAGAACACCCGGTTGATTATTTGAGAAGGTCGGACGTTAAAACTATCCGTAACAACACTGGTGGTAATCAATAACCTTTGCAACTCCTTACTCCGCGCGGGGATCGTACAAATCAAGTTTTCGGATGCCTGGGGTTTTATCTTGGCCAAGCGGGGATGAACCAGTTCACTGATGAACAGTAGCAATAAGATGGCTTCAATAATTACTCCCCCGAGCGGATGGATAAAACTTAAACCGGTGGTCAGCAGACTGCCAATGAGGAAGAACATCATACTCACTGAGAAGCTGTAAGTCTTTATTTTTTGAGACTTTGCTTTGTATTCCCAAGCGGTGGTCGCTGTTTCCGATTTAATTGAGTCGAAAACTGTCTGGGTCGCTTGGGAACCGGGGCGGCGTTCCGGATAGGCGGCGGCAAGTTTTTGAAAGGTCTCCGAAATATTCATCTTTTGGCTCCTTTTTTGCAACAAACATTCAATGATCATTTTGAACCAATTGTTTTGGTAGTATCATGGGTATTCGACTGAAGTTTGGAAACTCCTACCTAGAAAATGCTTTTTTGTCTCTATGAACTCTACTGTCTCTGTGGCCAATTTAATTAGCCACAGAGACACAGAGTTTACAGAGGATTTTCATCCTTTCATGTGCCTCTCAGCTAGTTTGCTAGCTAGGAGTGGGGACTATCCAGAAAATATTTTTACTTCAAAATTCTAAATAGAACAGCCGGCCCGGCGTATTTCCTTCACTTCGTCGCCTTTGGCTGGCTTACCTGACAAGGGGGATGACTACTTGAAAGCCGTTGCATAAAGTATTCAAGCATAAAGCGTAAAAGTCTCTTTGGATTGTCTCGCCAAAACGCAGGATTTTATCTTTTAAAGCGCGAAGTGATCGCGAAGTGATATGCAAGGTTATCCATTGGAGGAATAAAGTGATTATTTTAGGGGTGGATCCGGGAACAGCGATTACCGGTTATGGTTTAGTATCATACGGAGGCAATCATTTAAAAAAAGTAACCTTCGGTGCGATTCGGACAGGGCCGGAGCTCTCGCTGACCGGCCGTTTACAACATATTTATCTAGAGCTGCAAAAAATAATTGCCGAATATAAACCCGATGCCATTGCCGTCGAGGAATTGTTTTTTAATAAAAATGTGCGAACAGCACTGGCGGTTGGACATGCCCGGGGAGTGATGTTACTTGCTGCCGCCAATGCGGGGTATGAAGTTGCCGAATATACGCCACTCCAAGTGAAATTAGCAGTGACCGGCTATGGCCGGGCTGAGAAGATACAGATTCAGGAGATGGTCCGGGTTTTGCTTTGCCTGACCGAAATTCCCAAACCCGATGATGCGGCTGATGCGTTGGCGATAGCGATTTGTCATGCCCATTCTTGCAAACTGCAGAATCTGGGAGTCGAGAGTAGGAGGAAATCCCAATGATTGCTACTTTAACCGGTATTGTAACCGGTGTTAGTGGGGAGAACTGTATTATCGAAGTCGGCGGAGTGGGCTATCTGGTTTTTATGCCGCTCCCGGCCTTAGAAACACTGAGTCGGGTCGACGGACCGGTGAAAGTATACACTCATTTTCATCTACGCGAGGATGGGGCTACTTTGTACGGCTTTTTAAGCAGCGCCGATCAGAATATTTTTGAAAAAATTATCGGCGTTTCAGGGATTGGGCCTAAGACTGCCTTGGCGATATTGGGAAACCTCCCGGGAGATCGTTTTCGGGAGGCGATTCAAAATGAGGATCACCGGACCTTGACCGCTGTGCCGGGGATCGGACTTAAAACTGCTCAGCGATTGACCTTGGAGTTAAAAGGGAAATTGGGGAAGAGTGTCGGCAGCGGGGATGCGAGTTTGAAGGTAGCCGGGAGTTCTTATAGTATTAGCGGGGATGCCGTTGATGCGTTGGTCTCCCTGGGATATCCCGGGCGGGATGCAGTCAGTACTGTAGAAACATTATTAGCTGAGAATAAAGGCTTGACTAGTCCGGAATTGGTTAGGTTGGCGCTTAAAAATTTGGGTAGAAAGTGAAGTATGAACGTATGGAAGAAGAACGGATTATCAGCGCTACCAAACGGGAAGAAGATATCGAAGCTGAAAACAGTCTCCGACCCCGGCGCTTTGCAGAATACATCGGCCAAAACAAGGTCAAGGAAAACTTGGAGATCTTTATTAAGGCCGCCAAAGAGCGGCGAGAGGCTCTGGACCATGTCTTGTTATACGGCCCGCCCGGTTTAGGAAAAACTTCACTGGCACATATTATAGCCAATGAACTGGATGTACATATCCGGGTGACTTCCGGTCCGGCGGTGGAACGACCGGCGGATCTGGCGGCGATCTTGACCAACTTGGAGCCGGGTGATGTCTTGTTCATTGATGAGGTCCACCGACTCAATCATAGCGTGGAAGAGATTCTTTATCCGGCGATGGAAGACTTTGCATTGGATATCATCATCGGCAAAGGACCAAGCGCCCGTTCGGTGCGGATCGATTTGCCCCGTTTCACTTTGATCGGGGCTACCACCAAGGCTGGCTCACTGACATCACCCTTGCGAGACCGTTTTGGAATCATCAACCGATTGGAGTTTTATGACGCCGAAGCGCTGCATCAGATCATTACACGCTCTGCCAACATACTGGGGATCAAAATTGAAAAAAGCGGAGCTGCTGAGATTGCGCGAAGATCAAGAGGAACCCCCCGGATTGCCAACCGTTTACTGAAAAGAGTGCGCGATTTCGCCCAGATTAAGGCCTCTGGATTGATTAGTGTCGCCGTAGCGGATCTGGCTTTACAAATGCTGGAGGTTGATGAATTGGGTCTGGATCTATTGGATCGCATGGTGATGCAAACACTCATCGATAAG
>DNPP01000097.1:0-974 GCA_003501365.1 Bacillota bacterium
AAACTTTTTGGAATTACTATTTGGATGTATTTACCGCCGGTCTTTACATTGACCGGCATGACGCAAAGGGGGCCGCCGAATGGTTGAACCTCGACCGTCTGGGGGTGTTCGACGAACTATCCTGTTCTCGGGAGTATGAATATCTGAGCTTTGCCCGTTATTTGGACTTGGTTGGACGGTTGGACGAGGCCTTGCTCCTTCTGGGTAGGTTGGAGAGTTTTGCCCAAAAAGAAGACCGGCTGGGCAGCCGGATCGAAATCCTATGTCAAAAAGCGATCACTTATCAACTAAAAGGGGACTCGGTTAATGCGATGGCGGCTCTGAATGAGGCTTTGGAACTTGGCATGGAGGATGGTTATGTCCGGACTTTCAGCGACCAGATGGAACCAATGGCTGAACTGTTGGCAAAATATATAAACTGGAAGAAAAAGTCAGGTACGGACGCCTGTTATCATTACGCTAAAGACCTGTTTCGGCTGGTTCAGGAGAACATCCGGATTATTGGAGCCAAGCCGGCGACGGATGACGTTTCACTACAGCAGGAGTTTACCGTATTGGGGCTCAGCGTCAAAGAAGGTCGAGTTTTACGGCTGCTTGCGGCGGAACGATCCAATTCGGAGATCGCCACGGAACTAGGCATATCCGTCCGGACGGTAAAATACTATAATTCGCAAATATTTGCGAAGCTGGGTGTAGATAATCGGCTGCAAGCCATCAAAAGGGCCTGGGAATCGGGAATTTTTGAATAAAAAAGTGAATTTGAATATTTTTACCGATAAGCGGTTGTTGCGCGATAAATGCGTAGCAGCCGCTTTTAATTTATAAAAAAATAGATAAGTTTCACCGAAAATGGTTACCTGCGAGAAAAATTTGGTTATATATGCTGAAATAAATAATTTGGCCTGAAATTTTACCTCTCTCTTGCTCTCCCCCAACGAAGCCGGTACGAAGAAGCAGATTCAGTGGGAGAGTAA
>DNPP01000097.1:1245-12357 GCA_003501365.1 Bacillota bacterium
CCACGCACAAGTGCGTGCTGCCTCCGTAGTCAAAATGCTTTTGGAGATCGAAGTCTAGGGGTACTCTCAATGTTGTCAAGTGATAAATACATATTATGGAAGAAACAAAATCGAAAATTCGGGTGCAAACGGCTCTCTCGCTCTCCCTAATGATGCCAAGCTCGATGGAGCTATGTAGTGGGAGAGTAACCCGGTATCTTCGAAACCAAGAGCCTTTAGAGATCAACGGTTAGGGTTACTCTAAAATTTATGATAACATCAAAATTTAATTCAACATATATAGAAATTAAATTTTGTCGGCTTTTTTAAAAAAAGATCAAAATACTGTACTTCGGGACAGTCACAAAAGCAAAATAGTACTGTAGAGTATTGTTGTATAGCTTTTTATAGTTGGAATGGCAAGTATTGAAAATAAAAAAAGGAGTGTAATCAATCATGAAAAAAATTATGACATTCGTCGTTCTGGTCGGTCTGCTGGTTTTATGCGCAACCAGCGTCTTTGCCTCCGCTGTATATTTTGATTATATGCCCAGTGGAACAGCTGAAGGAAGCGGCTCGGGGGGGTCTTCCAGCCCTGATTGTTCAGATTATCAAGTCGGGGTGGTGGTCCCGGTAGAAAAGTTTCAATTTGGTCTTGAATATAACTCCACAGATATCGATTATAGTACAGGTATGCAGTATACCGGTTGGAAAATAATGGGCGGCTATCAATGTTTTAAAACCGATCAGTTCGAACTGTTTACGGACCTTTCGTATCTTGATTGGAAAGCGAAGGCGAAAGGAACAACTGTCATTCAATATTCACCTCTTTTGATCGGTATCGCCTGTAAATATCGGATGAATGATCAGATGTTTATCAACGGTTCGGTTGATTGCGCCACCTCTGATTTTATCATAGTTCAAGATTCTGCGGCCTATCCTGCCGATTATACGGCTGTCCAGGTAAAATATTCATATTTTTTTACCAAGGGTTTCGCGGCTTCTTTGGGTTATAAGTGGTCTGAACTCAATTATGAAGGTAAATTTTATGGAGAATCGGTTACGAAGGGTTTCACCCTTGGCGCAAGTTATAATTTCTGATTGCGAAAGGAATTTGAATCAGTTTCCCATTACGAACAAAGGAGCTGTCGCAAAAGTAATTTGATAGAGCGACAAAAGGAGTGGGATCCAAATGAAAAAGTCCTGCCATGTGGTTCTTATCGTAATCCTAATTCTGGTCCTGGCCCTCTCCGGCTGCGGGGGGAGTAACAAAAGTAGTAGTGGGTACACCGGCGTCGCCTTTACGATGATCGCCGTCCCGTCCCAGAGTTACAAGATCGCCCAGACCGAGGTGACGTATGAATTATGGAACGCCGTCTATACTTGGGCCCTTGCCAACGGCTATACTTTCGCCAACGCCGGTACGAAAGGCAGCAGTGGTTCGGGCAGCGACCAACAGCCGGTAACCACTGTCAGTTGGCGTGACGCCATGGTCTGGTGCAACGCCCTGACGGAGTATTATAACGCTAAGAGCGGGACGAGTTATACGTGTGTATATACTTATAGCGATGCTATCGTCCGGAATGCCACAGATACGACGGCCTGCGATGTAACCGCCGGTTCCACCGCCAAAGGCTTCCGCCTGCCGACCAGCGATGAATGGTATCAGGCGGCCCGGTATATCGACGGGACTAATTGCTATCCCGATACCTACGCCAGCGGTGCCGACGCTACTTATGATGCGACTGGTGGTGGATCAGATTACGATGGAGACGAGGATGTTCAATATACCGGCGATGTCGCGGTTTATTCCGCTAATTCCGGCAGCGCCACTGCGGTGGTTAAGAGTAAATCACCCAATAAACTTGGCCTTTACGATATGAGCGGGAACGTCTTGGAGTGGTGCTTTGACTGGAGTATTAACGATTTCAGCCGGGTGAGACGCGGCGGTTGCTGTAACAATGGCGTCGCCGACATGCAGCTTGGCAGTTTTGTTGATTTCCCGGTCCTCGGTAGCAGCAGCAGCCTTGGCTTCCGTCCCGTGAGGATGAATTGAAGGGTGAATTATGAAGTTTGAAGTTTAAAAAAAATATACGGAATATCAAAGTGAATCATGAGTGAATGGGAAGGACGGGGCAAATGCGGAAGCATCAGTTTTTATAATTCTTTACTCAACTTTTCCACATTAAAAATAGGGATAAACAATTGGATTAAATCGGAGTAAAGCGAATAGTCAAATAATTTCCAGTTTGTCGATCGAGTCCGCCCTCATTCTATCTTTCTCCCCCAGGGAGAAACGAACGGTTCTTCTTTGCAGGTATTTAGCTTGGTGCGGGTTGTTTTTTGATTGTTTCCTTGAGAAACCTTAGTTTTTCCCGATCCCGGGAGAAAGCTCAGCTCAATGAAGCCACAAAATGATGGCTAGAACCCTATAGTATTGCTTCCATCAAGCGTATTTTAAGCTGAGAAAGTTGAGTTCTTTAGGTCACCGGTGTGTTGAAGCGGTTTGGTTTGTTATTCTTGGATGTCTATTTCACCTAACCCTCGGTCCCTGCGCGCTTTATAAAGCGCGACCTCAATCTGTTTGCTGAAGTCTGGGACAGGGAAAGGATGACTCAATTCGATACATTCCTGCATTGTCCCAATAATCATTTTTTTCTTTACCCTGATTTCGGGAATATTATGAAAGATTACATTTCCTCGAGCAAGGCTTATAATCACCCTCAAAAGCTTCCCTTCCCTGTCCCGGATGAATGCTTCTCGAAGGAGGGAAGGGGCTTCGCGTCCCAGATGACGCGTGGGTTAGGTTAAATAGGTAACTTTGTTCGCCTTTCTCTTTTATTTTTGCCTGTCAACTTCGTGAATAGTGTCTGGTTTGCTCAATTACGTCAAGCTTTAGCTACCAATTTTAAAATGCGAAAGTTGAGTAATGTAAGAAAAAATTCGACTAAAGGAGTTTGAATCGAAATGAAAAAATATGGCAATTTAGGGCTTGTCTTAATTTTAATCCTAATTCTGGTCATGTCCATCTCCGGTTGCGGGGGAGGAAGCAGCAGTCATACTAGCGGCGGGACAACTTACACCCCCGGCCAGTCTAGTACATACACAGTCGACACTGTAACGTTTAATATGAATTATGTCCCCGGCGGTCTGGCTTTCCCCACCGATGCCGCTGTAAATACTTTCAAAGATGATACCACAGCTACGGTCGCTAATGCTTACTGGTTCGCGGAGACGGATGTTACATACCAGTTGTGGAGCGCAGTCTATACTTGGGCGGTAGATTCAACAGCAACAGACGGCGTTGCCGGGCACGGTAAATATTCTTTCGCCAATACGGGCAAAGATGGCTTCAGCGGTTCGGGGAGCAATTTAGAGCCGGTGACCACTATTAGTTGGCGGAGCGCCATGATCTGGTGCAACGCCTTGACAGAGTATTGTAACGCCAAAGCCGGGACGAGCTACGCTTGCGTTTATTGTACGGATACTTCCTATGCTATTCCGATCCGGACGAGTACCAGCAGCAAGACAATAGAATATAGTACTGAGGGTACGCAGGATGCCCCTTGTGTCAACTTGGCTGCCAAGGGCTTCCGCCTGCCGACGAGCATGGAATGGGAACTGGCGGCGCGGTATATCGGAACAACCGCTCCAACTATAGCTCCTTTATCGGCTGAGGTATTAACATCAGGTGGAGTTTATTGGACGCCAGGCGATTACGCCAGCGGTGCTACCGGTGACTATGGCACAACAGCTACAGCTGCTGTGGCTGTCTACAGTGCAACTAATACCGCGGAGGTTAAAACTAAAAAGGCTAACGCCTTGGGCCTTTATGACATGAGTGGGAACGTCTATGAGTGGTGCTTTGATTGGTATAGCAGCGGTTCCAGTCGAGTGCTACGCAGCTGTTGCTTCGCTCATGATGCCAGCTATCTGCGACTTGGCTATGTAGAAGAAGAGTACCCTTATAACGCCTCCTTCTTTTACGGTGTTCGACCCGTGAGGACGAATTGAAGTGTGAAGTTTGAAGCTTGAAAAAATATACGGAATATCAAAGTGAATCCTGAGTGAATGAAGGATGGGGCAAATGAGTAAGCACCCAATTTTAAAACTTCTTTAGGCCATCCTGTTTGATCCGATTACCAAAGGCTTTCACCTCGGTGAGTTGAACCGGGTTTGTTTGAACAAGAAAATATTAACAAAGAAAGTGGAGTTTTTCAAGGACGACGAAGCGGTTTACTGGAGCGTGTTCATCTCAACGGCTTCTGCGGAGAAAGGTGGCGGCTCTATTTTTAATAGAGACGATGGATAGGGGTCTAGTATTTTTCTTGGGTCGGAATTATATAGGAGATGATGAGTTAAGAATGAGAGTCTTGATGTGTTTAGGGCAATTTCGAAAGAATTGGTCAGAAGAGGAGTCTGAATCGAAATGAAAAAATACGGCAATGTAGGGCTTATCTTAATTTTAATCTTACTTTTGGTCCTGGCTCTCTCCGGCTGTGGGGGAAATAACAACAGTGGAAATGATGGTAATACCATTGGCGCAGGAAAGTCCATTGCTTACGAGGTTGGCGGCATAAAATTTAATATGCATTACGTCCCTGGCGGCATTACTTTTCCCACTAACTCCAGTGTAATTTATAATGATGTAGACAGTATTGATGATAAAGGTAGGGCTACGGTCAAATCCGCATATTGGATCGCCGAAACCGAGGTAACTAATGAACTGTATAACGCGGTTTATAAATGGGCGGTGGATGGCACCGGCGACGTAACCGGGGAAGGCGAGGGATTGTATAATTTATTTTTCAACTGGGGCAGTAATTACGATAGATACCCTAAATACCCTGCCAGTGAAGTCGTTTGGGGAAGTATCATCCCGTGGTGTAATGCCCTTACGGAATATTGCAATGCTAAGAACAGGACAAATTACAAATGTGTTTATTATAGTGATCAGAATTATGAAACGCCAATCCGTAATGGGAACAATGTTTCTGCTACCCCATATATTTATTCTGCAAACATTCAGGGAAATACCGAAATGGCCAATTGCACCGCCAACGGCTTTCGCTTGCCGACCAGCAATGAATGGGAACTGGCAGCCCGCTACAGAGGCGACAAGAACGGTGACGGCGATATCTGCGACAGCGGCGAGTATTACCCGGGAAATCACGTCAGCGGAGATACGACCGGACCTTGTTATAGCGCGGATTCGACAGTTACTCTTTCAACGGTGTTTGGTAATTATGCTTGGTATGATGGTAATCTAGTTAATGGTCCACTTACTTCGGTGGCCCTAAAATTACCCAATGCTCTAGGTTTGTACGACATGAGCGGTACTGCTTGGGAGTTTTGCTTTGACCCATGGTTGGATCCGTCATACCCACATATTACCAACGCCAGGACGGGCCGTGGCGGGGGTGGTGACATGTCTTTAGCCGCTAATATGCAGCTCGGCTTTGTGTTTAGCACCGAATATGGGCCGCCGGTAGGTTGCGGTTTTCGTATTGTCAGAACTCAATGAATTTTGACCAGGGTCGTCTTTTACTTTCAGACGGTACCATTTTTATAAAGAAAAGGCGTGCTTTTGCCGAAATATTTATGAATAAACCAAATAGCAACAAGTCTGAAAAGCATGAAGGCAAAATGGAATGAATGAGCAGAATGCAATATACAATTACGGTCTTATCAACGGCAATATTAAATTTGTGGGAAGCGGCAACAACACCGTCAACAATTTCAGCGGCCAACTGGTCGAGAGCGGGCTATCCGTCGATCTCTGCGGTAGCACTTTTGACAACTCGGGTACGCTTTCACCGGGAGGCTCCGATTATATTCAGACCACAAGTTTGAATGGTAATCTGATATTTGAGGATTCGGGCCCGACTGTTGCAAGCATGAACTGTATGAACGCTTCAAGCTTTGGCGATTCAGACTTAACAGATTCTAGCCAGTTCAATATTGAGTTGGACGGGAAGACGACCCAAGCCGACCGGGTTGATGTCAGCGGTATCGTTACACTGGGGGGCGCTCTGAATCTTATTCTGCTCAATCCGGGGCGGGTGCTTCCGGGTACTTACTCGGATACTATCCTGACCAGTAGTGCCTATACCGGACAATTTCAGACATTCAATTATCGGAACACGGCTGTGGTAAACTATCAGTTGGTTTATGATGCAACCGGAATGGTACTTAATTACACGGTTGACTTTGCTGCGGCTGGGCTTAATGGCAACCAGACGGCGCTTGGCAAATATTTCAATACGATTCAAAAGGCGGGGGGCACTGACGGCTTGGTTCCAATAGTCGCCGACCTCGTTGCCATATCGGATGTAACAGCTCTCGGATCAGCTTATGATCAGTTGAGCCCATATATTTACAATAATACTACCCGGGCCGTATTGAACTCAACCGGCAATTCATGCAACCATTGCGGCAGCATATGAAGATGGTGCGGGCTTCATGCACTCCCGGCAGTGCGGGACAAAATAACAATGGTGGCTGGTTTGACGGCTTTGTTGCCGATGGAGACGGCGAGGGGGTAATTCCCACTACTGATTTTACTTATCAGGCAAACGGAAATGCCATGGGTTATGATATTATGCTACCCAATGGCAAGGGTTTGATTGGATTCGGTATAGGAAACGGCCAATCGGAACTGAATTCGGACACGGGCGATATAAATGGCACCGCGCTTTCCTTCTATGGTTATTCATGGTTATCCGGGCAAACCTATCTGGAAGGCCTAATCTCCGTTGATTCGTTGGCATTTGATAATCGGCGCACTTTTATGGCTGGATCCAGGGAGGAATAGGCGTCCAGCAGCCACGACGGTCAGAGTTTCATGCTATCGCTAGGCGGCGGTTACTTCCCCGCTGTCAAGAATTGGTCCATCGAAACTACAGCTGCTATTGAATTCATCGACTTGGACGAGCCGGAATTCGAGGAGATGGGGGCGGGCGCGGTGAACCTTGATGTCCAATCGCGCAATACCCAATCGTCTTTCGTAAGGCTGGGGCTTAACGCGACACGCGATTATCAATTCAAATACGGTAAAATTGTGCCGGAATTTGGAGCAACCTATATCCGGAATATCGAATATAAAGGACGTGACATTACCGCTTCTTTTACCGACTATCCCGACGCTGCATTTACGGTCGAAGGACTTCCTTTGGCCGACAACTGTATTGCAATCAACCTGGGGCTTGGCATATTTACTTTGAACGGTTTCGCTTTCGAATTGAGTTATATGGGCGAATGGTATGATTCTTGTCAAAGCAAAAATTTCGCCCTAAAAGTCGGTAGAAAGTTCTAAGCTAGATACAAGGTTATTCCATAAATTAGAGCAGGATGCGGGCTTACTTACCCTGCTTTTTGGAGTGAGACCCCACCCCTTTTGTCGCCTCTCCGCCCGGAACGGGGAGAATCACCATGCATTGGAGCAAAAACATACGGAGGCGGACTTTCATTTTTCCCTTTCTCCGGACGGGGAAAGGTGGCGGCTCTATTTTTAATAGAGACGACGGATAGGGGTCTAAATATGCAGCGGACATCCAACGCTAGTAACCCATTTAATTTATCATTATAGCTAATCAAATTTGACAAAGTAGCTAAAATATTTATAATTATAGCTATAATACAAAGGCGGTGATCAGGATGCGCGTGAATGCCAGCGACTTACAGAATGCTTTCGGGAAATACCTCTCCCTAACGGAAAAAGAGGACATTGTAGTTGTCAAAAACGGTAAAAGCGTCGCCAAGCTCGTCCGCTATGCCGAACCCGATTATTTGCTGCTCCATGAAGAAGCCAAAGAATATAAAGCGCCGAGAAGAATCAGCTATCCAGAATATCTGACTCTGGTTAATTCTTCCGAGCAAAGGTACGAGCTGATCGATGGGGAGATCTATTTGATGGCTTCGCCCACTTTGAACCATCAAATTGTGGTGGGAGAAATTGCGGGGCATTTTCATAATTATTTTAAAGGAAAGCGTTGCCGCTCGTTGACCGCGCCGCTTGATGTAAGGCTTTTCGGTTATGCGACCAAGTTTGAGGAGGATCCTAATGTTGTCCAGCCGGATGTGATTGTAATTTGCGACCCCGATAAAGTCAATGGAGATAATAAGTATGAAGGCATCCCGACGCTGGTGGTGGAGGTATTGTCGCCGTCGACCAAGGGTAAGGATATGGTCATCAAATTAAATCTCTACATGAAAAGCGGTATCCGGGAATACTGGATTGTAGATTTAGAAAGCAAAAGTGTTTTACAATACTCCTTTTCCGAAGAAAGAGATATCGAAAGCCTAAATACAATGAAAGAAGGAGGAGCGGTTCAATCAACTATTTTCGAAAATCTGGAGATACAGTTAAGTGAGCTTTTCGCTGATATTTGAACATCGCCGTAAGTAACTGGCTGAAAGTTGCAGTTATCCCCGGGCGCTGTTGGGAGTTGCGGTGATGGTTATGCTGGATGTTCTTACGACTTGTCTATGGCTATTTTGCAAGAAGCGTTGGTAAGTACGGGTAGTCCTGTAGAGAAACTTAGGAATTAATAATAGAAAAGGACCCTATTTCAGGGCCCTTTCTATGAATTCAGCTCAATTAATACCGGTATAGCTCCGATTTAAACGGCCCTTCAATGGAAATGCCGAGATATTCCGCTTGCTTTGGGGTGAGTTTGGAAATTTTTGCGCCAACCCGTTCCAGGTGAAGCCGGGCTACCTCCTCATCCAGTTGTTTTGGCAGGATATAAACCTTCTTTTCCAGTCCGCCTTTGGCCAGCATCATCTGAGCCAGCACTTGATTGGTAAAGGAATTGGACATTACAAAGGAAGGATGTCCGGTGGCGCATCCTAAGTTGACCAGGCGACCCTCAGCCAAAACAATAATTGACCTCCCACTTTTCAGGGTCCACTTATCCACTTGCGGCTTGATATTCTCCCGCTTGAAGTTATTTTGCTCCAGATACAGGATGTCGATCTCGCTGTCAAAATGCCCGATATTGCAGACAATGGCCTCATTTTTCATCTTTTCCATATGTTCACCCCGGATTATATCACAACAACCGGTGGCGGTAACAAAGATATCGCCGATGGGGGCCGCTTCCTCCATGGTCAAAACCCGATAACCTTCCATAACCGCCTGTAAGGCACAGATCGGATCGATCTCCGTCACTACAACGCTTGCTCCCATCCCCCGTAAAGCCTGGGCGCATCCTTTGCCGACATCTCCGTAACCGGCCACCACACAGGTTTTTCCGGCAATCATAATATCAGTGCCCCTTTTAATTCCATCGATCAGAGATTCACGGCAACCGTAAAGATTGTCAAACTTGGACTTGGTAACCGAATCATTGACATTGACCGCCGGGAAAAGCAATTCTCCTTTATCCTGAAGTTGATAAAGGCGGTGTACACCGGTAGTGGTTTCTTCGGATACCCCGTGAATTTTTTCCGCCATCTTACTCCATTTTTTAGGATTAGTCGTATAAGCATCGGCGAGCCGGTCCATTAAAATTTGGAATTCCTTATTATCAAACTTTTCTTTTAATAGGGCCGGGTTATTTTCCGCCTTCACCCCTTGGTGGATTAACAAAGTGGCATCCCCGCCGTCGTCAACGATTAAGTCCGGGCCGGAGCCGTCTGGCCAGGTAAGGGCCATTTCCGTGCACCACCAGTATTCTTCAAGGGACTCTCCCTTCCAGGCGAAGACCTTAGCGGTCCCTTTAGCGGCAATTGCTGCAGCTGCATAATCCTGGGTTGAAAAGATATTACAGGACGCCCAACGGATATCGGCTCCCAACTCATACAAGGTCTCGATTAACATGGCGGTCTCAATCGTCATATGAAGCGATCCGGCAATCTTCAATCCTTTAAACGGTTTCTGCTTCCCGTATTTTGCCCGGGCGCTCATCAAGCCCGGCATCTCGTTTTCGGCAAGATTCAACTGTTTTCGACCCATCTCAGCCAGTGAAATGTCCTGCACTTTGTAAGTAAGCCCTAAATCCAATGGTAAACTTTTCATTATGATTCTCCTTTTTTTATATTTGTTTAAGCCCTGTTTTCAATAATGGTTGGTCTGATATGCCTATTTTATCCTCCCGCAGAGGCGCGGAGGCGCAGATAAAGGATGAAATATGTTTTTAACTCTGCGTCTTTGCGCCTCTGCGCGAGATATTCTTTTTGGCCTCAAATTAAGCAATAGGTATTTCAATCAACCTTTCTTGAACATAGCCAAATATTAAATACAAACTATAATTTAATTGCACTGATAAGTGCTAAAGAAATTCCGCTTTCCAACTTGAATGTTTCCCGTGAGTCAAGCCGGAATCCAGCCGCAGTGAGCCACTTAGCAATCTCTTCCCGTGAAAACCCCAGCCAAAGGTCGTGGTGTCGCTGGCGCATCGTTTCATCACCATGTTTCTCGAAGTCGGCGATGACGATCCGTCCGCTTTTGGAAAGGATTCGCCAAATCTCAGAGAGCCCTTCCTGCGGTGCCGAAAGATGGTGTAATGCTAAGGCAACAACTGCCGTATCGCATTCGCCATCACGCAGCGGCAGATGTTCGAGTTCGCCAATCCGGAATTCAAGTTGCTTTTCCATCGTCCCAATCTTCTTCCGGGCTGCGGTGATCATGCCTGGGGAGGCATCAACGCCGATCACAGAGAACCCACGAGACGCAAGTAGATAGGCGAGGTTGCCGTCTCCACAACCAAGGTCGGCTAGCTGCCCACTTCCATTAATTCGAGCTGAAATCGCTTCATCCAAATTGAAAGAGCCTAATACTTCTTTACGCGACCGATCCCAATCCCGGACCGCATCGTTGAAGAACCGGACTAATCCCTCCCGGCGTTCCCGGAGCAGTTCTTCGGCTCGGTGGATATCATCCCCAAATATTGAGATTTTGAACAAATACGAGATAGCATCGATAAACTGTTTCCCGTCTCCTTTGGCGGCAACGGTATAGAAAGACCAAAGTCCATCGCGTCTACAGGAAAGAATCCCGCAATCAGCCAAAATTTTAAGATGTCTGGAAATGCGGGACTGCCCCATACCAAACAGAGCTACAATCTCGTTCACGGAGAGTTCACATTGGAGAAGTACGGCGCAGATCCGCATCCGGGTCGGATCAGCCAA
>DNPP01000500.1 GCA_003501365.1 Bacillota bacterium
TTTACTGTATAAGGCGCAAAGGCGCGGAGTTTAAAGACAAAATCAAAAATTGATTTTATTTTTTTCTCACCTGTAGCACCAAAAGGTGCTGCCGTCTCTGTGTGAGAACATAAATGGGCGTATAGATTAACCAATAGGAATCTAGTTTTACTGAGTTATCTTTATAACCATATTAAAAAATTGCGGCTTAGATTCTCCGCAATTTAATAATTGGTGTTATAATTTCTTATACTAAGTTGCTTTCTCAATTGAATAATTATTTAAGAAGCAACTTAGTATTAGTTCCCTATCTCTACTTGTTTCACTTTGTTTTTGTTGGCAAGGGCTGTTCCGTCTGTAACGCCTTCCACCACCATCATCTGGGATTCCTCCGGTTTAACCAGCCCGATTTCATGCGCCCGTTCTTCAACATAGGCGGGTTGTTTCATATAATCCCGCTTTTTCCGCATATCGCCCAGCTGTCGATTCATGGTGATGTATTCCCTTTTTAGCTGGTTGATTTCATTGGTAGCGGCCACATAATTGTAAACCCCTTCAATCAAAGGTAAAACAGTGATTTTAAAACCGACAAAAAGGGCCAGACCCCACATTACAAAGGGCCAAAACGAGCGTGGCCGAAAACGCCATTGCTTACTGACGGTTTTCACGCCCTTGATATTGGCCGGTTTAACGGGACTGTATTCCCGGCTATCCTGAAAACTAACTCTGGCCCTTTCCATCGAAATTATTCTCCTTCATTATCTTCTTCATCCGCGCCGGAAATACCAAGGGCTGTACCGGGCAACACAATCACTACCTCATAGCCTTTAGTTTTGGCGCGATTATATAGAGTAGCCACTGAGCTCTGGGTAATACCCAGCCTCTTAGCTA
This sequence comes from Bacillota bacterium, assembly GCA_003501365.1. GTDB lineage: Bacteria > Bacillota > UBA4882 > UBA8346 > UBA8346 > UBA8346. The sequence goes on from DNPP01000500.1 coordinate 871, forward strand.
TTTTTTCGGCAGTTTCGCCCATTTCCTTGAGCACTACGACCTGGCGTTCCCGAAAGCTCAAGGCTTCGGCGCCTCGGATTTCAATTTTCATTATAGCACCGTCACTACAAAATGACTACAAAATTATTATATAATTTGGACAGTAATTTGAAAAGTCCTTTTTTCTTGGGTCTACATCCTAACGGTGATGGGTAACAAAATGCCGGGACGATGGCGGCAAAAAACACGGCTTTGTTATAGATTATTGTTGAAAAACCAGGGTCTATTTTGACCTAACTCTTGCTCTTCCCCTGAGATGTGATTCAAAGTGGCTGTTTCAGTGGAAGAGTACCCTCATGTACGGTGTACATGTTGCCGTTGATCTCTAAAGACTTTTGGGCTTCGAAGGCATCGATTACTCTCCCGCTGAATCGACTACTTCGAAATGCTTCATTGGGAGAGAGCAAGAGAGGTTCTAACCAACAGTTGTCTTAAACAGAGCCTAAAACAAAAAGCTAGGGTTATCCCTAGCTTTTTAATAATTATGAACGACAAATATTAAGCTTACATACTGACTTAATTCAAAATCCAAACCGGTACAAGAAAGCCCGGATCAGATACATTTTATTCATACGGTCAGCCATCAGACTTCGGATCGGATTCGATACTCATTTCTGTCAGCTCCGCAATAGCATTCCTAATTTGTTCCTCGCTGAATTTATCACCTTTGATGGTTTTGACTCCTGCTAATACTGCCGCATCATCCCATTCTTTTCCGCTGCGGCGCAAATCTTCAGCAACAAAATCGGTTGTAGTGAGTACTTCCAATTCGAATGCGCTAAAACCGGCGAATTTATTAATAATCCCGTTAAGGATTTCAAGTTGACGGTCATTTAATAGTTGGTCTTGATGTTCTTCCTGTAACGTCCCCGCAATTTCAGTCATGTGAATTCGTTGAGTCATCCCGTCCGGAATAATTTCAATTGCGCCCAGCATGGCGAGACTATGGGTGGCATAATCAAGTTCAGAACTATAAGGGCCGTAATAATGAATCCCATATTTGAAACCCAGATTGATCCCATGGCGTTGAATGATATATACCATTTTTTGAAGCATCTTTTTGCCGGGATGTTGATATTGAGAAATCTTTTGGATAATGGGAAGCAAATTAACGACACTGCCCACGATTCAAACCTCCTTTATTACTCGTTCATGTCCTTCATTCTTTCTTTTACGAAAGCAGCGGCATCCTTAGCCGAATTTTCATGCGCATATATCCTTAAAATATTAATCGGTTCAGTCATCTTTTTAATGATACCGGATTCGGCACTAATTGTACTTGGCTTCTCACTATGATCAAGAATGATAGGGATGGCTTGTTCGCTATCAATCTCATATTTTAAAGGTATTTTATGAGTCATTTTATCAGCCGAGTCAAAAATTAAGTTTGCCTCGCCACAAAGTTTCTTCAAATCACTCTTAATAAGGTTATACATTTGGATTTGCGCTCTATCGGAATGAACAGGAGATTCATAAACGCATTTCATAATTTTTCTTCCAATCAATCTCATCGCAGATTCGTTGGAAGATTCCCTGTTTTCGATCATATTCCATACTCGTGCATCGTTCCAGTGCAAGTATTCTTCAACATTGTCAGGGTATCTGCCATCCGGTAGATTCTGTGCCAAAAAATCGACCAGCATTTTATCCAAGAATCTTCTGGCCTTATGGAAATACACCTGGACAAACATAAAATAACGGGCTAATACAAATTCTTCGAAAGCATGAATCCCGCCTTTTTCTATGGCCAAAAAAGTATTTTGCCCTTGTTGATAAGCTGTCAAAGTTGATAAGAGCCGTTCCAGATCGTATTTCCCGTAATTTACGCCGCAATAAACGGAATCCCGCAGCAGGTAATCCATTTTGTCGCAATCCAATTCGCTGTCCATAAATTTCTTCAAAAAGATAAAATCAGGATTGCCGGTGCTTCTTCCCTGATAAATAGAACATATTAATTCCGGAGTTATATTGCAAACTTCGCCATATTTTACAACGAATTCCCTACCAATTTCATTGATAAAGTCGGCAATTTCAGTCTTCAAGATAATTTTTTCGGTAAAATCTTCATGTTCTTGCCCATCTGGGAATACCGATTCCGAGCCATGTGAAAATGGAGCATGTCCTAGATCATGCATTAATGCTATCAATCTTAATATTTGTTCATACCATGCAATCTTTTCCGTGGAGAACAGCGTTTCTTTATTTGAAGTGACGACCCGGAATGCTCTTGTAGCCAGATGCATGACACCGAGTGAGTGTCCGAAACGGGTATGTTCCGCGCCATGATACACAAGGTAGGTAAGGGATAACTGTTTGATTCCCCTTAATCTTTGGAATGGTTTGGAATCGATAATTTTCTCTTCCCAGGGTCTAACTTCGATAAATCCATGAATCGGATCACGGAAGTGCGAAAGGGTCAAAATCATCACCGCCCGAACGAACATAAGTTCGTCTAATGTCAATTATACCTTGTTACTTGAAATTCTGCAACAAATTTTTAATATCCAAATATCAGACGTTATTAAAGCTCTTTCATAATCTCCAGAAAATCCGCCAAGCCATAGGCTCCATCCAACGGATTGTTATCAAAGACCATGAAATATTTATAACGGTCGCTCCCGATCTTGCTGGCCCACGTCTGTCCCAGCTTCAGCTTCATCCGCGAATCGGAATTATCCCGGTCATCGCCTTTGGTTTCAATAACTACTATTTTATGGCTTTTGGTTAAAACAATATAATCGGGATAGTGGTTGAGAAAGCCGCCGTTGATGGCAAATTCCTTTTTCTCAATATTTTTATGCCAAAACAAAACGTTATTGAGATTGGCCACTTCATTGAAAACTTTACTTCATGAGAGCCGCACCTTGGCGTCACGCAATACATCCTCGCCGGGTCGCTCCGTCGCTGTTCCTTTTTCCAGTTCTTCATTACGCCTCAAGCATTTCTCAGCCCAAAGACGTTCATTCTCGTCCTCCGTAAGTGATTCAAGGCTATGCAAAAGTTTCTCGGCAAGTTTGGCGCGTAAATTGGGATTGAGTTTTAAGGCTTCATTTTCCAGTTCTTCAAGCTTCATCTATTGAAATCCCCCCGGTTGTATTACAATTATGAACATACCTGAACCGTTCTAATTCGATTATACCCTGGACGGAAATAAACATCAAACAAATTTACCGCTAACACGGTATTGCAGCATTTTGAGTAACCGAACCAGAATCGGAAATTACGCCTATGCCAAAGACTCACTTTCTCAAAAATCCCGGAATTTCAAAAGTTTTCTGCGGTTAAATTATTATCAAAATTGACTGGATTAGATCTTCGGGTTTGCCCATGTTGAGGTAGCAGTAGATTTCCAAAACCGATTTCGGTTTTCAAATTTTCAACTTAACTGCTGCAACTCTTCATTCAGGGGCCGGGTCGTTTACGTCACGCAATGGATATGCGGTTACCCACATAAACTGTGATATCGCTACATATCTGAATCGGGCAATTGGCATGACGGGACTTTCACCCGTTGGATGTAGCCTTACCCGAAGCCTACAACTCGTCGATATATGACGTACCATTGACCTAATTTGAAGGTTGTCCATGGATGGCAACCACTCACTCACAAACTAACTAAACTTGGTCTTCAATCCATGATAATAATTCTTTCTGAGAAGTTAATGATAAATCCATATTTAGAATTGAAACAATGAGAGAAAAAACTACAATGTAAACTCCTAAGTAATGCTAATTCAAGATCATTTTGATTATCTTTTTTCAACATATCTGAAAATGTTAGTATTTTTAATTTATTTAAGCGTTCCAAGTTCTCTTTTTTTAGTTCAAAATTAGTTAGTGGGCCAATTTTTTTATGATTCAACGACCATCTATTTTTATCTGTTGCTAATACTGGAGTACATCTTCTTTCTCTAGAAATTTCACCTTTCAATGCGAGTTTTATTCTTAAATCATCTGAATAAAAAATAGGGATTCCAAAACCAATTATTCCTAATGCTAGTTTTGTTTGTTGTTCCGCCCGTTCAACAGCACGAGTTGGCTCCGCAATGACTTTATACTCAGAACAAATACAACCAATTAACTCATTAAACCTTTCTCGTTGCCGTTCAATAAGCATTTGTTGCTGTTCTTTTGTATTTTTACTAGTTAAAATGACTTTTTCAATAGTATCAAAATAGACTGACCCTTTTTCAGCAGTCATTTCAAAGAGTGTAACCTTTCCAATATCTAATCTTTTTAAATCAATACTTTTTAATCCATCCACAGGGATTATAACAATGAATTCATCATTGAAGTCCTCTAACTCCTTAATATTCCTACTCAATGAAAGTAGTAAACATTCTTCAGTAGATCCATTATCTATATAATCTTTTATAATATCTAACAATCGGCTCTCTATATATTTTTCAGTAAATTTTTCGCCAAGATTATTTTCATTTAATATTTTCCGAATTATTGATTCAAATAAATCCGCAGTGCTATCAATTAGATTTAAATATACTCCTTTATGGTTAAAAAAACGTGTTTTTAGCTCACCTTCAATGCCAGGTTCACTGCTTCCATTTATTACACCTATTAAATCAGCAGCAATTGTCTTTAATTTTTCCTTATGCATTCAAACTGTTCTCACTTTCGATAATTTAGCGGTCACGACGACCGCTGCTTCTCGCGCATGGCCAATAACTATTAGTATTGCATCCGAATTTGATATTAAAGCAAAAGTCATCTTTTTTATCGTTCACAAATTCGGATGCAATACCGTTGAGTGAAGCCGCTTCAGCACAATATTTCATGAGTAATCATTTTTCCTTGCCCACAAATAGGGCAGTTTTTAAAATCAATGCCGGTTAATTTACGCAATAAATCTTCCCAGCTTAGCTTGGTTTTCTGTTAGGCTTTATCAATAACCATTCTCAAAGACTCCCGGCATTCTTTCAGCTTAGTGCACTGGGCTCCGGTTACTGAGGATTCCATAGTGTCGAATGTTTATAAAGCTGGCCGGGAGAATATGCAATAGGAACCTTCGGATAAAAAATGATCTACGCTTAATTTGCCTGGATCAGTCTCTATAACTAACTTTTATCGTGGGTTAAAACCTAAATTTTCATAAAACGGAAAATGATTTGCGCGTGCACGCGAATTCACCGCCCAGAGCTGAAGTTGAACTGCAAGCTCTGTCAAAACCTCTGGGCTGTATGTTTAAAAATCAATCTCAACCCCATAAATGGGCTGGGAAATGCTTTGTAATAATTAATCAGGCTGGTTTTTTAATGTAGCCCCTTGCGGGGTTAAGACGGTTTATAGGCAAACAGCCCAGGGGATATGAGCGGGCGTAAATTTCCCACTCCTGCCCTGGGTGATGAAAGAACTGTCAATATAAGGTTCCTTAACCTGATGACATTGGGTTAACATCGGTATGAAAACCTCACGTTTGAAGGATATGCTTTTTAATGATGCTTTTTGATATCAGTTTCAACCGATAAGCTTTACAACAGCTATGGGTTGAAATACAATTTTAAATTTCTAGAAATTCGAATAACAAATTCGTTTAACACCGCGGATTAAGGACGAAGCATAAAAAGATCAATAATTTTCTCTGACCGAGCCAATAAAAAAAGGGCCTCCATGTATTTTGGAGACCCGGATAACTTTTGCCAGTACGAAATCCTCTAAACCTTAATGACCAGTTTTGAATCATCCTTAAGAAACAAAGGTATTACTTGCAACGGAGCATCGTATTCGATAAATTGTCCTCCGGGGTATGTTTTCCCGGAATTGACATCCCGCCATTTTGCGCCTACCGGCAAGTACACCTTACGGGTCCTCACTCCTTCATAAAGAACCGGCGCAACCAAAATATCCGGGCCGAACATAAATTGATCTTCGATATTCCACACCTCCCTATCCTCTGGGAAATCATAGAACAGGGGCCGCATCGGTGGAGTACCTTTCCGATGGGCTTCCTCCATTATTTGGCTGATATAAGGGCGAAGCCGTTCCCGAAGCAAAAGATATTTTACAAGTATATCATAGGCCTCTTCTCCGTAGCTCCAGACTTCATTTCCCGCGCCGCTAGAGCATAAACCGCCGCCACTGGTTCCCAGAGGTTTCGAATGGGGTTCCCTATCGCCATGCAGGCGAAATACCGGGCAGAAAACGGCATACTCAAACCAACGAATCATACATTCCCGGAAAGAAGGATCCTCGGGATTGCCGCCGTGAAACCCTCCGATATCCGTTGTCCACCAGGGAATACCTGCGATACCCATATTTAAGCCCGCCTTGAGCTGATTCCGGAGCGAAGTGAAACTGGAATCAATGTCCCCGGACCAAACCAGGGCTCCGTACCGTTGGCTTCCCGCCCAAGCACAACGAAGCAAGTTGATCACATTCTTTTGACCGGACTTTGTCATCCCGTCAAAGAAGGTTTTGGCATACATCACCGGATAAATATTTCCCACTTCCAAATCGGTTCCCCTATAGTAACGGTAGTTATCGTAGTCATAAACCGTATATTCCGGTTCCGCCTCATCCAGCCAAAAAATCTTGACTCCTTTATCGTAATAGTTTTCTTTCGCTTTTTGCCATACAAACTCACGCGCTTTAGGATTGGTGGCGTCATAGAAAACAGTTTGCCCCAAGAAATCCATGCTGACGCGAATACCGCGTTCCGTCCTGACCAAATAACCCTTTTGCACCATTTCCGGATAATTTTCGCTGGTTTTATCCACCGTCGGCCAGATAGAAACCATCAACTCAATACCCATCTCTTTAAGTTCACGGATCATCCCTTCCGGGTCGGGCCAATAGTCCAAGTCAAATTTCCATTCCCCTTGTTTGGGCCAATGGAAGAAATCAATAACAATTACCGAAATAGGGAGATTCCGGCGTTTATATTCCCGTGCGACTTCCAGAAGCTCTTCTTGCGTTTGGTAGCGTAATTTGCATTGCCAAAATCCCATGGCATAATCCGGCATCATGGGAACGGTCCCGGTGGCCCGGGCATAATTCTCCTCAATTTCCGCCGGCGAGTCCCCGGCGGTAATCCAATAATCCAACTGTTGGGTGGAACAGGCCATCCATTCGGTAATGTTTTTGCCGAAAGTCACCTGCCCGATGGCAGGATTGTTCCACAGAAAACCGTAGCCCAGACCGGATAAAGCAAAGGGAACAGTGGCTTGTGAATTACGTTGAGCCAACTCCAACGTGCAATTTTTTAGATCCAGGAACGGTTGTTGATATTGGCCCATTCCGAAAAGTTTCTCCTGTGGATTGGACTCAAAACGTACCGTAAGTTGATAATTGCCACCGGGAATCGCCTTAAATTGACGGGCTTCGATCTCCAAGGCGCTGCAGAATTCCTGAATGTCATTGCGGTTCCTGACATACTCCTCTAACAGGGTTTCACCTTTCCGGTTGGAAAAAATAATCTTCCCGCCGCCCGAGATATCCACCCGAAGCTTGCCGTTTACCAGCGAAGCTTTCCGGCCATTGATTGAAATCTGAACATCACAAGCTTTGGGCGGCAATAACGCCCAGTCTTCATCCTGCATCGCAGCAAGATGGGTAGCTCTAATCCGCAGGCTATTATCACCCCACGGTTCTACCCATAATTTCTGAGCATCGTATTCACAGATCAAACGATTGCCGTCCGTCCGAAAAATAAAATCCATTGAGATCCTCTCCTTTGCGTAAGCTACAATAACATTTACTTTTCTAGCCGTCAGCCCTTGACCGCGCCACTGGTCAATCCGCTAATGATATACTTTTGCATGAAAATAAAAATCATCACCACCGGAAATACGGTTAAGGCTCCAAAAGCCATGACCCGGTTCCAGGAAACCCCATATTGCCCTATGAAGTTATATATTCCGGCAGTCATCGGCATTAAATTCGGTTGATTCATAAATGTATTGGCATAAATCAAATCACCCCAGGCAAAAAGAAAAGAAAAAATCGCTATGACGATCACTCCCGGACGGGCAATAGGCAGCATAATTTTCCAAAAAGCGCTAAAAGCATTACATCCGTCAACCCTAGCCGAATCGTCCAGTTCTTTCGGAATGGATAAAAAGTAGGTCCGTAACATCAAAACCGAAAAAGGAATTCCCAAGGTCGCATCGGCGATAATCGGCCCGCAATACGTGTTAAAAAATTGCATTTTGTTAAAAATGATAAATAACGGTGTCAGGATTAAGGTAGCCGGCAACATTTGGGTGATTAAAAAGGATAAGATCAGAACTTTTCGGCCCCGGAAATTAAAGCGGGCCAGTCCGTAAGCGGCCATTACAGATAGTATCAAGCTGATTAGCATCGCGAATAACGAGATCACGCAACTGTTCAAAAATGAACGGAGCATGTTATATTGGCCTGTAAATTGATCGACATAAGGCGCCAAATATAAGTGGGACGGCAATAATGTAGGGGGAGATTTAAAAATCTCTGCTTCCATTTTAAATGAGCTTGACAATAACCAAAACAAAGGAAATAAGAAGACAATGGCAATGATTAGACTAAACACATTTTGATAAACCATTGCATGTTGAGATTGCTTACGGCTTTTCATGCTACATCGTCTCCTCTTTGTTAATTGATCGTAAATAACCTAAACTTACGATAAAAAGTATCACAAATAAGATATTGGCCACAGCGGCCCCTTTGCTAAAGCTGAATTCGGTAAACGACAACCGGTACGAGAAGGTTGAAAGGACTTCGGTAGCGTTCACCGGCCCCCCTTTAGTCATTACATACACTAAATCGAATACCTTAAAAGTATAAATGAATCCCAAAATCAACACCGATTGGATCGCCGGTTTTAACAGAGGAACGGTTATATGGATGAATTGTTGCCGCCTATCGGCCCCGTCGATACTGGCGCTCTCATAGACATCCCGGGGGATGGTGCTTAACCCGGTAATCAAAAGAATCATATTAAAAGGAATCCCAATCCATATATTGGTGATGATTAACGCCCACAAAGCCGTTACAGGTTGCAACAACCATTCAATCGGTTGATGCAACAGATGGGTTCCGATTAGAAATTCATTAATTATCCCGCCATTGGTGCTAAAAATAAACTTAAAAATCAGCCCGGTAATCGTCACCGGCATTAACCAGGCCACCATCATCAATCCCCGGATACTTTTGGCCAACCGGAACGATTTGTTGAAAAAGATGGCCAGCGCAAATCCAATTGTAAATTGAAAAGCAATACAGGCAACCGTGTAATAAAGGGTGTTAATGACGGTAGTCCTCAACACCGGATCGGCCATGAGTTGAATGTAATTGCGGAAGCTGGTCCATTCCTTGACCGGATTATTAAAAGTCATCACGCTTACATCCTGAAAACTCAAAATCAGGTTATAAATAATCGGATACCCGATAAAGACCATCATAAAAAGCAAGGCCGGTAAAACAAATAGAAAACCGATTGATTGCCCTTTTTGAATGGTATATTTCATTCTTATCACCGCCCTAATGCTGCATTAAACCTCGTAGTTCTTAATTTTAAATGATTTTGAAGTTCCTTGCCGGATTCATGGTAAATAAATTGGAGTACATGTCGCCACATACTCCAATTTTTCCGTTCCGTCTTCCAACCACAAATTAATTATTTCAAAACTTCCGCCACTTTACCCTGCGCATCTTTGGCCGCTTGGGCAGGAGTTTTAGCTCCCGTCAAAACTTCTTGAAGCGCAGTCGACATCGCATTGGAAATTTCCGGCCATTTGGGATGCGGGCCTCGTGGCATGGCATATTTCATCTCATCCATAAAGACTTGCATAATTGGATCCTCCGTCCAAGCCTTATCGGCCGCCACATCTTGGCGAGGAGGAAACATATTATACCTTAATTCATATTCTTTAACGATTTTAGGATCAGCGGCAAACTCTAAAAATTTACAGGCTGCCTTGACATTATTCCCTTTGACGACACCCAGGTTCTCTCCGCCAAGCACGGAAGAATATATCTTATCTTTCGGGATCTTAACAACACTCCACTTCATATCCGGGGCATCGCTTTTAACAGCCGGAATATTCCAAGGACCATTGACCATCATAGCCAGTTTCCCGGCGGCAAATTGTTTCTCAACATCGGCTTGAGACCAGTTGATCACTTCTTTGGGCATGGAACCGTCTTTGACAAGATTATTTAAAATCGCGAAAGAACCAATTGCTTGTTTGCTGTCCAGCTTATCAATTTTGGCGCCGGAAGAAAGCAGCCAGGGTAAGAATTGGAAAGTACCCTCCTCGGATTTTACCGCTGAGATTCCGAGTCCATAGACACCGTTACCTGATAATTTTTTAGCTGCGGCCCGTAATTCAGTCCAGGTCGTCGGCGGGTTTACTCCGGCTTTTTTAAGCATATCGATATTGTAAAAAAGAGCTAAACAATTGCTGGTAAAAGGAATTCCATAACATTTCCCGTTTAACGTCACAGATTTCCAAGGCCCCGGGAAAAATTGTTTCGACCATTTTGAAACGTAAGGAGTCACATCGGCAAAAAGACCCATTTGGGCGTATGCGGCATGATCCGGATTATCGATAACCACCAAATCCGGTAATTTACCGGCTGCCATGCCAATTGAAAGTTGTTTCTTAAAATCGGCGAATGGAACATAAACATGGGATACCTCAATGTCAGGCTGTGATTTATTAAAGGTTTCGCAAATCCAATCGAAAGTCTCCAGTTGGGACTTGCCTTCCATATAAGACCAAAGTACCAGTTTGGTCTTGGCCGAGGCCGCTCCACTTAATGCAAAGATGGCAATAAGTATAACGGTCACCATTACAAGCAAAACGCTTTTTTTCATTGATATCCTCCCTAGATTAACGTTTAATTTCCAAACTGAACAGGCGCGCACCTTTCTCTTTTAATATAAGTGATTATGGCGCCTTGCGAAATTCTAAATTTGTAAAGAAGGTGTAAAAATGTAATGTCATTTAATTTAAATATTCAACTATGCTCCGAAAGATATTTTTGGTATTCACCGGCCGGGACGCCGGTTACTTCCTTGAAAACACGACAGAAATACTTAGGATCCAGATAGCCTACTTTTTCAGCGATTTCATAAATTTTAAGTTCGGTATCCGTCAACAGCTCTTTAGCTTTATTAATCCGGTAATTCTTAAGATAAGCTGTAAAGCTTTGGCCTACTTCTTTATAAAACAACATGCTTAAGTATTCCGGAGTGATATGAAGCCTCTCTGCGATTCCTTCCCGGGAAATACCGGTTTGATAATTTTCGGCAATTATTTTAAGCGCTCGAATGACCGGTAAACTATAAACGGCTTGGGTATCATTTCCATTTAAACATAAATTCTTTTGCAAATCCCGTAAAACGGTTTCCAATTGATCCATGGTAATGGCGCTTAAAGTTTGTTTCATAATTTCCTGTTGTTTAAGGCGCTTAAACAGATCCAAATCCGTCTCTTTGACGGCGTTTGTGATAGCGGATGTAAACTGTACAAAAGCCGCGACAATTTGATCCGGATAATATTTCCCCTGAGTCCACCAACGTAAAAAGTTCTCAAAAATCCCCGCCAGATTCTGAAAATGCCGGCGGGATACTTCGGCAACCGCTTGCCTTTCAATTTCGGCCGGATAAATAATGAACTCAACGTCCAACCCGGCAATAGCCGATTGAGTAATCATCTTATCCTTACCCAATAGTAAAGCCCATTTAAACATTTCACTCAGCTGCTGGAGTTTGGTAGGCAACTCTTCCAGTAAATCGACGGCAATCCATCCCATCACCAAATTGGGGAAATCGCGGC
>DNPP01000431.1:0-5190 GCA_003501365.1 Bacillota bacterium
CGTTTGGATAACTCCACCGCTTCATTAATGGTGACTCCGGGTGGAATGTCCTCTAGATATTTGATCTCATAAATTGCCATTCGTAAGATATTCCGGTCGGTGTTGGCCATTCGTTCCAGCTTCCAATCCTGAGCGTATTGCATAATCTCAGCATCAATCGCTTGCAATTGCTGGATAGTGCCCTTCACTAACTGTTCTAAAAAAATCCTGGATTGTTCAGGCAACTCATTTTCGGCAATGGTTCGTGATAGAACCTCCTGCCAAGGGTTCCTACCAATGTCCGTTTCAAATAAAATTAGAAAAGCTAATTCTCTGGCAATATGTCTGCTCATCAGCTACCCTCAGTCATTGGGCGGAATAATCCGCTCAAGTATTCCCCGGAGTGAGCCGCGTTGGTCGATTTTTTTACCGAAAAAATACCCGGCAACGACGCAAACCAAGAAGGCGATCGCTCTCCAAAAGCCCAAAAAGGCCCATAACAGACCGGCTATTAGCCCGATCATACTTCCAATAATTCGCCCTTTATAATCCAACAATTTTGGCAGGTATTCCCGTAAAAAATCATCCACGTAAGGTACTCCCTTCATTCGCAATTGACAATTGAATTTGGCAATTGACCAAAAACTAATTATTTTAAACCAGATTGTCCAAATAAAGTTTAAATATAAATAAATTATTCAACCCTGGTGCGGTTTTCACCGGAGACTTTAGTTACCAGGACTTTTACAGAGTTTACCCGGATACCAACAGTCTCAAATATGTACTCATCAACTTTAGCGCGAATCTCTTCGGTGGTTTGGGGAATATTGAGGTCCGGATTGACAGTGATCTCGATAAAAATATCCAATCCGGTCAAATCAGCCCGCACACCCACATGGGCATCTTTTACCCCTTTAATCCTTTTGCTGGCCCGTAATGCTAAACTTTCGACCGCTGAAACCGCAATTCGAATCTCACCGAATTGGGTCTGGTTAATAATAGTTTTTTCTTCCCGGCGCATCCGTAAAGCCATTTTGATTGCAAAAAAGGCCAAGACAAGGGAAACCAGAGCGACTCCCGCGGCCCATAACTGTTCTTTGGTGGTTAAATTACTTAAATGACTTAGAATGATAGAAGCTTGTCTGATTGCCACCAAAAAAAAGACAATACCAATAACTGCTAAAATAATTCCTGCCAAGAGACTAACTAGCCGTTCCCAGACCTTCATTGAAATGGACCCCTTTCATTCTTTAACCTAAAGGACTTTCACCTCGTATGATTCGTCCTGTTTAAACTCAACTCCTTGAATATGAACATTGACCTCAATAACTTCCAACCCGGTCATGCTTTCAATGGCTTTCTTAACATTTTCCTGAATTGCATAGGCGATGTCGGGGATCTTGGACCCATACTCGATGATCACAAACAAATCAACCACCGCTTGTTTTTCACCGACTTCTACCTTTACCCCTTTAGCCAGATTCTTCTTTTTGACCAACTCTGCGAAACCATCCACCACTCCACCGCTCATTCCGATAACGCCTTTAACTTCAGAAGCGGCTAAACCGGCGATAATCCGGACCACTTCATTGGCGATCCGGATCGAGCCCGTTTCATATCTTTCAATATTCTCCAACTGAAAACGCCCCCCTCAATCATCCATCAACACCATTTTAATCGGAGTGGTCGTTAGATATGTCTGACTGATTAAATATTCTGGTTTGAATAAAATTCGTATAAACTTCACCTTTCCGGAAGTATTCATTTTTTAGGACTTCCATTTGAAAAGGTATTGTTGTCTTTACGCCTTGAATCTCGAACTCCTCTAAAGCTCTAATCATCCGGTCAATAGCCTTTTCCCGGGTATCATCCCAAGCAATTAATTTGGCAATCATCGAATCGTAATAAGGCGGAATCACAAAGCCTTCATACGCGCAACTATCGACCCGGATTCCAGGTCCTCCCGGCACACGATATACCGTTATCCGACCTGGCGAGGGCATAAAATTCTTGGCGGGATCCTCGGCATTAACACGGCATTCGATGGCATGTCCTCTGATGGCGACATTTGCTTGAGAAAAGCTTAAACTTTCGCCGGCAGCGATTTTGATCTGTTCACGGATCAGATCGATCCCGGTGATTAATTCGGTAACCGGATGTTCCACTTGAATCCGGGTATTCATCTCCATAAAATAAAACTTGCCGTTTTTATCAAGTAGAAACTCCACTGTCCCGGCATTGGTGTAACCGACTGATTTAGCACCCATCAGGGCAGCCTCACCAATCTTACGTCGCATCTCCGGGGTAACTACCGGCGAAGGCGCTTCTTCAACAACTTTCTGATGACGCCGCTGAACCGAACAATCGCGTTCTCCCAGATAAACCCCATTCCCATGTTCATCTAAAAGCAACTGCACCTCAATATGTTTCGGTTCCTCGATATATTTCTCCATATAAACTTCGGAATTACCGAAACAAACATCGGCTTCGGATTGAGCGGTATGATAGGCATTGAGCAACTCATCATGGCTATTGACTACCCGCATGCCCCGACCGCCGCCTCCGGCCGAGGCCTTGATAATCACCGGAAAGCCTATTTCTTCGGCCTTTTGTAATAATTCCTTATCATCTTTGATAATGCCTTGCGAGCCAGGGACAACCGGTACTCCGGCATCTCTCATGGTTTGTTTGGCAACGGCTTTATCGCCCATTTTTTCGATGGCATTCGCCGGCGGCCCGATAAACTTAATATGGTGAGTCTCGCAAATTTCGGCGAAACGGGCGTTTTCAGCCAGAAATCCATAACCGGGATGAATGGCGTCCACTTCGGCAATGGTAGCGGTACTAATAATATTGGGGATATTTAAGTAACTACGATTACCCGGCGCCGGTCCTACACAAAAAGCCTCATCAGCATAATGAACATGTAAAGATTCACGATCGGCTTCCGAATAAATCGCAACTGTACCGATTCCCATCTCCTTGCAAGCTCGGATAATTCTGAGCGCAATCTCGCCGCGGTTGGCGATAAGTATTTTCTTAAACATATTTCAACCTCCGGTTGTTTGGTTAGTTAATACAAGGTGCCGACGGCACCATTGTACTGTGAGGTCAAACTTTTTCCAATACCATTAAGGGTTGACCATACTCAACCGGATGCGCATTGTCGACCAAAATTTCGACTATCTTTCCTTTCCATTCACTCTCGATCTCGTTCATAAGTTTCATTGCTTCAATAATACACACTACTTGTCCTGCCTCAACCATTTGGTTGATTTGTGCATAAGGTTCTGCCTCCGGGCTGGAGGAGCGGTAAAAGGTACCAACCATCGGAGCAACAATTAAGACTTGGTTTGGCCCAAGTCCCTCACTCTTGTCTTCAACTGATGAAGTCTCTTGCGGGGTTGTCGGACTTGATGCGGGTAATTGCGTGATCACCGGATATTGGTAGGAACCCATCTGGGGAATAACCGGCATTTGACCGCTGATTCCTTTTTTGATGACCACCTTGCTTCCTTCGTTTTCCATCGAAAACTCGGTGATATCGGTACCATCCAACATTTTAACCAGTTCCTTGATTTCCTTAATATTCATCAAATGTCCTCCTTTGAGGGAATGGAAAAAATAATCAGATATTTTATTCACCAACAAGGTAATTATTCCTTCTTTTAATTAATTTAATCTGTAAAGTGACAAATATGCGGAATATATTGGCGGAACTGTGCTAAAACGCGCTAAACTGAAGGATTGCTCTTTCACACTTGGCCAAAAATCTTATTTCTCCACTATTTGGATCTGCTCCAAATTAACAGCGGTTATCTCCGCGGCCAGTTGACCAATATCCCTTACTTCCTCCTGTTGCAGTTTTTTAGCGACTACAATCGATACCAATTTCTGGCTGATCGATACTAAGGTTTCATGAAATCCTTTGGCACTGAGTATATTCTCCAACTCGTGTTCTTTGGCTGAGCTTTGAGTCAAACGCCAAAGTTCCTTTTCTGCATCCTTTCTGACTTCGTCGGAGAGACCTACTTTATCTAAGAGCTCTTGGATTTTCTCTACTTCACGGCTTCTTTCCCGGTCCCTTTCGATTTTCAAGTCCAGCAGCGAATCATTGGGACTATATTCACGAGGAATGTTTAATGGAGCCGGTTCCTTAACCGGCGGCAACTTTGGAGCTTCAGTCGGGACTGTTCCATGGACAGCTGCAAAATAATATCCATAACCGAACAGGCCGGCCAGGACCAAAACCATTAATGCGGCCCAACTTTTACGCCGCTCAAACACATAAAAAAATTCTTTCATTTTCCCGTCCCCTCCTCGACTGTTCCTGGAATAACCATTACCCGATGTGCCGGAAGATCAAGAATTGTCATTACCGTCTGGATCAAAAGTTCTTTAATCCGGGCATCGTTGGCCCCAGTGGCAACGACAATCACTCCTTGAATCTCCGGGGCTAACTCTTCTTTTAAAACTGGTACATCCCGGCCATCCTGACTTTTAGCCAGTACCAATTGATCATTATTACTTTCTTCCGTATTTGCTGACCCTTGTTCCTGAGAAACCCGTTTGGTTACATTCAATTGCCGTTCCCAAACTTTACGGCTCCCGGATTTGATATTCAATTCCACTCTCACCCGGCCTACTCCATCGATGGC
Source organism: Bacillota bacterium (assembly GCA_003501365.1). Classification (GTDB taxonomy): domain Bacteria; phylum Bacillota; class UBA4882; order UBA8346; family UBA8346; genus UBA8346. The sequence continues at coordinate 4,638 of DNPP01000431.1, forward strand.
AGCAAGGGTCTTAGACAATTCCGCCTCCAATTGCCGCCTAGAAGCGACTGCCGAATCCGATGAATCTTCCGTTTGACTGTGAGTTACTCCTGAGTTCCCGCTAGAGGAATGATCCTGACCATTCCCAGTGAGTAACAAAAAGAAGCCCAGGCCGATGAGCCCCAGTATTAACCAGATCAGACTCGGTTTTCTTTGCAGATTTTTAAATAGCTCCTGATAAGAAAAATTAAAAATATGTTTATCTTCAGCCATTCCAACTCACCTCGATTTTGTCGGGACTAAGATTCGTAAGTAGTTGAACAGCATTAACGACTTTGCGTCGGATAATTGTAATGTTCTCCGGTGTTGATGAAACCGGCTCCAGCAATTTTAACTTCAGAACGGCTTTAATGGGTTGATCATCTTGAAAATCTACCTTTATCCCTTTCAATTGTACTTCATCGATTAATCCCACGATGTTTCTGAGCTTTTTCTCAAGCAAGGCGTGATTTTGCCGCTGTAATTCCTTAGTCCAGCTCTCCCGGATTTTTAAGCCTTCCTCAATGACCAGCTT
>DNPP01000431.1:5517-10591 GCA_003501365.1 Bacillota bacterium
GGAAGAACAAAAACTTTGATCAAAGGTTGAATCAGAATCATCATAATTAACAGCCCCATCACCATTTTGGTAACGTTCTTCAATTCATTATTCGGAAGCAGCATCTCTAATAATCCGGCCAAAATAATGGCTGCAACTAGTTGCCGTAACCACTCCGTTACCTGGCTCATTTCTTCCTCCAGACCCTTTGATATAAAATATTAAACCGTTCTAAAATTGGCAGCTCCCACTAGAATGGCTAACGCAATAAAGAACATCAGACCCACAATCGCCACCGCCGCAAAGAGGTTAAAAAAGGTTGCGCCTACCGTCTGCAAAGCATCAGCCAGCCGGGTGTTACCCAATGGCTGTATCACAGCACCGCTGAGTTGATAAATCACAGCCAGTGCCAGAATTTTAATTAGTGGAAACACGATGATTAAAACCACCAAACCTAAACCGAAGATACCCAGGCCTCCTTTTAATACCATCGAACAACCAACCGCCATCTCCATCGTGTCGGAGAGCGCTCCCCCAACTACCGGCAAAAACGTATTGGAAACATATTTGGCAGTCCGCAAAGCTGTACTATCAGCGATAGAACCGGCAAATCCCCGAATGGTAATAATCCCAATAAAGACGGCCATGGCCAGACCCATCAGTCCTATAGCCGCCGATTTCAATAAATTAGCCAATTTATTAATTTGAAAACCATCCACTAGAAAATTAACCAAACCCAAAACCCCGGCAAAAAGGATCAGCGGAAAAACCAAATCACTCATCAGCCCCCCTATCAAACCGATGCTGGAGATCAAAATGGGGTGAACAATGGCGGTAGTGGCCACACCTCCTCCCGCTGCAATCAAGGAAAATAATAAGGGAATAATGGCATACATGAAATTGGTCATTTGCTGGAGAGCCTCTCTGGCGATTAAAAAAGTAACACTAAAACTTTTAATCACTAGACCCATCACTACCAGGAAACACAGGCTAAATGCAATTTGATTTACAGTTTCACTTTCAAAAGCATGCCGCATATTTTGAAGCAATGCTAATGCCATTGCCAGCAACAGCAGCTCACCCAATAATCGAAAATTAAAAACCAATTCCCGTAAAAAATAAGCGAGCACATTCCGGCCAATCTTAGCAAAATCCCATTCCGGACCGGTCACGCCCCATGATTTTAAATCGAAACGCGGTAATAAATTCTGGGTCTCCAAATCCAACGTTTTAATGAAACTATTCAATTCATTCAAATCAACCGCCTCAATGGTGGATGTGTTCAACCGGAAATCGGCAGCAAGGGCCGGATGAACCATTCCAATCAAGATGAAGGCGCTGAAGAATATTATCATAATGTGTTTCATGGTAATGCTGGACTTCTCCTTAAAAGTGGGTCGATTTGCCCTTTTGCCCTTTTGCCCTATTCTCGTTATCTATAATATTTTTAAAATTAGATCCAATAAGCCGACAATAATCGGAATCCCTAAGGATAAAATAAAAATTTTCCCGGCCAGTTCGATTTTTGCTGCCATGCTGCCTTCACCGGCATCTTTACAAATTTGGGCGGCAAATCCAGCTAAATATGCCAATCCCACAATTTTAACGACCAGCTTTAAATACTCGAGGTTGAATTGAGACTTGATGGCCAATGACTCAAACACCGTTACAATCTGCCCGATGCTCTTCAAAAGTGAAGCCAAAATTAAACCGGCGGCGGCAATCGCCAAAACAACCGCTATTTCCGGCCGTTCTTTACGTAAAACAAGTAATAACATCGTGATAATTAAGCTCACACCTAAAATCGTAAAGAAACTCATAATTGCTTGCTCCTTGCGGGACTATAATCCGAAAACAGCCCTGACATCCGTGAATAACCGCTGAATGATTTGGATGACCATTAAAAGCACGATCACCACACCGGCTAAAGTTAGCATTTGTGCTTGTTCTTCCTTCCCCGCCTGTTTTAAAACCATATTCAATACGGATATTAATATTCCAATCCCCGCTATTCGGAAAATAAGATTGATATCCAATTTCGTCCCTCCTGTGGGCATCGCTTAGATCAGCCATAACACCACAATAGCTCCCATTGCGAAACCTAAATAGCGATAAATCCGGGTCCTTTTGTCTCTTTCGACTTCTGCGGCTTGTAAATTAAAGGACAGACTTGCATGACAAGTTTTGATCTTTGCCAATTGATCGTTTCGATCAGTGATTCCCAAATAGTGTCCGAGTTCATTCAGTTCAAGATAATCCTCTTTGTGAAGGATACCCAGTCCGGTCTCAATCAGAAATTTTTGCCAAGCCTCTCCAAAATCTTGATCCGAGCCAAACTCCAGCGACGCGGCAAGCCAATTGAAGGCATTGCTAAAATAGCGGTCCTTAATTATCACAGCGGTTCTCCGAAAAATATCCGGTAATACCCGGGCTTCAAAATAAATTTCCGTTTGAAAAATGTCTAAAATCCGCAACCATAACTTTAATAAGGAACAACGTTCACTAAATCTTTGACCAAAAAAGAAACCGGCTAATGTGCTAATCCCAATAATAAGGATTGCTCCGACTATTTTAATCATCTGTTCCTCCCGGTCGAATAGCCGCCGCCAATAATTCAGATTCGCTGATTCCCGCCTTTATACTTTCAATGGTCCCGCTCCCCATCCGGTTACTCAAGGTGATTAAACGTTCGACCGAACCATTTTCCAAGATGCGTTTCAAACCCGGTCGTAATATTGCCTCGGTAATATTACGGGCATGCGCTGTTGCCAGGAAACTCACTCCGGCATTGATTACGTCTGCTATTGTCCGGACATCATCATCCGTTCCGATTTCATCCGTGGCAATTAAATCAGGGTTCATCGCTCGTAATAATAAATAAATTCCTTCTTTCTTTGAAGCTCCATCCAGGAGATCCGTACGCGGTCCCACATCAAGTTGAGGTATCCCTTGATAACTTCCGGCAATCTCCGAGCGCTCATCCACCAATCCCACATGAATTCCGGCGGAATTATACCGAGGATTCCCATAACTGACTTCACGAATAATCTCCCGTAATAACGTGGTCTTTCCGGCGGCCGGGGGGGAGATAATTAATGTTTTTAAAAAGCGGCCCTCTTTCCATAATAAAGGCATTACCGGGGTTGCTATCCCTTTCAGTGTTTTGGCAATTCGAAAATTAAGACTGCCGATATTTCGAATGAACCGGATCCGTCCGTTCTCCTGTAAAGCATGACCGGTAAAGCCGACCCGGTGCCCCCCCGGTAAAGTCAGATAACCCTGAACCGATTCCTCTTCCAATGCATACCAAGAACCTGCGCTGATCGATTGCAATAACTTTTTGATCATTTCCGGACTAATGAGCACCGCTTGGCTGATCTCGTTTACCGGTCTACCATCGGTCGCGATGAAAACCGATTTTGCGTCAAGATTAATTTCCAGCGGCTGATTGATCCGCAAGCGGATTTCAATTGCGCTATTTTGTATATTGACCGGGAACCTTGCCAGTATTTGCCGTAAATCGGTGGGGAAAAATTGCAGGATCTCCTGCCATTTACTTCCCGAAGTCTGTTTGTTCGTTGAATCCAAAGAATAGCCCTTCAGAATCGTCATCATTTCCTTTATAAATCAAAATAGCCCGTCCGATAATACTTATGGAGACGGGCCTTAATTTATGACAGAGAATGACCGGAATCAAAATTGGAAATCAGGAATCAGAAAAACCGTAAAACAGTAAAACAGTAAAACAGGGATCGGGGATTGGAGATTGGGAGCCTACTCATTTTTTCAATCATCATTTCAATTGTGCTTAAATCACATCGATATTTGCGGCTGACGCATTACTTAAACCCGCGCTATTCCATACCACTTTACCGCATTCCGGACAGATTACCTCATAGTCGCCGTTTTGATCCTCAAAATAGATTTCTTCATGGCAATGAGGACAAGAGAGTTCCATTACCCCTTCGCCCTTTTCGTCCTTGGAGAAGATTACATCAACGTTATCATCGGCTTCACCGTCATCGTAAAAATATTTTTCCAAGGTGCCTAAATCCTCATCAATCGCTTCCACATAATCTTCAAATTCTTCTTGCGAATCCGTCATCTGAGTTAACTCATCGGCCACCTCTTCACAAAAATTCATCAAGCCGTCCCAGACCAGCTTTTCTTTTTCGTCGCTGGGGAAAGCTGCCCCTTCAACCAGACCTCGTAAATATGCCGTTCTTTCTTTTAAATCTTGCATGAATTTAACCCTCCCTTAGCATGTATTATTTCTTACGGGAGGGTCCTTCATTCGCAAATAGCAAATGGCTTTAAATGGGAAATAAAAAAATTGGCCCCCTTTGTACAAGTCCAGGCCAATCTTTACCGCAACAATAAACAAATCGACTACTTTATACCGCTCGATTAATTTGATTTTTTAAAAACAACTGACTAGAAATTGACAAACCACAGCCACCAGAGCCAGAATCAGTATTTGAAAACCCCAACTCAATTCTTTACAGATTCCCATCTGAGCCGTTCCTCCTCATTATTATTTTAAAAGCTGGTATTGAATTCATTTATTTGAATTATCTATTATAGTTATCGATCATCGACCACTTTTTCTTTATAGGTTAACGCCATTAATTTTTAAAAAAAAGCCGTCCTTTTGAGACGGTTTTCCTTTACATATTTTATTAATTCAGAACCTTTTACCCGGTTCCAGAATTTTTTACTTGGTAACCCGTTTTAAATACTGGTTGGTTCGAGTATCAACTTGGAGGATATCGCCTTTCGAAACAAAAAATGGCACGTTAACGATAGTCCCGGTCTCCAGCGTAGCCGGTTTGGAGCCGCCGGTTGCGGTATCCCCTTTGAAGCTGGGATCAGTCTCAACAACTTCTAATTCAACAGTATTAGGTAGGTCAATCCCCAAAACCTCATTTTGATAAAACTGAATTTCAACGAGCATATTCTCTTTAAGGTATTTGGGAGCATCCCCCATCTTAGCGGAGGGAATATTAACCTGTTCATAGTTATCGGTATCCATGAACGTATATTCATCATCAGCCTTATACAAATATTGCATATCCCGGGAATCAATCCGTGCCTG
>DNPP01000431.1:10927-13274 GCA_003501365.1 Bacillota bacterium
CTTCTTACAAAAGCAGCGCCTTTGCCCGGTTTAACATGCATAAATTCAATCACTGTATAAAGTTGCCCATCAATTTCAATTGTCAGACCGGTCTTAAAATCAGTTACAGAAATCATTGGTATCCTCCCTCAACATATAACAGGTTCAAAATTTGCTGTCTCGTTCCAGCTAGTCCAATAACCCTGAAACATTTTATCATATATCTATAGGCTTTGTCGAGCAGATTTATTAAAGCTCAATTAATTCCTTTTTCGGACTCGCGGTGAGATTACGAATACCGTCGAGCTTAACCACTACCAGATCTTCAATCCGGACACCACCCCACCCGGGAATATATACCCCCGGTTCCACCGTAATTACTGCTCCCGCCGGGATCGGATTCTGTTCGGTCACCGCTAACCTGGGGGACTCATGGATATTCAGTCCAACGCTGTGTCCAAGTCCATGACCAAATTTATCACCGCCATAACCGTGCTGGGAAAGAAAATCACGGGCGATCTTATCAACCTCGAAACCGATAAGGCCGGCTTTTAATGATTGCAGTGCCAATTCCTGCGCTTGAAGTACTACCTGGTAAAGCCTTTTTTGTTCTTCTGAGCCCTTCCCCACCACCACAGTCCGGGTCATGTCGGCATGATACCCCTGAAATAAGGCGCCCCCATCAATTGTAACTAAGTCACCGACAGCTACCTTTTTATCGGAGGCTTCACCATGGGGCAAAGCCGAACGGGCTCCGGATACGACTATTGTAGTAAAAGAGTTCCCTTCAGCCCCTTGCAATCGCAGTTGATGATCAAACTCCAGGGCAATTTCCCGCTCCTTAATGCCGGGTTTAATGATGGGTAAAGTTTCAGCAAATGCCCGATCGGTAATTTGCTCTGCAGTGGAAAGCAGCGCAATTTCAGCGGTATCCTTAACCCAGCGTTGATGTTCAACCAGATTGTTCTGGGGTATCAACTGTACATTCTTCGGTACTAAATTGCAAAAGGTCTGATAATCTTGATAAGTGAGCGTTGCAGCTTCAAATCCGATTTTAGTCCAATGTAACTTCTGCACTAAAGCTACAATGCTTTGCCAGAGGTTGGGCCCTTGTTTATACAGTTGGAAATCTTTAACCTCCTGAGATACTTGCTCCCAGTATCGAAAATCCGTAATAATGGCGGCCGTATCGGCCGATATTAAAAGTACCCCGGATGAACCGGAAAATCCGCTCAAGTAACGGCTATTTTCCGAATTGCTGATCAAAACCCCGTCTAAATTGAGATTTTTTAGATTTTCTCGAAACTTTTGTAAGCGCTCTATCATGTTCCCTCCATAAATAGCTAATTTTAGCTTAAATTTTGGAAAAATCTGTGCTATAATTAAAATTAATCCTGAATTATTTTTCTTTATCGCTTCTTTTATTCTTTGTTAAAAATTAATTTTTTAAGAGGCCCGTTCATGAAAGTTGAAGAAATCATCCATATCCTAACCAAAAATGGCTGGTTTACCGTTGAAGACCTTGGTAGTTTCCGTCAATTTAAGCACCCGCAACAAAAGGGGCGAATTACGATTATCGGAAATCTTAATTACGATCTTTCGGATGGAGCATTGGAAAGTATTTTAATCCAAACGAAGCCGCCCAAAGATTCGACGAATCAACCCCGTACTATTCCAAATACTATCCTGCAAAATTCTTTCGACAAACTTGATTCGCTCAATCGGAAAAATTTTAATGGTCTTGCCGAATCCATGAAGAAAGAGACCCAACAATGAAATATCTATTTGTTTTGCAAAAAGTAAACCAAAATTATGCCGCCTATGTACCGGACCTGCCGGGATGTGTGGCTTCGGGTAAAACAGCCGATGAGGCCCGCAAGGCCATGAAAATGGCTGTAGAGTGGCATTTACACGGACTGGCTGCTGATGGGCTGCCGATTCCGGCGCCGGCTATCCAAGACGATTATGATCCAAAGCAACATTCAAAGTCCAAAGCAAAAACTGAAACTAATGCTACAGAAACAGCTAAAACACCGACCGGACCAGCTAAAAGATTTAAATTTTTCAAATCTTAAATATTTATGGGTATTTTATTAATCTTTCCCCGGCATTCTTTGGAGTACTTGAAGCCCCAATAAATAACTGTCAAATCCAAACCCGCAGATCTGGCCGACTGCTATCGGCGCAATCACCGAAACATGCCGGAATTCCTCCCGGCAGTGAATATTGCTCAAATGCACTTCCACCACCGGCAATCCGACTCCGGCTAAGGCATCCCGCAACGCATAGCTGTAATGAGTATATGCCCCCGGATTGATTAGGATTGCCTCCGCCCAAACCGAATCTTCCTGAATCGTATCAATCAATT
>DNPP01000381.1:0-395 GCA_003501365.1 Bacillota bacterium
TAAAGAATTCTCCCAGTCCCTGTTTCACTGTGATCAAATAGGCCACCAAATTACCGCTGTCCACCGTGGAAACATACTCCGGCGGCAAAGATTGTAAAGTTTGAGTGTCGTACCAATTGTAAAAATGCCCATGCCAACGGGGCAGCTTCTCTAGCGTATCTACGGTAAGGGTAATCCTGGCAAACGCTTCGGTGGTGGCCAGGTATCCGAAATCATCAGCCGCTAATATTGCCGCCAGGTACAGACCAATATTGGTTGGTGAGGTGCGGTGGGCCGGTCCATTCGCCGGATAGATTTGGAGATTATCCGGGGGCAGCCCGTTATCGTCAGCTCCGACCACCGTATCAAAAAAATGCCAAGTACGGCGGGCAATATCGCGAAGATATCGGATATCC
>DNPP01000381.1:672-13677 GCA_003501365.1 Bacillota bacterium
TAAAGGGGACTTTCGCTCCCACGTAGGTCGGCTTACCAGATAAACCCCGAACGGAGCGCTGAGCCAAAAAACAGCAAGCGGGACAACATACAGCAAAGACTGCGGCCTATAGACGACCGATGCCGTGAGCGACCCCAAAACCACGAGTTGACCGCCGAGCATTCTTTGCCATACTCCTACCAGACTTGAGGGGGTACGTTTACCCTCATCAGCTGCGGAGACCCACTCTAATAAGTTACGATGCGAGATCCCCATCCGAAAAAGTGTACGCCCGATGGCATCGATCATCGCCAGCGAATGGTACGGCAAGACTAAAAAGTTGAAGCCTACACGAAGCAGGTATTCTTTTAGGGTGGACCCCAGGCGAAAACTGCGGATCACATTAGCCATGGAGGCCAAAACTGTAAAAATTAAGACGACCAAAAACGGAATATTGATCGTGACCGACCGGCCGGGTAGATATGCCACTGCCAGCACGACTAATAAGTAACGGACTGGGCCAAGCAGACTACGGAGCAAATTATCGATCATTTGCCAACGAGTGATCGGCGATAGCGGGACCGGCGTCTTTTCGCATGCTTTGTTCCAGGCATGAGGCGCCAGCCAGGGTAATAGTTGCCAATCTCCCCGGACCCAGCGGTGCATTCGCTTCAGACTGCTCAAATAGGTTGCCGGATAATCATCGAATAATTCGACATCAGTCACCAACCCGGCATGGAGGAAGCCGCCTTCCAATAAATCATGACTCAATACCGAATTATCAGGGATCCGGCTCCCCAGAATTTTGTCGAAGGTGCGGAGATCGTATATGCCCTTACCGGTAAAGATGCCATATTGGAAAAGATCTTGGTAAGGATCCGATAAGGTTCCGCTATAAATATCAATACCGGTTTTTCCGCCAAAAAGGCGAGCGAAGGCTGACTTATTGATACTGGCATTACTAACGGAAATCCGTGGTTGTAAAAGGCCATAACCACTGATCACTTTGGTTTTTTCGGCATTGAGGACCGGCGCATTTAAAGGATGGGCGATGGTCCCTATCAGACGCACCGCTGCATCACGCGGTAATTGAGTGTCGGCATCCAAGGTAATTACGTAACGGATAGTAGGGAAAACTGACTGGTCGCCAATCGTAATTTCATAACTGGTTTTAGAATCCCCCAGTAGCAGGGCATTAAACTCAACCAATTTGCCGCGTTTTCGTTCCCAACCCATCCAAATCTCATCGGTAGGATTACAAAGCTTACGCCGATGCATCAAGAAAAAATAAGACCCCTTTGGATGAGGATAACGCTTATTTAATTCAGTAATGCCTTGAATCGTAGCGAATAAAAAATTGTTGTCTTCCGGTATTTCTTGCTCAGCGGCATCCTGGAAATCAGTAAGCAAGGCAAAATAGATATGCGGATCGAGATTTGCCAGATGGTAAATTTCCAATTGATGGAGGAGCGCAGTTACCGACTCTATACTGTTAATGATTGTCGGAATAACAACCATCGTTGAATGCTCTTCCGGAATCCCATTGCGAAACTCTAATTTGGGCAAACGCTTAGCTTTGACAAAATAAATTACCAAGCGATGAAGTTGATTGGCTCCCCACTGAACAGCAGGAACCAGCAGGAGCATGGTGAGTATGACTAAACCAATTGTCGATAAGATATGTAAAGAACTTATAAAAGTCCATAGGCCAACCAAAAATAAGGTAATCAATAAGAACAGGGTGCTAAAGTAGATTTTGTTTGGGCTGAAGGCTTTTTCGCGATACTTATGCCAAGATTTCTCCTTACCGAGGACAGCGGTCAAAAGCTTAACCCCGGAACCCATCAAATAGTAGCCGATGTGACGCGAAACCAAGGAGCTGTCGGTATTCGGCATTTCCGCATTGGCTAAGTTCAACACTTTATTCGCAATCACTTGTTCCGGAACTTTCCAATTTCGGGAGAGCTTTTCTACCTTGTGGCGAAATACATCTCTGCTGGCGAAGTCCATCTCCGGATAAATAGCCGCCGGATCCCGGCGCATGATAGCTTCCACCAGACTTAATTCTTCAAAAGATTCTTCCCAAAAGATATGATTCATTTCATGTAAACCGGCCAGTAAATGTCCGACGGTAACCCGATATTGAATTTGGCGTCCGTTATCCGCTGTGACCAACGTTTCCAATGAAAGGTTTTGGGCAGCTGCCCTAGTTTCCAACCAGCGTAAATACGGACCTGAATCATCGGAATCTCTGAATTCCCGAGCCAACTGAACCAGTACTGCCGGATTGGCCAAATCTAATCCATGTTCAATCTTGATCAGTACTGTGTTCACTGTATTCGGTAAACTGGCGATTAAAGGCGCTATTTGTTTTACCCAAAGGATAACTTGCCGCCTCGGCATGGTTACCCGGCTAATTTCCTCGAATATCAAACGTAGTTGGTGAATAATCGCTACCCGTACCAGTAATGGCACAGCCCAGAGCTCCCCCATTGTTAACGGTTGAATCTCTTGATAAGCTTTTAAGAAACCTACCAATAGATTGGTATCACACTTACCGCCGGTATGTTCCAAAAAATTAGTTAATATTCCTTGAATACGGGGTAGCCCTCGGAACGGAGCGCTTTTTGTCTCCGGTAAGCGCCGGTAAAATGCCGCCGGAAAGTTCTGCTTTACAAACTGGGCTTGTTCATCAATTAAATAATTGTTTTCAACTAACCATTCACCGGTTAGCGGCAGATTACCCTTTACTTGCTGAATAGAACAGAAATCCAGACAAATAGAGTTTAAGATACGTATATCCTTATCCAGCTGATGTCTAGCAGTTATTTTAGCTGAAGTTCCCGCTACCAAGCGTTCCTCAGCAAGCTTACGCGCATACTGGCACAATTCTTCATCGGCATATCGGTTATTCATTGGCAATTGAAGCTCACCCCCTGTGATGATAAAAGATTTTCATAGTATTAACGATAATAATAAGGACTATCAATCGTTATGGTGCTATCAAAGATAGTTATTGATTACTTCATAACTGGTGAGCTGCTTCAACGGTACACTTTAAATAAGCAATAAGTTCGGGGATATTAAGGGATTCCGAGGTTTTTCGAAGGTTGAATTGGTTATCCATTGGATACGAATAAAATGTATTTCAACTCGTTTGTCATCACCAAAAATTCTCTTGTGATATACGGTTAATTGATTCATTATACACCAAATTATTCAACCATGGAAATGTTTTTAATAAGCGGGATTTTCGGGTATTGCCGGATAAATTATTTTAATGTAAAAGCAATCAATAATAGACGCAATCCCGCTTACCGTAGACCAAGCGGCATTATTTGAATTTCAGAGACTTTTCTTTTATAAATATGACCTGCGTCAACCATCGACTGCAAAACCTCCGATTGACGGAATCGTGCTGCCTGATAATTATTTAATGGGTCAAGATACGTGGGAGCTTGAGGCAATCCGGCCAATAGAGTACACTGCGCAATATTTAGGTCGGCAACCGGTTTGTTGAAGAAAATTCTGGCGGCAGCTTTAATGCCTGAGGCTCCATGGCCGAAATAGACACTATTTAAATACATCGCCAGAATATCTTGTTTAGAAAAATCATTAGTAATTATGACTGCCAGAATCATTTCTTTCAATTTACGCGAAATGGTTTTTTGATTTGTAAAAAAAAACTTTCGGGCCAGTTGTTGGGTTATCGTACTGCCTCCTTCCGAGTATTTGCCGTTAAGTAAATCGATGATCAGTGAACGTCCGGTTCCTTCAAAGCTTATACCGGGATTTTTATAGAAACTACGGTCTTCAGTGTCGATAACCGCTTGCTGTAGGAGCTGAGGTATCTGAGATAACGGAATAAATGTTTCTCCATTCGCATGTACTTCAGATTCCACAAGATTAGGCAATGCATGTACTACCGGTTGTTCTCTGATAGTGATGACAATTATGAGCATAGCTATAACCACTGCTAAAAGTAAAAGCCTCTTACATATTTTGAGGTACAATTTTGCTCCACCCGTGGTAGGACTTTATTTAAACTCTTAGCCTATTATACCACTTATAAATAGGGAGTCATCTTTAACGTTGCATCAGAAAATCGACGAAGGATTGGTTCGATTTCCCTTGACGTCCTATCCCATCTGGATCAATCGATTGGAGATTTGGAGAGTCCGTAAGGTTCATGACTCGTCGCAACTCTTCAGACGATTTTTCAGTATAGACCCCAATATCTTACCAATTCGCGCGGCGTGGAAGAGCGACTCCGATTGCTCCGTAAAATGCGGGGGCAACTGTTCCGGCTTAATTTCATCGAGAAAACCATGCTTTCTAACAACATTTCCAACTCCGCAGTTTTGGCCGTACCCACAGGTGTAACACTGAGAATATCCTTGTACCTGCAAGGACTCCACGATCGCTATTTTATTCCGCAACATAAAATCTTCGATCTCCGGCTTTACAAAATTACTACCTTCATAATCAGTGCTGACAATGACTCCAAGTTTGCCAGCCAGATTAAAAAGCTCCCTATGCCGGAAACTAAATGTTCTCTCCCAGCATGCATGCCCTAAGGCATTCATTCTGCCGAAATAATTGGGTGCCCCAAAAACAATTGCATCTGCTTTGAGCATCTTTTCCCCGATGGCATTCCAATCGTCCTGCACCTTACAGGTATTATCAGAAGCGCAAAGCGTACATCCGATGCAACCGCCAATTCGTTTGCCGGCAAGTGTTACATATTCGTACTCCACCCCCGTAGCCTCCAAGAGCGCTCTGACCGCTTCACTGGTTACCCCATCCTTCCTACCGCTGGCACTAATCCCTAAAATCATTTCCATACTCCTCTCATTTTTTATATTTCTTAACAGCAGCTGATTCTTTCTTGAGGATCGTTCATTTGTACCTACCGCCCGGTACAACTAAGGGAATATTACAGATCATGTTTAACCCAGTATCCAAATATTTAATCAATTCCTATCATGTCATGGGATTGCCGGAAAGAGTTGACCAAATCCTTAACTAAATCAGTAATGCTTTTTAAAACCTGAATATCCTGCTTGCTTTTCATAATCAGGATTCCTCCTTCAAGCATTGCTACGATTCCTTGCGCTAGCTTGTCAGTCTCAAAAGGCTCTATCGGAGTTGATGATTGAATTATTTCTTCCAAAACCGGCTTTAGCTTTTCTTTCCAGGCCTCGAAAACTTCACTAACTTTTTTACGGAATGCTTCGTCATGTTCACTCATCTCTAATGTAAAATTGCCAAACACGCAGCCACACTTGGCTTGTTTAGATTTGTGATGTTCAATAACCCATTCAAGCATTTCATTTAATCTGATTTCGGGCCTTTTTTGAGAACTCAAAATGTTTTCCAGTAATTCTTGGTTGAATGAACTAAAAAAATAATCAATAACAGCCAATCCAAGTTCACGCTTGGATGAAAAATAATAATAAAACTGTCCTTTACCAATTCGACCTGTTTCCAAGATATCACTGAGTTTAGTTCCTTCATACCCTTTGGATTGCATTAATAATGCGGCTGACTCTATAATTTCTTGACGTTTTTGTGACAAAGCGACCACCCTTTTTAAACCTACCGGTTGGTACAACTTTATATTATTCATATTGTTTTGTCAAGAAGCTTTCGGTAGTATATTTAGGACCAAGCCATAAACCCAAGCCGTTATCTTTAATGTTAATACTCAAGCGCCTCAAGTTGGAGATTCTCAAAATAAAGGACAAGAAACTCCGCAGTGTTATGGCTAATATAGAAATATACTGATATAATATGTTTGAAAAAGCCTTAGTAAATTATAAAAATATGTCACTCCGCCATGGTATTTTCACCCTGCGCGCGAGTAATCGTTGCTACTGAAATAAGGGTAAAATATGTCAATCAACTACATCCAAGACATGACAAAAGGAAACGAAGTTAAACTTCTGATCCAGTTTTCGCTGCCAATGCTTATCGGCAATATTTCTCAACAATTCTATAATTTGATTGATTCTATTGTGGTAGGAAAATTTATCGGTGCTAATGCACTTGCCGCAGTAGGTGCTACCAATTCTTTGAATTTTTTATCTTTTTCCATCTGTTTGGGATTGTCCATTGGAATCAGCATCATCATTTCTCAATATTTTGGCGCCAAAAAGGACGAAGATGTTAAAAGGGCTATTGCAAATAGCGTTTATGTTATAGCTGTATCCGGGATCATCATGAGTTTAGCAACCGCTTGCCTGGCCCGTCCGATATTACAAGCAATGAACACTCCCCCTGAAATTTTGAATGATTCCACTGCATTTTTAAGAATCGTAGCGGGTGGTATGATAGCCGTAGCCGCTTATAATGCCATAGCCGCCATACTCCGGGCCTTGGGAGATTCAACGACACCGCTGATTTTCTTAGTTTTATCCTGTGTAATTAATGTTATTTTGGATCTATTATTTGTGCTTACGTTTGGATGGGGTGTAGCCGGCACAGCTTGGGCCACCGTGATTTCCCAGGCAATCGCTGCTTTGGGATGTACTGTTTTTGCGTTAATGAACAATCCCTATTTTAAATTAAAAAAAGAACACCTGAAAGTAAACTGGCCAATTATTAATCAATGTATCAGAATCGGTATTCCGGTAGCAATACAAAACTCAATGATTGCCTTATCATTAGTAGCACTGCAGAGTGTCGTAAACGGTTTTGGCGAAATAGCTGTTGCAGCCTTCACTGCAACCAGCAGAGTAGAACAATTGATACAGCAACCCTTCAATTCCTTAGGTGCAGCCATATCTACCTTTGCGGGACAGAATATGGGGGCCAATAAGCTGGAACGGGTGAAAACCGGATATCACAAAAGTATTTTAATCGTAGCTGCATTTAGCCTGATGGCGCTGCTCACAGCGCAACTTGGCGGGCATGCCATTATGAAAATATTTGTTGAGGATGGAGCCGTGATCGCCCTTGGGGCCAAGGCCATCAAAATTACCAGCTGCATGTATTTTGCTCTTGGAATGATTTATATTACCAGAGGACTGTTAAATGGCACGGGAGATGCCTTTTATGCCATGATTAACGGTATGGTGGAAGTTGTCGGCAGGGTTGGATTTTCAAGTGGTTTAGCATTGATTCCTGCCATTGGAGTTTGGAGTGTATGGGCTACCACCGGATTGACCTGGTGTATTACAGCAATTGCAAGTGTCATCCGATATAAGCAAGGCAAATGGAAAAACAAATCATTGGTTACATCTGGAAATTTGGCTAGGTGAAGGACTAAATCAACACATATATATAAAATATGATGAACTCGTTCCCATCCTTGAGCCCACAATCAAAACACGACTAAGCTTTTATTTGAATTTCCCTATTAGTCACTCAATTTTTATTTTTAGTAAAGGTTCTTGTTCTTAAGTATCTTCAAGGTAATTTCCTTCGCTTTTTTTCCATCGGCATGCTCACTACCTTGAATATAGGTGGCAAAATAGTATCGATGTTCTGGCCTTCCCACATAACCGATAAACCAGCCTCTAATATTATGATGATTAACGGTTCCTGTTCCCGTTTTTCCGGATAAGACCCCATTATTTGGTTGGGGAATATGAATTATATCCTTAACTATATCGATACTTCTATGGGAAAAGGAGAGTTCATAAGTATCCAGTTTTTTTAATTCGATTACTTGTTCGATTGGGGAAATTTTAAGAGAGGACTCAACCCAGAAATTTTTAATACCGCCTGAAATATCAACATTGCCATAATCGAGTTGCCTCAATCCTAATTGTAATTTATTTTTACCAATTCCCTGGTCGACTTGGTTAAAGTACCAATTTACCGAATATGCTATCGCCGATCGTAAGCTATGGTTGCGATTCCAGATATCAAACGGATAAATCGTTCTATCCCATTTTAACTCAGTATCGGCATCTCGAAGTACCTTATTTTCCAGACCCATTAAAGCAGAATAGATTTTATAGGTGGAATCCGGAGAAACCCTTTCCCGAGATTTGGTTTCATTATAAATAGTAATTTTGTTTCGGTCTTGGGATAGAAGTACAAAACTCCCCTGAAAGCCCTGAAAATATTCACCTAAATCTGCCTTCTCTATATTCGAAAGGTCCTTTGCGTAATAGTCGGTTTGCGGCAACCCGCTCGAGTTAGTCAACACAAAAAATCCGACCCCAATTGCTAAAATAGCGCCCAGCAACCGTTGATGGGGAGAGTTTCGATGATAAAATGCAATATTGAAAATCCTTCCTTTTATGCTTATTTTATTATCCAAGAATCCTAGAGCTATTGTCTTGGACGAACTCATATTGCTTAAAAATAAAATAATCGTATCGCCATAGTTTCGGTATTCTGTATCTTTTAAGTAAGAAAGAGCCAGAGAATCAGTTGCTGCCTCACGTTCCCGGCGCATTTGATAAAAAGCTAAGGCAATGACTGGATTAAACCAATGCATGATTTGAAGGAAACACATTCCCAAATTCACATAAGGGTCTTTTCGTTTATAGTGAGCTAATTCGTGGAGAAAGATATACTTTAACTGTTCCAAAGAGATCTGTTCGGAAATTCCTCGGGGTAATAACAAACTTGGTGCAACAACTCCATATAATACTGGTATTTGAATTTGATCCGTATATAATAATTTAATCTTCCCTCTGATTCCTACCATTCGTTTACAGCTTTCAAACAACTGCAAAACAGGTCCATCATGGACCCGCTCTATATTTTTTAATAACTTAACTGTATTTCGATTCTGTGATATTAGATATACGCTAAATAGTGCTGCACCAGCAAGCCAAATCAAAAAAAGTAAAATAAGATGCGGATTTTTACTTATAGAAATGGAATAGTCCATTGCCGGGTCGGCCATGCCTCGATGAGCGAATGGATTAAAATAGTGATGCACTTTTTCCGCTGTATCGGCTGTAACAAATGCTACAGCAGGGATTTTCTCGGAAAGATAGTTCAGTACCGTAAACACACTCCATGAACTCGCAGGACCAAATGGGATCAGTAATTTGATGATAAGAAATAACCATAATCCATAATGCCATTCTGTGCTCAGGTGGCGCCTGAATATTAATTTAACGAGCAAAATAACCAGGGTTAAAATGCATCCCATTAACGATGATATCAGCAACCACTGAAAAAAGGAATCAATCCACATTAGGTCAAATAACTCTCTTTCAATCGTTTTTTACTTTATCCAATATCTGTTTAAGCTCTTCAATGTCTTTTTCCGAAAGTTGACGGGAACTTAGAAAACTAGTTAGCATTACATTCAACTCACCATTGTAAACTCGTTTCAAAAAAGATTGGCTCTCTTCCCGGATACAATCTTCTTTGCTGACGAGGGGGTAATACCGATAAACTCGGTCATCCTTTTCAAAGGCAATCGCCTGTTTCTTTAACAGCCGGTTGATTAAGGTTTTAACTGTCTTCGGTTGCCAACTGATATGCCCTTTGAGTTTTTCAATCATTTCATTTGCCGTAATCGGCGCGGACTCCCAGAATATTTTCATGACTTCCCATTCAGCTTCGGAAATCCGTGGCAAATCGTTCATATATTTACCCCCCAACTTTCTGACCCTTTTTGTCTTTAAATAATTTCATTCCGTACTATTCCTATATCACAATTTATGGCGACTTCATTCCAAAGAAGCCGCCATACCAATTTCAATTAGATTTCGCTGATTGTTTTTCCGCTAACTGCAATGTATATTTAAGAAGTCCGAAATCTCCCCAGGGGCTAGAGCCATGATTGGCGATAACTGTCTCGGCTTTCGGATAACGTCTCATAACTTCCCGAATCGTATTGGGGTATTGAGTCACATCTCCATCCGCCGTATTTCCTAAATTCGTCATGTTCATCGGTTTAATCAAACAACCGCCATATAACACTCTGGTTTGGGGAAAATAAACCACAATATTGTCCATGGTATGGCCTGGGCCGGGAAAATAGGTTTCAAACGACAAATTCCCAACCTTAAAGGCTTCAACCTTAGGGTTAATCATCGTTTGGGGCTTTTTAAAACCCGCCTTTACTGCCAATTCGGCAGTTGCGGCTGTACTCGCCGTCTCAATATGTTCGGCGATCAAAGTATCGATACCACCGATCCGATCTTGATGCCAATGAGTAAAAATAGCTAATTGGATTGGTTTATTAAATTTATCGCTCACCATCTTAAGTAGTTCTCTGGTCTGCTCATTAGTCCAGGGAGTATCCACCAAAACAATCCCGGCATTGGTTATTGCCAACAATCCATAGGAAGGTATTACATTGCCTGTAATATTGAAATAACTTGTATGTACCCAAATCTGATCGTTGATTTTTGTTAGTTCGACCTTATTGGTATTACTATCCGCGGAAACCGTCAACCCGCATAGTAAACAAAATATTACAACTAATAAGTATTTCTTCATCTGTTACTCCTTTTGTTTCCCCTTCCGGCCAAAAGGTGAAAGCAATATATTGATTACAATTGTAATTCAAAATAAATATTACACTTGTAATCAGACATTGTCAACTCTTTTTTCAAAAGGTTAAATCATCATTCATTTGATTACTCCTTTGCTCTTCTTATCATCTATGATCAACTTGTATTTACAAAATAGTTCGATATAATAAGTACTATTACTGGGGAAAAAGGGAGAAAGAATTTCTGTTTTCCCTTGTAGGCTATGCAATAGAAAATCTGCAATCGGGTCAACATAGCCGTATAATTTTGACAAACTAATTTGGAAAGTAAAAGGCAAACCATGTTGGCAACCACGTTGGGTCACTATTTATTCATTCTTTTTCCGGCCGGAATCTTGGCTGGGATTACCAGTTCGGCTGCAGGACTGGCCTCCCTCGTCTCCTATCCGTTATTGCTTGCCGGTAGGTATGCCTCCAGTTTATGCCAATATCACAAACACTGCCGCACTTATATTTACCGGAGTGGGAGTCCAGAGTATCTTCAAGACGTGAATTACGCGGCCATGGCCGCGAACTTTTCAGACTGTTGCCGCTTGCCGTGTTTCTTCCAAAGTGCTGCGCATGGTCATTGTCGCCGGCGCGATGGGACTTGCCATTGCTTTATTCATCCAGACTTATTTTTAGTAAAACTTTCAGCCATAAAATGCATGTCGGACATGATTTTCAGTACAAGGGTTTATGTAAAAGTGTACTCGCATTTACTGACTGCCGCTTAATAAAAAACGTATAATCATTAGCGTTTCAGAAGCTTTCATCTTAGCTTCGTAACCTAACTCTTTAAAATCGGCCCAGACACTTTCTTGTATTTCTTGAGAAAGCACTGTCAAACTTTGAATTTCAGGAATAACAGCTTTAATTTCACTATTATCCATCAATGCAATGATGTTTTGGCTTTTTTCCAAACCAATGATTATAAAAAAAATGGCCACCTTTTTAAATGGCATCAATACGGGCTACCCCCTTGTTGTTACCAGCAAACTTCTCCCGCTCCTATTTATTCTTTCAAATATTCTGTATATTTCCACCAGTTTCCTGCCTTTTCTCCGATTTATTATAATTTGAAGTCCTACGTCCCATTAAACATGGCGGCCAGTTAAAGTATTGCTATGTACTGCATCGGCGAACTTCAATTTTAGCTAGTAATAAACTTTTTGATTCAAAACCAATGAATCCCGATTGTAAATTTTATCGATATGAGCTATCCTTTAACAGTAATAAACTAAAATGTCAGCTGAGAGGCATATTATGAAAAAGTTTAATTTAAAGCGCAAATATCTTTTCCCCTTATTGATCATTCTTTTAATGCCTAGTTTATATGCGATGTCAGTAAAAACGACTCCCCCATTTACTAAAAATATGGCCATTCCAATGTTATGCTACCATCGTATCATTCCAAACGGCAATAATATTTATGATATTACCCCGAAACAACTGGAAACCCAATTACAATTTATGAAGGCCCGGGGTTATCATCCTATAACCGCCTTGCAATTTATTAGCTTGCAGAAATCGCCCCAACTTCTTCCGGATAAACCCGTGGTCATTACTTTTGATGATGGAAGTAAAAGCCACTATCAAAATGTTTTGCCCATCCTGAAAAAACTGGGCTTAAAGGCAACCTTTTTTGTTTATCCCAGCGCGGTAGTGAATCATGAGAGTAAAAAATACCTCACTTGGACAGAACTTTCGGAAATGGTGAAAGCGGGTATGGATATTGAAAGTCATACCTTATACCATCCCTATTTAGTTCATGCGCATACCAATATTACGGATCCCAACTATCTAAATTGGCTTGACCATCAATTAAAGGTTTCGAAGGAACTATTAGAGAACCATTTAAATATTACAGTGAAACTACTGGCGTACCCCTTTGGACTATTTAACCAGCTGATTGAGTCAAAGGCGATCGCCGCAGGATATAGTGGAATATTTACGATCAATGGCGGCGCCAACTTGCTTAATGAAAATCCAATGCGCTTAAAACGCATGATTATGAATCGTCAAATTTCAACGGCTGATTTGGAGAAGTTCTTTCAATCAAAACCTTTACCGGTGGCAATCATTTCGCCGACTGATGCCTCAATTGTTGCAGAATATCCGGTTATTCAATTTCGCTTAACCAGCGTCAAGCTACCTATGATCCATGTCCAAGTCAATAATCAAAGTGCGGACTTATATCCGGATGCCAATGGGAATTTCACTTATCAAGTTCCAAAGTCAATGAATGGTTTCAATCTAATTGTTATTTCCGGTTATGATGACCGTAAAGACTTTTATGTTAATACGTGGTGTTTTGACTATCTCATCCAAAATAAAACGAATGATATGAGTAAATATTGATTATATATTTGATTGCAAATTGGTATAAAAGGCCTTCTTTTATGGAAGGCCCTTCTTCAGTTGCATCGTTTTTGCATATTTGGATTCTTGGAGTAGTTGCGGAATGGTGACAAAATGATAACCTTGTTTCAATAAGGATTTTATGATTATCGCTGTGGCTTTTACATCTTTCCAGCGGTCGAGATATCTTTCGGATTTTCTAATCGGCAAAT
>DNPP01000139.1 GCA_003501365.1 Bacillota bacterium
TCATCGAATCATAAACATCAGCTACTGCAGCAATTCTGGCAAATTCATGGATAGCATCTCCGGCCATTCCCCGTGGATAACCGGTACCGTTATAACGTTCATGATGTTGGTAGGCGACATGAGCGGAACTCGCCGAAATGCCTTGATTCTGTTTCAGGATATTATAGCCTTCTTCGGGATGAGCATGAATCAACTTTACTTCATCATCCGTCAACCCACTGGTTTTATCGAGTATCTCCAACGGGATTTTGGTCATGCCCAGATCATGAAAAAGGGCGCCGACAGCCAAATCAGCCAGTTTTAGTTGATTGTAGCCCATCAAGATCCCGATTTTTACCGCAATAATACTTACATTGACTGAATGCCCGTAAATATAATCTTTTCGTAAGCGAACGTCGGTGATGCCGACTAAATTTTTATTATTGCACACTATCTCATCCACCAAATCATAAAGTGGTCGTTTGCTTGCCAGTAAGTTGGCATTTTGACCGGAGCGAACTTCATTATCAAGCTTTGACAGACTTCGTATCAAATCTACCCTTGTTAATTCAGAGACCGGTTCCGGGATCATATCCCCATCTTTGGTGGAAATATAAGCGGCTGGTAAGCCGAGTTGTTTTAGTTTAGCGATAATACTCTCAGTAATCTCGGCATCAACTCTTACTAAAACCAATCCCTCCGGTGAATAAATCGTTCGTGCCAGTTTCATTCCTGATTTCAAATTCTCGATGCGCACTTTCTCCATGACTAGACGAAGCCTCACTTTTTATGATAATTTTTATCCAAACTCCAAATAAAGGCCAAAATTTGGGCTACCAGTTGATAGGTATCTTCAGGAATAGGCGTACCCGGCTCCAATTCGGACAAAACTTTTGCCAGAGCCGGTTCGATATGATTGGGAATACCCGCTTCATCCGCAAGTTTAATAATGGTTTCTGCTATTTTCCCTCGCCCGGCAGCCAATACCACTGGTGATGCATCGATACCGGACCTGTATCGGATAGCAGCGGCATATTTTAACTTTTCTTGTTTCGAGTCGGACTTTACATCCATAAGTCCACTCCTTGAACGCCCGGAGTTCCATATTCAGGTTCGTTCAGTTTAACGGAGATAACCGTATTATCTTTCGTAAGCTCGGTTTGAAGTTCAGCAGTATGCCGTAAAAAATACTTCCTTACCTCCTCGGAGTTGACTTGGAGGTTGATACGGGTACCACTTTTCCCGGTCCGCAACACTAGATTGATATCACCCAAATTAACAGTGGGTATGGTAATATAAACAAGCTGATCGCGGCTACCTTGGCTATTCTTTTTTTGCTCTTCTTGCCATTGCCATTGAACCCGGCACTCATGAATCATGTTTTGAGAATCATTAACCAATAATGGGATCAGGTTGGCAGCACCATTAGCAGCGGTTTCTCTAAGGATTGACTTGCTAAGCCCAATATTGTGATCGAGGATGGTTTGGAGTTTTTCCTTGGCAGCGGCTTTGACTTCGGTATTCTCTGAGCTCCTCGTTTGAGTATGGGTAAAGGATTCTTTTTTGCTTATTTGAGCCAATAGCTCCCGACAGTTTAAACCGGTGAGTGATCGTAAGTTACCCGCAATCTTGGCTGGATCAGCATCACTCAACATAATTCCGGCTAATTTTACCTTTGAGCCACTGCTGTTTTGCTTGGCTTGCAGCTGATTCCACAATTCTTCCCTAACCTTAGGATCTTGGTAAACCAAGGCAGCGAGTATCGTAGACGGATTGACCGGCCATCCTTTAGCCATGATAAAGGTAAACACATTGGGATTGACAGGCTCACCGTACTTTGTCTGAAAATCCCGCAGATAACCTGTGACCATTTCAACATTTTCTTCGGTTGATTGCAAACCGGCTTTGGTTAAGGCTGAAATAACAGCTTGGATAGGAGGGAGATTAGCCCTTGCCACTCCATTCTCATTAGCGGCGGATGCTTCCGAAATCCCCTGAGAACTGGGTTGAACTCTGAGAATGATTCTTCCTTGTTCATCAGTATCCGCAATAAATGTCTGGATAACAGCAAGTTCAATATCTCCTTCAATGCTAGCCTTGATTGGTCTACCGGCTATCTCTAACACAACATTATCGTCAATATTACTAAGAATCTTTGCTACAATTTTTTGACCTGCTTTTAGGTTTAGTTCCTGAAGTGATTGGATCGGTTTGAGCTGGGGAGAATCAATAAAAGAAGTAATTTTCAATTTTCGATCACCTCTGCATCCGAAAACAAATCCATCGATTCACGATTGTCTTTGGGAGTTGTTAAGCGAAAAGAACGACGGTGGATCGGCAAAGGGCCATATTTCTCCAATGCTTGATAATGTTCACGGGTTGGGTAACCTTTGTGTTTTGCAAAACCATATCCGGGATAAAGAACATCATATTGTTCCATGATCGAATCGCGCGTATATTTAGCGATCACCGAGGCTGCAGCAATTGCTACGGATAACGCATCCCCATGAATTATTGCTCGTTGAGGGATGGGCGTTTCAGGTATTGCCAAGGCATCAACCAATAAATAGTCGGGTGCTAATTGCAAGGCCTTTAAAGCAATAAGCATGGCTTGCCTAGAAGCTTGATAAATATTGATTTTATCGATCTCCTCGGCTTCAATAATACCGATCCCGTATTCATACGATCCGGCGGTAAGCTCAAGATAAAAGTGGTGGCGTTGTTTAGCGGTTAATTGTTTGGAATCATTTAAACCCGGCATTTCAAACCCCGGAGTAATAATAAAAGCAGCCGCTACCACAGGGCCCGCCAAAGGACCCCGGCCTGCTTCATCAAATCCGGCAACTCTCTTATAATTGTTGTTCCAACAGAGCTTTTCCTCACGAATTCTTTCTTCCCAAGGCAAATGAGTATATGATTTTAGCTGGTTATTTTTAGTCATGTTGATCACCTTGAATAGAACATCGGTAAAATTTTGCAAAACTTTATCTAAGCATACCTTGATACTAACCGATAATAGAATTATCAGTAAAGTTTTAAGCTGGAGCAACGGTAGTTCATGATATAACTTAGGAAGTTTTCGACAATCGTTTCAATATTTTCTGGCAGGAAATATGCGATAAAAAGCGAAATTAGTAAAAACACACGTATCTTAGGAGGTTTCAGGTGACTCAGACCACACTGCCGATCAAATCCTGGTGCAAAAAAGGCTTAAGCTTGGTATTAGTTTTTACAGTCATCAGTTCCAGTTACCTCTTTTTAAAATCCGCTACCACCCGAAATTTTGTACATTGGGACAAACTTAATTATTGGGCAATTTTGATTGCATGTCTAGCCCTGGTCGCTTCCTGGTTCATTGAGGCGCTAAGAATTCGCTTAATCGCTTCCGGCTTGGGAAGTCGGATATCACTGATGAAAGTACTAAGTATCAATATGGCAACCGCATTTACCGGTAATGTAACACCTTTTAATTCCGGGGGCGTGCCCACTCAAATTTATTTATTATGTCAATGCGGAATTCAACCAGGGAAAGCAAGCGCTATTGTGACGATTCGGGTGATTTTCACAACTTTGCTTTTTACGCTGTTATCGCCTTTATTATTGACGTTTTATTATACCAAATTTTCCACCGGTTTGGTCCATCAAATCACAACTGTGGCAATACCGGTAGCCTATCTTTTGACTGTTTTCTTGATTGCTTTCATTATTAAACCCAAAATAGCCCGTTATCTGGTTTCATTTATAATAAAATGTTTAAAATCCGGTAAATTAGGGGCCAAACTTGAGCCTGTATTAACCAAAGCCCTAAATGAAATCGAAATCTTTCATGAATCGATTCGCATGTTTCGGAAAGGGTTAAACTTCTATTTCGTAATTATCTTGACTTTCCTTTATTGGGCGACTTTTTTCTCAATTGCGCCTTTATTAATGTATGTCTTTAATTATAACGCTACCGAGGTGTTCTTGGAAAGTATTCTTTTCCAATTTGTACTGGTATTTGTCCTGGCCTATTTACCCATACCGGGCGGCAGCGGAATAATGGAACTCAGTTTATTTTCGGTTTTTGTATTTATTCCACTCCACGTTAGAGCGTTTTTTATCTTGATCTGGCGGTTTTTAAGTTATTATTTATCAACCATTATCGGTGGTTTTGTTTTGTTACGAATTATAAACCGGCCGGCGGATCCAACGGCGGTGCTTCCAAACTAAGCCGGCCCAACCGGCCATCCCGGAATTCTTTTAGCAGGCTGGATACTCCCCGGTTAAGATCAAGGGTTCCGCCTTTGATGAGAAAGCCCCGCTTTTTAGTATACCACTCCAACCGGGCCTCGGCAGTCGTCAGCTTCTCTCCTGTTTTCTCCCATTCAAACAGATGCTCGCCATATTCCACCAATAATTTCAAAGCCAGATCGTAAGCCGGTATTATCTCCTCCCGGATCGTCCCAATCAATGCCAGCTTTAATCCTTCCTCCTGATTGGTAATCTTCGGAGGAAGCAAACCCGGCGTGTCTAAAATTTCTAAACCATTGCTTCTAATCCATTGCTTGCCCCGGGTTATCCCCGGACGATTGCCTGTTTTGGCGGAATTATTACCTATTAAACGATTTAAAATCGTAGACTTACCAACATTGGGAATCCCCACTACTCCGACTCGGATGACTGCGCGGATTTTATTGGCAGATACGATTTGAGGGATTAGGTGCCAGATTTTGTCCATACCAA
>DNPP01000283.1 GCA_003501365.1 Bacillota bacterium
TGAATTGAAAGCTGTTATGAATGGAAACGGTAATATCGGACACGCTATACGAGGTGTGATAAAGCCACTCAATAAATGAAGTTGGGCCTTTTTTAAGAGGCTTACTTCTTAAGAGCAAAAAGCTTTATTGAAGAGGGTTTTTGCCGGGCTACTTTGAAGTGGAAAAATGAATAAAAAAATTAACTCGGCTATATACTATCAATAAAGGTAGAAGTGGGTTTTTTACCAAGTCTACGCTGCATTACACGGGTGGCAGGTCCTCTGACACCAGGTAAACTATTGAAAAAGTTAGATAAAAAAGGAGGGAATGGGGGATGAAGGCGACCGGAATTGTTCGGCGGATCGATGATCTTGGCCGGGTGGTCATCCCCAAAGAAATCCGTAGAACGTTGCGGATTCGAGAGGGCGACCCGTTGGAGATTTTTGTTGATCGGGAGGGCGAAGTAATTCTCAAGAAGTACTCCCCGATCGGAGAGTTAGGCGATTTCGCCAAGGAATATGCCGACTCCCTTTACGAGTCGACCGGACATATAGCTTGTATAGCCGACAGGGATATGGTGATTGCAGTATCGGGCGCACCTAAAAAGGAATTTTTAGATAAACCAATCTCTAAGGCAGTGGAGAAGGCCATTGAAGACCGTAAGGTAATTTTAATGCCTAAACCAGGGGAACATAAGTATTGTGACGCTTGTCCCGTCAAAGAGGACGAGGGTAAATGCAAGTTTACCGTACAAGTCATCGCACCTATTATTTCTGAAGGCGACCCAATCGGTGCAGTAATTTTATCCAGCAAAGAACCGACAGCGACCATGGGAGATATGGAAGTAAAAATTGCGGAGACTGCCGCAGGCTTCCTCGCCAAACAAATGGAACAATGAATCGGAGTTTGAATAAAAAAAGAGTGGGGAGTCCCACTCTTTATATTTTTATATCAACTTGCGGGCGGGTTTTTTTGAATGTAGTTAAACCTCGATCCGGCAAGTCATGATTTATAGTGAATCTGAAAGTTACGTGCCGGATTCATGTTAAAACCGGGATAGGTTTTAGTTTAAACCTTGAAAGGTAATACTTAAGGTTCTGCTTGCTTGGGAGTGATGTTTCCAAGAAGTGATGCCAGAATAGCCGGATTAAAGGCAGTGTTG
This sequence comes from Bacillota bacterium, assembly GCA_003501365.1. Taxonomy (GTDB): domain Bacteria; phylum Bacillota; class UBA4882; order UBA8346; family UBA8346; genus UBA8346. Next base: position 1,143 of record DNPP01000283.1, read on the forward strand.
GTATCCTGATTTGACAGTAGAGAGAGCAGATTCGGTAAAATTTCTTTTAGCGGGCTATTTTCCAGCTTGGGGGTAAGTTGTTTTAAAATACTTACCGGATCAATCGTTGAATTGACAGATTGTGAATTACCGAATTCCATAAAAAAGGAAATGAGTTGTTTAGCCGGTTCACCAAGGAACGGTATAATAATTGAAAGACATGTCAGATCGTTGGTTGAAAAAAATGGATGATCACCTGTGCCCAAAGGTATTACGTTTGACTGTGGATTGATAGTTTCTTCCCGATGATGATGCCCCATTGTTTGGCCTCCTAAATTTAATTTGCTTCTTACCCGGCCCAAAACCTTCAAACGGGGTTTTGGGAAAATAGAGGAAATTTAAAAACCCAAGAATTCGCCTGCTTTAAGAACCTTCCATGGAGAGGGTAGCTTAGCGGGGCGAGTTTTGTTTTTTCATTTTATGTGCTTTTATCAATAATTGGAACATATTACGGCCTTGGAATTTTATCGAAAATTACCAGGAAATGAAGTTTAATTGCCGAACTACTTTTAATGACAGCAGGGGCTGGTTGACCCCAAATGTTACCAAGGCAGGTCCTTACAGTTCAAACCCAGAAGACAAGGGGTAGATTAAATGGCGGATCAGGGAAAATTGAGTGAGGCATTTTGGAAAGAACGGTTTCCGGACTGGGAGACAGGGTTGTTCAAATTGCGTCAATCATATAAGTTGGAGCAGTTGGAGCTAGATATTAACGGAGAACCCATCCATATGGTAAAAGTGACCAATATCGATGATCTGTTGGAACGGGCGAATGATCCCGATGAAATTCCGTTTTGGGCGGAATTATGGCCGTCTTCCATTGGTCTTGCGTGGTATATCTTACAAAATAAGTCGGAGTTCGACGGTAAGACTTTGCTGGAATTGGGCTCCGGTGTGGGATTAGCGGGGATTGCGGCAAAGAAGGCAAACAGTCAAGTGGTGCAATCTGATTTTACCAGTGAAGCATTACGATTTACCCAACTGAATTGTTTAGGCAATGGGGTGGGGGTGGGCGATCAGTTATTGGCTGATTGGCGGTTTTTCCCGGTTGAAATAGCCGGTTTTGAATGGATCATCGGGGCTGATATTTTATATGAAAAAAATTTCCATACGGATCTCCGTAAAATTTTTCAGCAATCTTTAAAACCCGGAGGGAGTGTTTTATTAGCGGATCCCGGCCGTAATTACGCCAAAGAATTTATCCGGCAATCGGCCACCCTTGGCTGGCGGGTGGCCGAATTTAGTTTTCCGGTTATTTATCAAGAACGGACTCATTCAATTGATATTTATCGCTTGCAACCGGGGGGAACCGGATAGGGTTATGTTACGTTATACCCAAATATTGAATTGATAAGTTTTTTTGGAGGAGTCAACGTAGTGAATCAATTTCGTTGGGATTCGAATGATGGTTCTAAAATAGCTCCCTTATATATTATCGGAATACTGTCCGGGATTATCGGCGCATTTTTGGTCATTATCGCTATTAAATTTACCGGACTTGGCGCAGCTTTGGTCAGTCCCTCGGTGAACCCTGCGCCACAACCGCAACAGATTCAGGCGCAACCTCTGACCATCAATAACTATGAAAAAGCCACCATCAACGTGGTAAACAAAATGAGGCCTTCGGTGGTGATGATTACCACCAGTACCGTTATTGCCGACTTTGATTTTTTTACCGGGCCGGAAGTTAAAAAAATTCAGGGCTTGGGCTCAGGAGTAGTTTTCCGGCCGGATGGCTATATTTTAACCAATAACCACGTGGTGAACGGGATCTCAGGAATGGCAAACAAGATTATGGTGGTTTTGTCCAATGGTAAATCCTACCGGGCCAAGATTATCGGTGCCGATACTCAAACCGATTTGGCGGTCTTAAAGATCGATGCCGGAAATTTAACGGC
>DNPP01000168.1:0-27660 GCA_003501365.1 Bacillota bacterium
CTGTGGGGGATTAATTTATATCCGGATCTTGATGATGATGAGTTTCTTGAATTCGATTCCATGATTAATCTCAGACCTTCGTTGGGGAACTTTAGCCGGGGAGTTGATGATCCGCAAATTCGGGGGAAAATCATTTCCATAGTTAACCTTTGGGTGGATCGATGAGTTACCGGCATCAAGAATTGGCCAACGGACAATGGCGGGAGTATTCCTTCAGTATCATTCAACGGATCGCCAATGGCAAAAATATTTTTATTATTTTACCTATCTGAACAATAAATCCCGGGTTTAGTACCGGGATTTTTTTCAAGTATACCGTATATTCCATCAGTCATCCAGGAGGCGGTATTTTAAATATGTTTTTTTCACAACCCGCTTGACAGCGTTATAATAAAGTGGTATATTGTAAACGATGTTAGCTAACATTGTTTATTTTACTAGAAATGTAGGAGTATTGGTATGCCAAAGGATAAAGCCGAAACCTATCAAAGAATTATTCCTTGCGCGAAACGGGAATTTTTAGAAAAAGGCTTTGAAAAAGCTTCCATGAGAGCGATCGCTGCGGATGCCGGTATGACCGCGGCCGGGTTATACCGCCATTTTGTCGATAAGGAAGCGATGTTTGTGGAGTTGGTGGGTCCTGCCGCAAATGGGCTTAAGGAACTGTTTTTAGTGGCACATGAAGAATTTAATAAACTTCCCAAAGAAATTAAGGAGGAAACGGTATTTGATTATTCTATTGACAAATTAGAAAAATTTATTGACTATATCTATGATCATTTAGACCAGTTTAAGTTGTTGGTTACTTGCGCCGAGGGTACTGCTTTTGCGGATTTTATGGATAGCTTGGTAGCGATTGAGGTGAAGTATACTCTTAAATTTATTGAATCTACCGGCAACGACGGCTTGACTTCCGGCAGAATTACTCCTGAGTTTATGCATATCGTCTCCAGTGCTTTTTTCTCGGCCGTATTTGAAGTTGTAAAGCACGACATGACGAAGGAAACGGCCAAAAGTTATATCGAAAGCCTTCGGATTTTTTTCACCGCAGGTTGGAAAAAAGTTTTAAGTCCATAATCAGTGAATTCAACCTGGTTTAAAAGCATGAGATAGATGGCTTGTAAAGTTTAAAGTTAGTTGTGTCTAACATGGTGGTGCATTTCGAAAAATACCGCTCATAAGATAGAGTTTTGAGCAATCCAGCAGGGGTTAGTATCAAAGAAAAAGTTAGTTACAACTAACAATAAATCAAAACATGCGCGCCAATCCGCAGCCTAAAACCGCGCGGCTGGTAAAGATCTTACCGGTTAAAACCGGTATCAAGGCCCGGAAGAAAGGACTACAAATTAAAAATTTTTCAATTATATCAAATGTTCTGGGGTTTTCAAAACCCTATACTTAAAACCAATTAAGGAGGATAAACAGTATGCCAAAAGAGAAAAAAGAATTTGTTTTAAAAAGGTTCACGCCTTATATGGGTAAGAAGAAAGCACTTTTGCCTTTGTCATTAGTATTGTCGGGAATTTCCGCGGTTTTTAACATATTGCCTTTTGTGCTTGTATGGTACATCACCCGTGATATATTATCGGCTCCGCAAGGGATTGATGTTTCCAAGGTCGGTTTTTATGCATGGCTTTCCTTTGCAAGCGCCATCGGAGGAATCGTGGTCTATTTCGGCGCACTTATGAGTTCACATCTGGCGGCCTTTCACGTCGAGGTCGGACTGCAAAAAGTGGGGATGGAAAAAATACTATCGATGCCGCTAGGTTTTTTTGATAAGCATGCAAGCGGAAAAATACGCAAGATTGTCAACGACGGAGCGGGGACAACGCATACATTTCTAGCGCACCAGCTCCCGGATATGGCAGGCAGCATCGTCTCCCCTATTATTTTGGTAGTTTTGATTTTTACTGTAGACTGGAGAATGGGTCTTGCTTCGCTTGTTCCAATTATTTTGGGATTTATCACCATGAAATTTATGATGAGTTCCGAAGGGCAAAAATTTCAAAAAATGTATTATGATTCTTTGGAAGAAATGAGCTCCGAATCGGTGGAATATATCCGCGGTATTCCGGTGATAAAAACATTCGGTCAAACCATCTTTTCTTTTAGACGTTTCTATGACAGCATCATCAAATATAAAGAGATGGTTCATGCGTATACGCTGCTTTGGCGAAAACCGATGTCCTTTTTCACCGTGATTATGCAATCCGCCGCTTTCTTTTTAATTCCAATGGCTATTTTTTTAATCGGAAGAGAAGAAAATATTCCCCTGGTGCTCGCGGACTTTATCTTTTACCTTCTGATATCGCCAATCTTTACCACGCTTTTGATGAAATCGATGCATTTTCAGCAAAATACCATGATTGCCGAGCAAGCGATTGACAGACTGGATAACCTTTTAGATTATCCGGGCATGAGCTATAGCGAAAACAGGAAAAACATCAAAAATCACAGCCTGGAGTTTAAGGATGTCGTGTTTTCATATGAAGGAAGCGACCAACGCGCCATCGATAAAATCAGCTTTCAATTAAACGAAGGTGAAACGATCGCGCTGGTCGGAGCTTCCGGAGGCGGGAAAACGACCATCGCCCGGCTGGCCGCCCGTTTTTGGGATGTCGATGCAGGCGAAGTATTAATCGGAGGAGTCAATGTCAAGGAGATTCCCAAAAAAGAACTGATGGACACTATTTCCTTTGTTTTTCAAAATACAAAGTTATTGAAAGGTTCACTACGAGAGAATATCGTCTTTGGCAAAGAAAACGCCGGAGAAGCGGAAATAAATAAAGCGATTGATTTTTCGCAGTCAAGAGAGATTATCGAAAACCTGTCTGAGGGCCTTGATACGGTAATCGGCTCAAAAGGAATCTATCTTTCCGGAGGAGAACAGCAAAGAATTGCGCTGGCCCGGGCGATTGTCAAGAATGCTCCGATCGTGCTTTTAGATGAAGCCACCGCCTTTGCCGATCCTGAAAACGAGCATTTAATTCAAAAAGCCCTTAAAGAGCTTAGCCGCGGCAAAACAACGCTGATGATTGCGCATCGGCTGACCAGCGTCCAAAATGTCGATAGAATCTTGGTTATCGAAAACGGAAAAATTGCGGAAACAGGAACCCACCAGGAGCTGCTGAAGAAAGGCGGCATCTACAAAACGATGTGGGATGAATACCAAAAATCGGTCGCCTGGAAAATAGCAACCAAAGAGACTGTCAATCAAGGAGGACAATATGCTTAAATATTTCCAAAATAAATATGCCATGTCTGAAAAAGGCGCCAAAGACCTTCTTTGTTCAATTATTTGGACTGTAGTCATGGACATCAGCTTTATGGTTCCGGTAATCCTCAGCTTTAAATTTTTAGATGAATATCTGCGTTTGCTTTTAAACCCTTCCAATAACGCAAAAAACAGCATTCTCTACTACGTTGTGATGTCTGCAGCGTTTTTCCTGGTAATGTTGGTTATTGCGTATTTTCAATACAACTCGGCCTACACCAAAATTTACGAAGAAAGCGCCAGGAGACGGATTAGTCTGGCTGAAACACTCAGAAAGCTGCCTTTGGCTTTTTTTGGCAAAAAGGATATTGCCGATTTAAGTTCAACCATCATGGAAGACGCTACCCAGATTGAAATGCTTTTTTCCCATGCGGTTCCGCAAATTTATGCAGCAGTATTGAATGTTCTAATTATTGGAGTGATGCTGTTTTTTTACAACTGGCAGTTATCTCTTGCCGTATTTTGGGTGGTTCCGGTGGCGGCCTTGGTCTTTTATCTGTCGCGAAAGTTTCAACACAATGTGCAGGCTAAATTTTATCATATCAAAAGAGACATCTCGGATAAAATTCAAGAGGGGCTTGATTCGGCTTGTGAAATAAAAGCTTATAATCGAGAAGAGGCCTTTTCAAATACATTAACCTCAAAGCTAGACAATTATGAAAAGCGTTTGATTAAGGGAGAGCTTTTGTTAGGCGCATTTATCAACCTGTCTTATGTATTCTTAAAGCTTGGGCTCCCCAGTGTGATATTGTACGGTGCTTATCTTTTAGCAACAGGTTCTGTAAATATTTTTACTTACCTTGTTTTTCTGGTAATTACAGCGCGTATTTATAACCCGATCATGGATACAATGGAACATTTTGCACTGCTTATCTTTCTAAATGTGCGGCTTAAACGCATGAAAGAGATGGATGAAATGCCAAGACAGGATGGAAAATCTGAGTTTGATCCGCAAAACTATGATATCGAATTCAAAAACGTCGACTTCTCCTATGAAGACGGTGTGCAGACATTGAAGAATGTAAGCTTTACGGCAAAGCAAGGCGAAGTGACTGCGCTGGTAGGACCGTCAGGCGGAGGAAAGAGTACGGCAGCAAAGCTGTCGGCGCGATTCTGGGATATCGACAGCGGGGTCATTACTTTGGGCGGAGAAGATATCGCACGGGTGGACCCGGAAACGCTTTTAAATTACTACTCCATTGTTTTTCAGGATGTTACGCTTTTTAATTCAAGTGTGAGGGATAATATCCGTCTTGGGAAAAAAGATGCGCCGGATGAAGAAGTAATCAAGGCGGCACGGCTCGCCAGGTGCGATGAGTTCGTTAAAAAGCTTCCGCAAGGGTACGATACCTTGATTGGAGAAAACGGAGCAAGATTATCGGGAGGCGAAAGGCAGCGCATATCCATAGCCAGAGCCATACTCAAAGATGCTCCGATTATCTTGCTTGACGAAGCAACGGCATCGCTTGATACCGAAAATGAGAGTAAAATCCAAAGCGCACTCAGCGAGCTTATAAAGAATAAGACCGTCTTGATTATTGCTCATCGGATGAGAACCGTTTCCGGAGCTGATAAAATTGTTGTGATTAAAGACGGAGCTATCGCAGAAACAGGGGCGCCTTCGGAATTAAAAGCAAAACAAGGAATTTTTGCAGCGATGGTAAAGACCCAATATCAAATGAATTAATAATTACCGGTATCCTTGCCGGGAAGGAAAACCCGGCAGGATGCAGCGTGAAATGTCACTTTGTTATTACATGAATTCGTTTTATAATGGCACATGCATTTTTACGTAAGGTATCCGCCAGCGCGATTAAGCCGACCGCTTTTTGATCAATGCCTACGAAAATAATCGTGCATCCTTCATTACGGTATCGGGAAGCGGAAGCTAACTGGTATTAATACAGTCTACTCATGGGAGAGATGGATGCGGATGCATCCCGGAAAATAAACGCATTTATGCATCATTTGACGATCTCAATGAAACAAGTTATAATAAAACAAAAACGAATAAGGATTCGTTAATGCAAATTTTAAAGGATGAAGTTCGGGAAGAAATTGAAAAGGCCGCGATTGAAGTATTCCTTGAAAAAGGATTTGAAAGAGCGTTAATGCAAAACATGGCCGAAAAAGCAAAGGTTAGCGCCAGTAACATTTACAATTATTTTGAAAGCAAGGAAAAGCTTTTTGCGGTCATCGTCGATCCGGTTTATTGTCAAATCAATCAGTTGATGCAGGGATTTATGGAATATGAAACTGGCCGTAGTTTCACCGATTCCGGCTTTGTCGAAGGGTTTGTTCAGACCGTCGCCAAAGGGACAGGTAGATTTATCAAAGAAAATCACTTACGCTTATTGTTGATTTTTGATAAAAGCCGGGGGACTCAATATGAGCAGTTTAAGGAGAATTTGATTGAATTTTTGGAACAGCATTTAAAAAGCAGTCTGAAAGACAGCCGATTGAATGAGAGCGCCTCTTTTATCATGCACATCAGCGCTACCAATCTCATCGAAGGACTGCTTGAAATTATAAGGCATTACAAGAGTGATGCCTGGGTGGAAAACTCCGTCAACGATTTTATCAAGTATCACATCCGGGGATTGGCGCAGTTTTTTGATTGACCATATTTTTTCGCATGAATAACGAATTATTATTCTTTATTGTTGTTAAACTTATGAAAGGGGAATCAACAAGCAATGAGACAAGCGGTTTTATGGGTTGGTTTAGCATTAAGCATTCATTTCATTGCAACCATGATCTATCTGTTTTTCTTGCATGATGAAGCAAGAAAAAAGTGTTTTTTTAGGATGCCAGTCCTGTTACAGAAATCGGTGGTGTTATTATTTGTGGGTCCATTATTCATCTCACCGTTTTTGACACAACCAAGATTTCATATTTTAATCTACGATTGGCTGAAAATCCCGTTGGGTTTTTTGTTGTTTTGTGGAGGTTTGACAGTCATTATATTAGCCTTCTTTAAAATCGGAGTGGTGCCGAGCTTACGAGAAAAATCCGCTTTACTCACGGCGGGAGTTTATCGGGTGGTCAGGCATCCGATTTATTCCGGAACGCTCCTTGCTTTTTTAGGAGTGATCCTATTTTCTGAGGCTGCGGTCTCTTTACTTTATTTTCCGGTATCCGTCGGTTTATATTACTTCATGACCGTTTATGAAGAAAAGTCGTTAGTGGCGGAGTATGGCTTGGAGTATGTCGAATATCAAAAAAAAGTAAGGAAGAGAATTATACCATATATTTTTTGAAGTTTGACGCTTACATATCTTGCGATTATAAACGAGGAGGAGTACATATGGATGTCATCCGGCAAAAGAGGGAACGGGACTTTTGGGATTTTTTCGCGCGGCGCTATGATTCGTTCATGAAAAACTCAAGCGGGTTGTACGGGGAAATTTTAGCATTGATTCGTCAAGAATTGCAACCGGATTTTATGATTCTCGATCTAGCCGCCGGGACTGGTTTGCTTACGCTTGAATTGGCGCCTCATGTGAAAAAAGTTTACGGGATTGACATCTCGCCCAAGATGATCAGCCTGGCCGAAGCTAAAGCGCGGTTACGCAATATCGGCAATGTGGAATTTTGCGTTGGAGACGCCTATCAAATACCTTTTGCAGCCGGTGCATTTGATGCCGTAGTGATCGGTAATGCCTTACATGTCATGTTACAACCGGAGCGCGTTTTGGCCGAAGCCCACAGGGTTTTAAAGAAGGACGGCCTGTTGCTTGTCCCTACCTTCTGCCATGGAGAAAACTATCTTAGCAGGATATCAAGTTTTGTAATGGGTTTGGTTGGCTTTAAAGCTTTTCAGCGCTGGTCGGCAGAGAGTTTTACACGGTTCATCGAAAACAATCGTTATCAAGTGATTCACTGCGAGGTGCGTAAAGGAATTATTCCATTAACATATCTGGCAGCCGGAAAGGTATGAAGCCATTCATAGTAAGTTAAGAGAGGAGAGACGCGATGAATAAGCAAAATCTTATGGATAGGATCCTTTCAGTAAAACCAAACATCTTAATCTTGGGTGGATTTGTCTTAATCATAGCCTTTGGCGTTTTGGGCGAATATTTCTCATAGAGCAGATTGCCTTTTACACCGTTTTCCAATTTTTGCGGGGGCGTGGTCTTCATTTCCGGTTGGCTTTTTCATCTTTATTGCCATAAATTTCACCGGCATGCGCATGAGCAGTCATCGCAAATCCAGAACCTTGTAACCGCGGGCCCGTTTGCCAAAATACGCCACCCCATGTATCTTGGTCTATTTCTGATGGATCTGGGTTTAGTCATTGCCTGGGGCATCCTGTGGATGCTTGCGCCATTCTTTCTTCTTTTGGGGTTGATCGTATTGATTATTATCCAAGAAGAGAAATTCCTGTTTCAAAATTTGGGTGGTCAATACGAGGAATACATGCACCGAGTCCCCTGGCGTCTTATACCGAAAATCTTTTAGCACAGAAGTAAAAGAATAGTTTTAAACGATAACACAAAGAAGTATTGTAATGAAGGTATTTTTTATTATTATAAAAAGAGATATTTGAGATGGATGTTTCAACCACTCAAAGTGCGAAGGTAGAACGGTATGGGGAGAAGGGGATTGAAATCCCGGATAACCTTATTTTCATTCCCATCGATTTTGAGAAACAGAGTATAAGTGACAGGCTTAGGGAAAGCGGCTTTGCTAAAAATTAAAAAAGCCGCTTTATTCTGGAGGGGTTGACCATGTATATACAGCTGGAGTCGCTGGATCAAAACCCTTAAAATAATTTAAGAATACGCCGGTACAGGGAGTAAGACCATATTTGACTATATTTATGCCTCTGTTTTGCGAAAAGAGACATGTGAGTTGGTATGACGACTGCTGTTAGCTTGTTTATTCCCGTTGTAGTTTTCAATCCAAGTGACCTTTATAAAATTGATATGCCACAAGAACTACTGGAAAACCGATATAGGCAAATTTCTCATAATCCGGCATTCAAAACATTTATTTCATTCTATATATTTTCTTAACAAATATTGCCATAAAGGAAAAAACGAGTTATAATAAACGCAACTAAGTTGCGTTTAGTGATGATGTTTTTTATCTCTGAGAAAACTCGGATTAATGTTTTTGTTGTAAATAATCCGGCTGGATTCCAGTAAATCACAAGGGTAGTAAGGAAGAACATATTTGCAGGTGCAATAAAATGGTAAATAAGACAGAAGCGCAAATGCGATTTAGAAATCACAACGCAAGAGAAATGGAGTCGTTATTATGATTCGGTCTACCGGAATTGTCAGAAAAGTTGATGAATTAGGCAGAGTTGTTATTCCAATTGAATTACGGCGTAGTTTGAAAATTGACGAAAAAGATCCGCTTGAAATTTATGTAGAGGGTGAAAAAATTTACCTCGCTCAGTATAAACCGGCATGCATTTTTTGCGGAAGCACTACCGATATTGTTCATTTTAAAGGAAAAAACATTTGCAAGTCTTGTTTAAAATCAGCAAAAGAATTTGCTGATAATTCGGCTGCAGGATAACCATCGGGCTTTTGTTATGATCGTTTGCAAATGGGCTACTCCGACCCATGGCTCATGACTCAATCAAGTTGAAATCTGGTTTAGTATTTTGTGGCGCAAGGCCTTGAAAGGTGTTGGTTTTACTTCACCATCCCAAGTCTGTGACGCCATTGAAGATTTGTCGAAGTCTATTGGATGAGGCGGCAATAATAATGGATGAAAAGATTGCGCAGATAATTAAAGGGGCTGGATTAAGATATACTCCGGGTAGAGCCGCTTTGCTGGGCATATTGATGGACGCTTTAGCTCCGTTAACCCAAGAGGAAATATCCTTACGATTAACAGGCGTTGGATTAAATCGGGTTAGCATTTATCGGGCGATGGAGTCTTTCCTGAAGGCAGGTCTGGTCCATCGGGTTGAAAACGGTGATCGGGTTTGGAAATTTGCTTATTGCGGCTGTGGTTCGCGTAAGCATTGCCATCCTCATTTTGTATGTCGTTCTTGTGGTAAAGTTGAATGCTTAGTCGATTTGTCCCTGCCGGAAATTTCAAATATGAAACCGGGTTATTGCATTGAAGAGCGGGAATTATACTTACGAGGCCTTTGTGATGAGTGTTCATCGAAATAGGCCTATATTTAATTTAAACGAATTGCATAGTTCGGATTTTCTATAGAAAAACAAGGCATTAATAATGTTGGGCGGATTTTTATGTATCAAGATAAATATTTGTTTGTCAAGAATGCGGTAAAGAATTTTTTCTGCTCCGATTCATCATAAACTTGTTTTGGCTGAGCGATAGAGCGCAGCAAACAAGGAGATCAAAATTTTATGAACGGCTTGGTTAAAAAGCTGGTTATTAATTATCAATTTCCACCATTAAGGAGGGTCTGTCGAGGTATTTATATTTTCGGCCATCTTTTTTGTATAGGTGACCAGAGCCAAGCCAATTCTTTCAAATTGCCTTGTTTGTTCAATTGCAAATGTAAATTGAATTCATTTCCTATCCCCTATCCACTATCCCCTCAGTAATAATTACATTGCCCTCGACATGCCGTTTCCCCATTAGATGGCGAGCTTTTCAGTTTTCCACACTATCAAAAATGATGGAAAAATCATAGTTTTCCGGGTATAGCATACTCGCGGCTATTTTTAATTTGATCCGTTTGTGGTTTATCAGCTTTTACTCTCCCTTTAGCTGAACGCCGATCTCCCCCTTATCGTTTAAACGGGCATAGACAATACCTATTTCTTTTTGAGGATAAACAACTACATTATCGCCGATAGTAAACTTCTCGCTGTGGGACTGAATTTTTGGCGGCGGTTCGAGAGTTGGCAAGAGGAGAACAAATCTCCGTTTTTATTGCTTCGACCGCCAAAGTAAACTATGACAATGACTTGAAAAGAGTGATCATGCTTGTAAAAATTTGGAGTATCTGGCGCCAATTCATAGTGCGATGAAAAAAGTCAATATTTGCATCAGATCTTTGACGTTTTAATTTGTTCCGAAGGGTGTAATTTCGGTACTGCCTGTGACGATAAAGCCAGTTATTCCCAGACTAATCCGATATGTTTAAGCCGGGACTACTGCTTCCACATGGCTATCGGTACACCGACGATAAAAATTCCTTTAGCCATGTTTAGAGTTCAAACCCCTGTTCTTTCATCATTACCACGTCGTCCGCTACTTTATTGCCGGTGGTTGTCAAAAAATCGCCAACTATGGCCGCATTGATTCCCGCCCGTAATCCAATTTTTTGGAACTGTCCCAAAGCGATGCGGCCGCCCGCATAGCGAAGGACAGCCTGAGGCAGAATTAACCTGAAAATAGCGATGCTTCGTAAGATTTCTTCCGGTTGCAGCCGGTTCATATATGCCAAGGGGGTGCCTGGAATTGGATTTAAAATATTAATGGGGACCGAATTAACGCCCAACGCTTTGATCTCTAAAGCCATTTTAATCCGCTGCTTCACATCCTCGCCGAGACCGATAATGCCACCGCAGCATATTTCCAGTCCGGCTTGGAGTACGCCTTTTATGGTATTGATTCTGTCTTGATATGTATGGGTATCGCATATTTGGCTGTAATAGTCGCTGCTGGTTTCCACGTTATGATGGTATCGGGACAAGCCCGCTATTTTTAACCGCGTAGCTTGTTCACGAGTAATACACCCCAGTGAAGCGCAGATCTGTATATGAGTTTCTTGTTTTAGTACTTTAACAATTTCAATGACTTTCTCAAAATCTTTCCCCAAAATTACTCTACCGCTGGTAACCAGCCCAAACCGATGTATGCCTTGGGCCTCGTTTGTTTTAGCAAGCGCTAGTGATTGTTCAAGATCCACCAATGGATACTCATCAACATCAGTAACATAATGACCCGATTGGGCGCAGAACTTGCAATTTTCCGAACATTTCCCCGACATGGCGTTCATGATTGTACAGAGGTCAATCTTATTCCCTTTGAAATGGAGACGGATTCGGTCGGCAGTGTTTAACAATTCTTCTAAATTATCGGTTTGCACTAGTGAAATTGCCTCGCTAAAAGAAATGGTGCCATTGTCATAAATTTTTTCCTCAACACTTTGCAGTAAATTTGTCACTCTAGTTCTCCCAATTTGTACTAGGTTAATTTTTTCGCTTAATTATAGATTAATAGCAATCTATTGTCAACCAACTTACAATTAGCAGTTTACAATTGACCTTTGTTTCCGACCTCTTGTTTGAGGGAATTTATTTAGCTAGGAAGTTATATTCAATTACTTATTGAACTCTTGACCTTCAAGGGTTTTCTTTGTTTTCCCCCAAAATCCGTTAAGTGCTGGTTAAGTGGCGGGTAGTAAAATAAAACTGGAATCAATGTCTATTATTTATTATTTAAAGAGGAGAGTATCAAAAATGAAAAAATTGCCCGCTTACTTTTTGGTAACCATACTATTGTTGGCCGTCACCCTTAGCGGTTGTGGCGGAGGCAGTAGTGACAAAAAAATGAGTTTAAGACTTTCGGTTTCATCGATCCCTCAGTCACCGGTACGATCAATCAAACCGACCATACGATAGCTGTAATTGTACCCAGCGGCACTGACTTAGAGAATTTGGCGGCAACATTTACATTTTCAGGAGACAAGGTTTGGGTAGGTTCAGTAGAGCAGATATCCGGAGTCACTAAAAATGATTTTTCTTTTCCTCCCATAGTCTATGTAGTTGCCGGTTCTGACGGTACTGCACAGCCTTATGCAGTGACAGTAACGGTTAGCCACTAAAGGGAATTAACGAAATTTAGCGAAAATAATATTATATTGCATTTTTATGGTTTCGTCGGAGGTGAACCAAATTTGATTCGGGCTATTATTGTGGATGATGAACAACCATCCGTCGTCAAGTTGGAAAAACTTCTAAACGAGAGTGGTATGGTCGAGGTCAGGAATACGTTTACCGAACCGTTGGTTGCTTTAGACTATGTAAAAAACAATCAAGTTGATGTTGCCTTTTTAGATATCGAGATGCCCGATATGGACGGTATCGAGCTTGCAAATCGGGTTATCGATCTCCAGGGGCGGATTGCCGTTGTTTTTATTACTGCTTATAACCAGTATGCAGTAGAAGCTTTTCGTCTCAATGCGCTGGATTATTTGATGAAACCTGTGACTGTAGAGAGATTACGGGAAACTTTGGAGCGAATCGTCAGGGAAAAAACGATCCCTATGAATCCAGTCAAAGTTCAAATTCGTTGCTTTGGCAAATTCAGGGTGACCACCGGATATGAGGAGGTAAAATTCCGTACTGAGAAAGCGGTGGAGCTTTTGGCGTTCTTGATTGATCGCAAGGGAAATTTTGTCAACCGCAATGAGATTATTGATCGTTTATGGGAAGAATACGATGGTGATCGGGCGTTGATTTATTTCAACACCACCCTTCATTACATTAAAAAAGCCTTGTTTCAAATGGAAGTTACAATTCCGATTAAACATGACCGGGGTAGCTATCGTATTGATACGAGCGGATTTTGGTGCGATTATTGCCGGTTTGGGGAATTTATCGCAAAACATGGAAAAGTAAATCAGGGGAATATCCTTGAATACGAAGAGGTAGCCGGCCTCTATGGCGGAGACTATCTCAAGGGTGAGGATTTTTATTGGGCAGAGCACAACCGGCAGATGCTGAAAGATCAATTCATTCGTCTGTTGCTGGAGATAGCCGGATATTATAAAAATGACGAAAACTACCCCAAAGCAGCAGAATGGCTCAGGCTGGGTTTAATTCATGAATCGTTGCACCGGGAATTGAACTATCAATTAATTGAGGCTTTGGTACGGGGTAATGATTTAAATTCGGCCAACCGTTATTATAAGATTTATCAAAATGAAATAAAGAGAAAACTGCGGCAAGAACCCGATGAAAGCTTCATGAAACTGCTGGGATAACGCTAGACCAAAATTGAATCTTTAGTGAGATAAAAAAATCAATGTTTATTTCTAAGGGGGATTTATACTCTGAAGCCGTTAACAGCGAATCAGCGGTTACGATTGCTATTATCCGGCATTACCATCATAGCAATTACTTTTGGATGCTCATTTTTCTTTTTAAAACCAAGCATTTATCGTATATATCCGACACAAGGCCAGTTGGATTTGGGAAATTGGAATGAGCTCCGAGATGGACCTTTAAACCTCAGCGGCAGATGGGATTTTTATTGGAATCGATTTCTGAACTTTCAGCAACTGAGCGCGCTTTCCCCAAAACCGGATCTACGGGTTCATGTTCCGGAGGTTTGGAACCGCTATAAGCTTCGGGGGAAAAACCTGCCCGCTTTCGGATATGCCACGTATTGCCTCAAAGTGATCAATGTTCGCAGAGGAATGCCGCTGGCACTAAGGATTCAAACTTTTTCAACTGCATATCAATTATATATTAATAATCGGCTGCTCTCCGTTAATGGAAAAGTAGGTACTAGTAAGGAGCGCTTTGAGCCCGGATACCGACCTAGGGTTGTGGAGTTTACGCCGACAGAAAGCAGTTTCGAACTAATCGTTCAAGTTGCTAATTTCGTCTATGCCCGGGGCGGAATGTGGTATGCAATAGACCTGGGCACTAGGGAACAAATCCGGGCTATGGACCGGATGATAGAGTATAAGGATTTGTTCTTATTCGGCGCATTATCAGTGATGACCCTTTATTATCTGAGTATTTTTTTGCTGCGGCGGGAGGATAAAAGCAGCCTTTATTTTATCTTTATGTGTCTTATGTTTGTAAGTCGGACGTTGGTCTACGGGAACTATTTAATTCTTAGTTTATTTCCGGCGATAAGTTTCCGAGCAATTGTAATTATTGAATATATAACGGTTTGCTGGTTTCCGATTTTTGCAGTCTGGCTGATTGGAGAGTTATTTCCGGAAGAGACTTCCCCTAAAGTCCTTAAGGGCTTCCTGGTCTATGGGCTCATTATGGCGGCGCTGTTTTTATTGACTCCGATTTCTTTTTATACCCGATCGATTTATTTGGTTCAAGTTGTTGCAATAATTACAGGTCTCTATGCAATAATTTCCATATGTGCGGCATTTGTCAATCAGAAAAAAGATGCCCTGCTGGTACTGGTTGGGTCAGTAATGGTCATTATCTGCGCGCTTCATGATATGTTATACCAAAATAACATCATTCTTAGCAATTACGGTGAATTGGTACCCAGCGGTCTATTTATCCTGTTGTTTATGCAGTCTTTCGTTTTGGCGCGTCGTTCTTCACAAGCCTTTCACGATGTGGAAGCACTATCGCAAAAGCTCTTGAAACTGGATAAAATTAAAGATGAATTTTTGGCCAACACCTCCCATGAACTGCGGACACCCTTAAGTGGTATTCTGGGCATTTCCGAGGCTTTACTGCGCGGCGGTCAAGGGGAATTAAGCAACGGGCAAAAGCAAGAATTATCGATTATATCCGGCAGTTGTAGAAGACTTGCCAATTTGGTCAATGATATCCTGGATTATTCAAAGCTGAAAAACGGCGACATCCGGTTGAATGTGAAGCCGCTACGGTTGGACGGCTTGATTTCTACAGCGGTAAAAGTTTTTCAACAGCTGAATCAATCCGTACAATATGAGATCAATGCCGACCTTCCGACAGCATTGCCTGCGGTGCTGGCCGATGAAAACCGGGTGGTACAGATATTGTATAACTTGATCGGTAATGCCGTAAAATTTACACAGCGGGGTTATGTGAAAGTATCAGCCAGAACAACAGGGGAGATGCTGGAGGTAACGGTCTGCGATACCGGCGAAGGGATTCCTGAGGATAAATTGGATGATATCTTTAAATCATTTGAACAGGTGGATACTTCGTTAACACGCAAACATGGCGGCACCGGACTTGGATTATCCATCACCAAACATTTAGTGGAATTACAGGGGGGGCGTATTTGGGTCACATCCAAACCGGATTTGGGATCTCAATTTTATTTTACTTTACCCGTAACGGCGATATCTCCCGAAGCAAGCGAAATGGAAAGTGTCATTCCCGAAATAGCCGTTGCAGTACTTGAGGAACAATCCGGTAGTGGAAACGAAAAAAAAGCCGGTACTAAACTGCTTCTGGTGGATGATGATACCGTTAGCATTCATGCTTCGGGAGAAATTCTTAAAATCGGCGGTTATGCCGTCACCGCTGTTAACAGCGGTAAGGATGCCTTGGGAGAACTCAAAAAAAACCATGATTATTCATTGGTAATCCTTGATGTGATGATGCCCCAAATGTCAGGGTATGAGGTCTGCCGGAAGATCCGGGAGAGTAAATCCAATTTTGATCTGCCGGTGCTCTTACTGACTGCAAAATCGACCATTTCAGATATTGTCACCGGCTTTGAAGCCGGGGCCAATGATTATCTGGCAAAGCCATTTGAACCGGATGAGTTGCTGGTAAGGGTCGGAACGCTGGTGAATCTGAAAATATCGGTTGATAGGGCCATTGCAGCTGAAGTGGCATTTTTACAGGCACAGATTAAGCCCCATTTCTTGTTTAATACTTTGAACACCATCTCTGCTTTTTGCGATATCGCTCCCGAACATGCCCGGCAATTAATTGATGATTTCTCCAATTATCTGCGGCAAAGTTTTGATTTTAAAAGTCCCCAGATGTATATACCCATAGCACAAGAGATAGGGCTGGTAAAATCCTATGTTGCGATCGAGAAAGCCCGCTTTGGAGATAAGTTAACCGTAAAATTCGAGATCGCTGAGGTCGGTGCGGTAAAGATTCCCTCGCTTTCAATCCAACCCTTGGTGGAAAATGCAATTCGTCATGGGATTCGAAAAAAGGGCGGTAGTGGAACAGTATTTGTTTCAGTTATCAAAGCCGGGGAAGATGTTCTAGTTACGGTGGCCGATGACGGTATCGGAATTTCCCGGGAGGAGTTGGATCAAATCATGAAGGATGACACCGGACGGGGAGTTGGGCTATGGAATATCGATTCCAGGCTCAGAAAGCTTTTTGGCCGAGGTTTAAAGATTGAAAGCGAAGCCGGCAAAGGAACTCGGGTCATTTTTAGGATTCCGCGGGAGGGTCCCAGAAAAGGAGATTACTAGTAGAGCGTATCGTAAATAAACGGCAATCAGAAATGGGATAGATACGCTCTACTTAAGTAAAACATTCGCAATTTTAGGTAGTTATTTAGCGAACGTTTTACTAGAAAAAAGCGAATGTAGGAATACGGATAAAATAAAGGGTCGACAGGATGATTATGATGAAAACAAATGCAAACAAGCGGATAGTCCTGCTATTGTCCTGTGTAATCATTACCGGATTTATTTTTACCGGCATTTTTATTTTATTGCAACCCGGCAAGGGCCGGATATATCCTGTCAACGGCCGGTTGGACCTGAAGAATTGGAATCCGGAACGGGACGGTATTGTAACCCTAAGCGGCGGATGGGATTTTTACTGGAAAAAGTTACTGACTTACCAGGATTTCGGGAGGAATCGTAAGCCCGATCTGCGGGTCAAAGCCCCAGCAGTATGGAATAAGTACCGGATCCGGGGAAAAAGACTCCCGGGGTTCGGATGGGCTACCTACCGGCTGCAAGTCGCTGATGTTCCCGAAGGAAAGCCGCTGGCCTTGAGAATTCCAACCTTTTCAGCTGCTTATCGCTTATATGTTAACAGCAAATTAGTCGCTGCCAATGGGGAAGTCAGCTCCAACAGTAAATTGTTCGCACCCCAGTACCGGCCTAGAATTGTCGAGTTCACTCCGCCGGGAACCAGTTTTGAACTCATCGTCCAAGTGGCTAACTTTTCTTATGCCAGGGGCGGCATGTGGTATCGGATGACCATGGGTGCTCCCGAACAAATCTGGAAACGGTACCGGGATACCGCCGATAAAGATTTGCTCTTAATCGGGGCTTTGGCGGTGATGGCCCTTTATTATTTGGGCATTTTCCTGTTGCGGCCGGAAAGTAAGAGCAGCTTGTATTTTGCGTTGATTTGTCTGATGTTCATGAGCCGGACTGCGGTTTTCGGTGACTATTTTCTTTACCGGCTGCCTCCTGCGGCGGGTTACCACGCTGTCATCACCCTTGCATGTATCACATTAGTTTGGTTTCCTATTCTGATTCTCTTGTTTATTGATCAGTTATTTCCGGAAGAAACCTCCAAAAAAGCCCTTAAAGGGTTTTTGGCTTATAGCGTGTTGATGGCGGGGATGTTTTTGCTCACTCCGATCGGGTCTTATACACGCCTGATTTATCCGGTTGAGGCTGCGGCAGCCGCTGCTTACATTTATGCGATAGTTTGCTTAATGAAAGCCTTCATGGACCGGAAAAAAGATGCCATGCTGGCGCTAATCGGGACATTGGCTCTGATCCTCAGCGCCGCACGGGTAATGTTATACCAGAATAACATCATTCTCAGTAATTACGGTTTCTTAGTCCAAGCCGGTTTATTAACCCTGCTCGTTTTACAATCATTTATTTTAGCGCGCCGTTTTTCGACAGCTTTTCGTGATGTCGAAGGCTTAACCCAAAAGCTTCTGAAGCTTGATCAAATCAAGGATGAATTCTTGGCCAATACCTCTCATGAGCTGCGGACACCTTTAAGCGGCATTCTCGGTATCACCGAGGCTACGCTGCGGGGGAGCGAAGGTGAACTGAACAACGGGCAAAAGCAAAATTTATCAATGATCGCCGCCAGCAGCCGGAGACTGGCCATTCTGATCAATGATATCCTGGATTATTCCAAACTGAAACACGGTGACATCCGGTTAAACATCAAGCCGGTTAGACTGGACGGCTTGATTCAGACGGTAGCAAAAGTTTTTCAGCAACTAAGTCAGACCAAAGATTATGAAGTCATTTGCGAGCTTCCGGTTGGGCTGCCGCTGGCGTTGGCGGATGAAAACCGGGTGATCCAGATATTGTACAACTTGATGGGCAATGCCGTGAAATTTACCAATCGGGGTTATATCAAAGTGGCTGCCCGGAGAAACGGAGCAATGCTGGAAGTGTGTGTCAGCGATACCGGTGAAGGTATCGCCGCGGACAAGCTGGAAGAAATATTTAAGTCCTTTGAGCAATTGGATACCTCATTGACTCGCAAGCAAGGCGGCACGGGGCTCGGGTTGTCCATCACCAAGCAACTGGTGGAACTGCAGGGAGGGAGCATTCGGGTCGAGTCTAAATTGGGCGCAGGTTCCGCATTTTATTTTACTTTGCCCCTCGCCGACGTTCCTAAAAATGAGAATCCCGACGGGTTACGGGTAGAGGAAAAATTAAATACCGACTTACCTGTCAATACAGGCGCACGGGAATTAGCCGCGGCAGCTTTAGGGGAACAGCCGGTTAAATTCAAAAAAACCAGCTCCGGCGCCGGAACCCAAGTCCTTGTGGTAGATGACGATGCATTGAATTTGCATTCTTTGGGCGCGATCCTTAAGATCAGCGGTTACTCCGTTACAATGATCGATAGCGGCAAGGCCGCCCTGGAAGAACTTGGCGGAAGACATCAATATTCATTGGTGATCTTGGATGTGATGATGCCGGAGATGTCCGGTTATGAGGTATGCCGCAGGCTACGGGAAAGCAAATCCAATTTTGACCTGCCGGTGCTGATGCTCACGGCCAAGACCACCGCCGAAGATATTGTCGCCGGTTTTGAGGCGGGGGCCAACGATTATTTGCCGAAGCCCTTTGAGCCGGAAGAGCTATTGGCAAGGGTCAGAACGTTAGTCAATCTTAAAAAATCCGTAGATAAGGCTATTGGTGCCGAATTAGCGTTTATGCAGGCACAAATTAAGCCGCACTTTTTATATAACACCTTGAATACGATTTCCTCATTCTGTGAGACAGCACCCGAGCAGGCCCGACTGTTAATTGATGAATTCGCCAATTACCTGCGGCAGAGTTTTGATTTCAGGAACCTGGAGATGTATGTTCCGATCAAGAATGAGATCAGCTTGACAAAATCCTACGTGGAAATTGAAAAGGCCCGTTTCGGTTCGAAATTAAGCGTCGAGTTTGATATCGAAGAGACTCGAGGAGTCAAAATCCCGCCGCTTTCAATCCAACCCCTGGTCGAAAATGCAATCCGCCATGGTATCAGAAAAAAAGGCGGTCATGGTACAGTCAGGATTGCTGTCAAAAATACCGGGGAAGGCGTGCTTGTTTCGGTGGTGGACGATGGTTCGGGCATCCTACCGGAAAGATTGGCAAAGATATATACGGACGACGCCGGCCAGGGGATAGGGCTATGGAATATTGATTTCAGGTTAAAGAAACTTTTAGGCCAAGGTCTGAGTATTGAAAGTCAACCTGGTAAGGGCACTCGGGTGATGTTTTTGATACCGCGAGAGGGTGGGGAATAGTCCGTTTTCGTCCCTTTTTTTTGAAAAAATTTTCAAAAATAATAATTTTTGTAAGAAAAACTTTTATACCATTTCTTTTCATTTTTGTGTTAAAACCCTTGACCTTCAAGGGTTTTACTTATTTTTACCAAAAAATTCCGTTAAGTGGTGGTTAAGTGACAATTGTTAAAATTGAAAGTGGGGGATTGTGATAAGATGGGTTTTCATTTTTGAATCTAAAAATTACGGCTTTCAACCAAAAATATTTAATACTTTTAGCATTAGATTCAAAAGAGGGTTTCAGCTATTTTTACCCCAAAAAATCGTAAGTGAAAAATTGCTATCCGAATGCTTATTCTTCTCATATATGTTTTGTTGTTTTATAATTTCCCTTACGTGCTGAAAAAGTATCAAAAGAGGTGGATTATTATGAAAACTCCAATCCGGATTCTCAAAATAGCGGGGCGCCTGGTAGCAGTGACGCTCGCTGTGGGGCTATTTCTTGCTTTGGCGGCGACGTCGGTCCAGGCGGCCACTTGGACCGTGACCAATGCCAACGACGGCGACGGCAGCGCCAATGACGTCACCTTGCGATACGCGATCACCAACGCCCAAGCCGGGGACACAATCAACTTCTCCCCCAATATCACCGGCCGGTGTTACTATACCACCGACGGGACGGACCCCACCACCAGCAGCACGCGCTTGCTTTATACCAGTCCCATCACCATTTCCCAGCCTATGACGGTCAGGGCCGCCAACTATTACCTTTCCACCAACAGCTGGAGCAATGTGGCCACGGCCACTTTTACCACCGCTTTCACGGACATACCGATGCTCTCTCTTGCGGGCGGCGATTTTGCCGGCGGCAGCTTTACCAGCCCCCAGACGTTGACCATGACAAAACCCGAAGAGTATAGCAGTAGTCAATGGTCCATCGGTTATACCACCGACGGTTCGGACCCTAAGACCAGCACCACGCTCCGGCTCTATACCGATCCCATTACCGTATCCCAGTCCGGGACGGTCAAGGCAGTTATTTTAGGAATCTTTTTTTTACCTCAATCGGAAGTGGCAACAGCGACCTTTTCATTTAATGGTATCACTGCGGCCCAGATACCAGAGATCTCCCCGTCCGGTGGCAACTTTACTCCCGGCCAGAAGGTTTGTATCTTTGATCGGGCCGGCGTCATCCACCTATCGCGGCCACTGCCGGTGATCAATAAGGACCTCACCATCAACGGCCCAGGGGCCGAACAGTTGATGATTGACGGCAACAACTTGTACCGCGGTTTCCAGGTGAACGGTGGCAGCGTCTCCATTTCCGGCCTGACCGTCGCTAACTGCAAAACGGTGGGGAGTAACGGATCCGACGGAGAAAACGGCACCGGGGGCGGAGGAGGAGGGGGAGGAGGCGCGGCCGGCGGCGGCGGAGGGTTACTGATTAAAGGCGGCACGGTGTCCCTAGTCGGAGTTGCTTTTTCCAACAACTCGGCGATTGGTGGTAATGGCGGTAACGGCGGCAACGGCGGGCATGGCTTCGTACTATTCGGCACCGGCAGCGGCGGCGAAGGCGGCAATGGCGGCGCCAGCGATCTGGCTCCGTCGTTTACGACTTCACGGGGCGGTACGGGCAACACTTTAGAAAACCAAGGCAATTTATACAGTTATAAAGATGGGACCAATTATGGCGGCGGCGGGGGCGGTTACGGCCGTTACGATACAAACAATCCCATCGACTATTCCGCGGGCGGCCAAGGCGCCGCCGGTGACCCGGCAGTTGCAGACACCACCGGTCCTGCCGGCACCATCGGGCCCAATACCAAAAGCACCAATGGCACTAGGAGCGGTAACGGCGGTACCGCAGGCTATTGCGGCAACGGCGGTAATGGCAGCGATCCATGGGGTAACGGATTCGGCGTGTGTGGCGGCAACGGCGGCAACGGCGGAGACGGCTATGGTGCGGCGGTGTGCCTGACGTCCGGATCGCTTTCTATGGTGAACTGCACTTTTACCGGCAATCAAGCCGTCGGCGGCAAAGGCGGGAACCCCGGATCGAGCGAATACGGTGAAGGGGACTATTATGATTTCTACTACGGATGTGGCGGCAACGGCGGTTACAGCCGCGGCGGGGCGATTTATATCGGCAGTTATGTAAATGAGGTTTGTACGGTCAACATCGTCAACTGCACGTTCAACGACAATGCCGTCAAACCTGGCTACGGCGGTACGGCTCCGATCATCTCTTTTAATTACGCGTTTTGGGGAGCAGCCGGTCAAGGCGATTTCAATGATCTTTGTACTTTCGGTAAGGTTAAAATCTATGCCACCAGTAATAGCGGCCTGGTTGACCATAACGCCACCCTCAATGAGCCCTCGGCGGTCGATATCACAAATTCCCAGGTCCGGGTCGATTCGAATTCGTACGTAACGGCGGACGGTGCTTCCACTGCTACCATCTTTGTGAGATTATATGTTAGTGGAAGCGCAGGTAGTCAGTCGTTATTCGGGGCCCTGGTAACCTTGAGTCAGGGCAGCGGGAGTTCGGCAATAACACCGGTTAGCGCAATAACAGACTCTGCCGGCGTCGCTACTTTTACCGTGACCGATACCAAAGCCGAAGATATAATCTATCGGGCTACCGACGGGTTTGGCAATACAATGAACGAGAAAGCCACCGTGCATTTCCAAGCCGGCCCGGCTAATGCCGGAAAATCCACGGTAGTCGCCAGTCCGCTCACGGTGAAGGCCAACGGCACCAGTACCGCGACCATCACGGTGAACCTGAAAGACGCCTGCGGGAACCCGACGGGCCTTAATAAGCAGGTGACCCTGAGCCAGAACGGCAGTTCAGTGATAACACCGGCCAGTGTTTATACAGACAGCAACGGTACGGCCTCCTTCACCGTGACCGACAACGTGGCCCAGACTGTAACTTATACGGCCAAGGATACGACCGACAATGTGACTTTGACCCAGACGGCCGCGGTTGCTTTTATGCCGTTCGACTGGCTGGTGAATACGCTTAATGACGACGGCAGCGCCGGTACCCTGCGCTACATGATGGCAAACGCCCCAGCGGGGGCCACAATCACCTTCGAAAGCGGACTGGCCGGCACGATCACGCTGAGTAGTCCGCTGCCGGCGATCGCCAAGAACTTGACCATCTATGGCCCCGGGGCTGACCTGCTGACGATAAGCGGACAAAGCCAGTACCGCGTTTTCCAAGTGGACAGCGGGACAGTATTGATTAAGGGCCTGACTGTATCTAACGGCAAGGCGGCAGGGGAAAACGGGACCGACCGTAACGAGACCGGCGGCGCTCAAAGCGGTAAGAACGGAACCGGTGGTGGATTGCTGGTCAAAGGCGGTACGGTCTCCATTGAAAACGTTGATTTCCGGAACAATCAGGCAATCGGCGGTTATGGGGGTAACGGTATCGGCAGCTCTGATCCTGGGGCTGGCGGCGGTAGTGGCTCCGGCGGAGCAACCTATTTGGACGGTGGAACACTTACGATCATGAACTGTCAGTTTGACGGCAACGAGGTCACCGGCGGTAATGGCGGCAATGGCGGTAGCGGGGGCAGTTATGGCGGCTCCGGCGGCGGAAGTGGTTACGGCAATGGCGGGGCTATCTATGTCAACTCCGGGACCCTAACCGTTAACAACAGCCGGTTTTCCAATGATAAGGCTACCGGCGGCAACGGCGGCAGCGCCGGCAGCGGGAGTACTCAAAACAACAATGGCACTGTCGGAGGCGACGGTAACGGCGGGGCGATCTTTATTAGCGCCGGGTCGTTGACTGTTAATAATAGCCAGTTTTCCAACGATATAGCCACCGGAGGGAAGGGGGGCAACGGGACTATTGCCCAATACAATCCCGGCTCTAATGGCGGTAACGGTTACGGCGGGGCGATTTATAATAGCACCGGAACCCTGACGATTACAGGTGCTCAGTTCTCCGGCGATAGTGTAATCGGAGGCGCTCCCGGTACAAGTCCCAGCGGCACCGGTAATACCGGAAGCACTACCGGTGTGGACATCTATAACAAGAACGGTCCAATCACTATCACTAATGTGACCTTCGGTTCCGGAAATAACAGCTATGTCAATCCCTCTCCGGCCGGTGCCGGGAAGTCCACGGTCACGGCCAGCCCGGCCAGTGTGCCGGGGGACGGCGTCACCGCCGCGACCATTACAGTGACCCTGATCAGCGCCAACGGAAGTCCATTGGGGTATGGCCGGACAGTGACTTTGAGCGCGGGGAGCGGCATTTCAAGCATATCACCGGCAGAGGCCGTTACAGACAGCAATGGAAGGGCCAGCTTTTCCGTAACCGATGTTCATTTCGAGACGGTGACCTACACGGCTAAAGATACGACGGATAATGTGACAATTAGCCAGACTGCCACAGTGACTTTTAATCCGGTCGATTGCAGTGTGGTGAATAACTTAAGCGACTCCGGTAACTACGGCACGTTGCGCTTTGCCGTCGACAACGCCCCGGCGGGAACCACCATCACCTTCGAGAGCGGGCTTACCGGAACCATCAAGCTCACCAGTATGCTACCGGTGATCAATAAAAACCTGACCATTGACGCGTCCGGAGCCAACGTGACCATTAGTGGACAAAGCCAGTACCGTATCTTTGAAGTGGACGGCGGAACGGTGACCGTTAAGAATCTCACTATCGCCGACGGAAATACCAACGGGAACGGCGGCGGCCTGTTGATCAAAAACGGCATTGTAACCATAGATGGTGTATCTTTTACCAACAATAAAACGGTGGGAGATAATGGCAACAGTATTCAACAATATTTTACGGGCGATGGCGGTAATGGTGCCGCCGTCAATGGTGGGGCAATCTTTATCAGCACCGGGTCGCTGATCATCAAAAACAGCCAGTTTAATGGGAACAACGCAATTGGCGGCAACGGTGGCAATGGATGGACTGGAAATGGCGGCACCGGCGCTGACGGCTGCGGCGGGGCAATTTTCGCCGATGCCGGGACAATAGTTATTACCAACAGTCAATTTTCTGGTGACGGCTCCATTGGCGGCAACGCCGGCAACACTAATAGGGGTTACGCCGGTAATGCCGGCAATGGAAAGGGTGGCAGTGTCTTCATCAATACCGGGTCGCTGACGATTACCAACAGTCAATTTTCCGGTGGTAATGTGACGGCCGGCAATCAAGGAAAAGCCGTTTACTACCCCACCGGCGCACCCGGTGGCTACGGTCTTCCCGGCAGCGCCTTCGGCGCGGATCTCTATAACCAGAATGGAACAATAACTGTAACTAATGTGACCTTCACTCCCGGAAATAACAATTATTACAATTCGATTCCAGCCGATGCCGGGCAATCAACGGTCACGGCCGGTTCGTCCAGTCTGCCGTCGGACGGCGTGACTACCTCGACCGTCACGGTGACCTTGAAGTGCGCCGATGGAAGTTCGGGGGGGAGTGGCAAGAAGGTGACCCTGGGCCAGGGCAGTGGTAAATCGACAATAATAGCGGTGAATAACGGCCTAACTGATAGTAGTGGAACGGCAACCTTTACTGTGACCGATACCTTTGCTGAGACTATAACCTACACCGCAACGGATGAGACCGACAGTGTGACGATGACCCGGACCGCCGCAGTAACTTTCCTGCCTCCCGATGCCGGAATGTCCACGGTCACGGCCAACCCAACCAGTGTGGTGTCGGACGGCACTTCTTCCGCCACTATCACAGTGACTTTAAAATACTCCAACGGGAACCCGGCAAGCGACAAGACCGTGGTTTTGAGCGCGGGGAGTGGGAGTTCGAGCATATTACCGGCCAGCGCTATATCGGGTACTAGTGGAACGGCGACATTTACTGTTACCGACACCCATACCGAGAATGTGATCTATATGATCAAGGACACTACGGATAACGTAACGTTAACCAATAACGCGGTGGTGACTTTCCTGCCTCCCGATGCCGGACAGTCTACGGTCACGGCTAGCCTACTCAGTGTGCCGGCAGACGGCGCCACTTCGGCAACCGTTACAGTGACCTTGAAACATAGCAATGGGAACCCGGCAGTGGGCAGGACGGTAACCCTGAATGCAGACAGCGGAAATTCCAGCATCTCACCGCCCAGTGTCACTACGGACAGTAATGGAAAGGCGACCTTTACCGTGACCGACACCTATCCCGAGACAGTGACCTGCACGGCCAAGGACACTACGGATAATGTGACGGTGAGCCAGACCGCTATGGTGACTTTTCATTCATACGTCTGGACTGTGAACACCGTAAACGATGGCAATAGCCTGGGTACTCTGGACTATGCCATAGGTAATGCCCCACCGGGGACCACGATCACTTTTCAGGCTGGTCTTACCGGCATCATCCTGCTACAGAGCCAGCTGCCGGCGATTAATAAGAACCTTACTATAGACGGTTACGGGGCTAGTGTAACAATCAGCGGGAATAACTTGTACCGTGTCTTTGAGGTGGACGGTGGAACGGTGTCCTTTAAGAATCTCACTATTGCCAACGGCAAGATCAACGGGAATGGCGGCGGTCTGCTGGTCATGAACGGCACCGTAACCATAGACAATGTAACTTTCAAAAACAATAAGGTGACAGGAGATAATGGCTACAGCCCTTCCGAGGGCTACGGCGGTAATGGCGGCAACGGAAATGGCGGAGCGATCTTTATCAATGCCGGGTCATTAACGATTAAAAACAGCCAGTTTAATGGCAACAGTGCCACTGGCGGCACGGGCGGTAATTCTCCCTATAATGGCAAAGGCGGTACCGGCGGTGATGGTTGTGGCGGAGCAATCTTCGTCAATGCCGGGACATTGGAGATTACTAACAGCCAATTTTCCAGCGACAGCACCACCGGCGGCATCGGCGGCACCGCCTGGGATCATTCCGGCGGTAATGGTGGCAGTGGAAAGGGCGGGGGCATCTTTGTCAATACCGGGTCGCTGGTGTTTACGAACAGCCAGTTTTCCGGCGAAAGTGTGACCGGAGGTAACGGCGGCCAAAGCTATCTCGGCAGCGGAGGCATTGGCTACGGTGGATTCGGCAGCGCCGTCGGCCAGGATCTCTATAACCAGAACGGTACCATAACCTTAAACAATGAGACCTTCGATCCCGGTACTAACAACTATTACAATTCGCTCCCGGCCAACGCCGGGCAATCAACGGTCACGGCCAGTTTATCCAGTTTACCGGCAGACGGGACCAAATCCGCTACCATCACGGTGACTTTGAAGGACAGCAATGGGAGTCCGGGGGGGAGCGGCAAGACGGTGACCCTGAGCCAGGGAAGCGGGAGTTCCAGCATTTCACTGGCCAGTGCCGTGACAGAGAGCAATGGAAGGGCAATCTTCACCGTGACCGACATCCATGCTGAAACGGTGACCTACACGGCTAAGGACGTGACGGATAACGTGACGGTGAGTCAGACTACAACGGTAAGTTTCCTGCCTGTCCCCGTAGTGAGCAGTATTAGTCCCAGTTACGGTCTGATCGGGGGAGGAACCTCAGTAACAATTACCGGCACAGGATTTACAAGTACTGCAATTGTAAAATTCGGTGGGACGTCGGCCGGCTATACCTTCAACAGCAGCACTCAGATCACGGCGATCACTCCGGTAGGAAGCGGTATAGTGGATATAACCGTAACTACAATGGGCGGCACCAGCGCCATCAGTTCGAATGACCGTTTTTACTATGTGACGACCCCGTCTGTAACCGGCATCAGTCCGGCTAGCGGACCAGTTGCCGGTGGAAAAATAGTGACGATTAAGGGCACCGGATTTACCGGAGCTACGGCGGTGAAGTTTGGAACTAATTCGGCTACCAGTTTCACAGTCGATAACGATACTCAGATCACAGCGACCTCTCCAGCGGGAACTGATACCGTGGACGTGACGGTAACCACCCCGGGTGGCACCAGTACTGCGAAAGCGAGTGACCGGTTTTCTTATAATGAAATTGCCGCACCGGGTTTCGACCCGCTCTTACCGGGGCCATACAACACCGCATTAAGTGTCAATATCACGTGCGC
>DNPP01000168.1:27987-43353 GCA_003501365.1 Bacillota bacterium
CCCAATTGTGATCACCGGGAGTGCCACTTTGAAAGCCCGGGCCTTTATGACCGGGTGGAATCCCAGTGATATTACCAGCCAGTACTATACAATTAATGTGACCGTTATCAATTATCAACCGGGAGTTAACGAAAAGCCGACTTCGGCAAATTTGCTCCAGACAGCCCAGAGCTTTCGAAACAGTCCTTCAGTACAGATTAACTCAGCTACGCTCTGGTTGGGTAAAGGCAATAGCGGGAATTATTCCGATCTGTGGATCGATTTTCCGCAGTTGATTGGATCAAACACCGGCCAAATCCCTAATGACGCAGAAATCGTCAGTGCTAAACTAATCCTGGCTTTCAAAAAAGCCGACGGAAACCAAAACCAGCCGCGGGGTTTCAAATTATATCAGATTACCGACCCTGCTATCAAAGGTAAACCTTACTTCGGTAACAGTGGTCTCTTTAGCGGACTCGACTTCAAATACCGGGACCATCGCCGGGGCCGCAATATCCAATGGGCGGACAATGCCGCCGATATCACCGCTTTGTTCGGAACTGCCCAGCCGGTTGATACCTATGAATTAATCCCTTCGATATTTGAAAACGAAGGCTACAGTGAGATTAGACTCGATGTTACCGCGTCTCTGGCAGATTGGCTAGGTGGAGATGGTAAAAAAGAGAATCAAGGCTGGTACCTTACTGCCGATCAATCCCTCAACTGGGGCGCTAACGACGGTCTAGTCTTTTACGGCGCCAGTGAAACAGTGACAACCAGACGACCCAGGCTGGAGGTAACCTATCTCGTGGAAAACGGCGACAACACCCCACCCGGTGCAGTGACGGATCTAGGCGCCACAATTGTCAACCAGTCGGTTCAACTCAATTGGACCAAACCGGCCGATGCTGCAGGAGTGGTTTTGGTACGCAAATCGGGAGTTATCCCAGCCTATCCAACCGATGGAACTATTGTCTATGACGGTTCGGCTGGCGTATACCTGGATAATCAAGGATTGATCAGCGGAAAAACTTATTATTACGCTGTATTTACTTACGATAATCTTAAGAACTACAGTCGTAAAGATTGGATAAAAGTCGTACCGGGTACAGGAACAGCACCCAATTCTCCATCCAGCCTGACGGTGAGTTTAGACGGGAATACCCTCGGCTTCACCTGGAGGGACAACGCCAGCGACGAAAACGGATTTGTCATCGAACAGCAAAAGGTTGGCGATATAACATGGAAACCGGTAGCCTATCCGGGATTCGACCAAACCAGTTTATCAGTGGATTGCAGTGATCCCAACTTCGCTCTGGAACCGGGCAAGAAATATCAATACCGGATCAAAGCGGTCAATAACTTTGGATCATCAGACTATGCCATTACTAACAGCGACATCACCATTCCCAACTTTGCGGCGGCTCCGACCGGCCTCAGCTGGACCATTGTTTCAGCAGGCCGGGTCGATTTGAACTGGACCGATAATGCCGTAGACGAAACCGCTTACCGGATCGATATTTATCGCAACGACACCGGAAAAATCTTAAAACAAATAAATTTAGCGGCAAATGCCGACACAGCTTCGATTACCGGGCTTTCCCCGGGAACGCCCTATCAAATAAAAGTGGTTGTGATAAATACTGCGGGTGAGAGCGGGGTTTGGACTGATACGATTATTACGGCCGCCGATCCTAAGGGAGGGGTATTATGAAAATGTGCGGAATGTGGAAGAGAATTACAGCTGTAAGAAGACCGGAGTCGGAAACGGCAGTGAGCTCAAGGATTGCGATTCTTATTGTATTATCAATGATTTGCGTCCCTCTGAACGGTTGCGGCAGTGGCGGTGGCGGAGGTACACCGGACTATCAATCATTAGGGGTCGGAATGATCATCCAAAGCCAGTCCGATCCCGGCTCCACCAACAGTACCATGAGTAGTAAGGCATTTTCGAAACCGGTCTGCAATTGGAAACGGGTTGAGCTAAACCTTAAAGCGCCCCGGGTCCAACGGGTTACACCATTATTACGGACGGCAGATTTTACCCAGAGTTCTAATATCGACTTAACAAAGTATACCTGCCTTTTCATCCTGGCTTGGGATAAAGTGCAAGGCGCTAATCACTACAAAATATTTTACCAGAGGAATGAAGTCTGGGATTCCAATACTTATGACAAGAGTGCCGACGGAGATTTCCCTGCGGACCGCCCTCAAGCTTATCTTGATTTTGATGATGAGTTGAAGGATGTGACGCCTGCAGCGGGATCGTATCAATTTGAGATCAAAGCTCTAAGTGGGAATAACGTGATTGCGGAATTACCGGTGGTTACTGCTTCCCTGGGAATGTATATCCAGTCCGTGCCGCAGATGAGTTTTACTTCACCCAATCTGACCTGGGATATTATCACCAATGCCACTGAATACCGGATCACATTTGACGAAAATAATAATAATGCAGTTACCGTCGACGGCAGTATAATTTCCGGTACAACAATGTCCTATAATGTAGGGACTAAATTCGGCACACCTCAGCTGAAAAGTCACGATGTCTGGCTTGACGCCCGTTATGAGGATATCAATGGTAATCCGCTGGAGGTAAGCAGAGGGATTTACACGATTCAATATTAATGATAAAACATGAGAGATAAAAAAATCCGGGAGGATACATATGAAACGATTATTGATTGCATTTTTAGCCTGCGGATTATTACTCGGGTTGCCACTGTCCTCGTTTGCGGCAGTTCATCCCTTGAACAGTGAATTTGTCAATTGGTCAACAACGCAAGAACTATTAACTATCATGTTTAGGCCGGAAAATGATCAATGGTTTGATTGCAGCAAACCGCAACCTTCTTTGAATATAGAGGCGGTGCATTTTCCTAAAAGCAAGAGTGCTTTTGGTTTTCCGGAGTCGCAATATCTTGCCTTAAATTTTAGTGTAAACGATCAATCTTTCGTCAGCATCGCTTATACAGATTTATTTAAAGATCAGCCAATGGAAAAAATAGAATTCGTTGCTGGAAGTTATCTCTTTGATTGCGGTCTGTTTTTAGGGCTAAATGACCTGCATTCGCGAGCTGGCGCTCTTGATGACGTTTATGACGCAAGCCCGGGGTACCGTTTTAATTTGAATGATAATGGTTATATCGCCCTAAGCTGTGATTATCTTGATTCGGGTGATGATTCAGATATTGGTGGATATGAAGCAGATGGAATGTATTATTTAAAAAAAGCAAAACTCTTCGGGGAAATATATCAGTCAGATTCCAGTGATGGCAATGATTATTACATGTTAGGCGCTAATGTGGCTCTAAGTGATGAAATGACAATGGGTATGAAAATAGAATCAATTAATAATAGCTTTGAAGATCAAAATGTCTACCAGGTCGGTTTTACCTGGTCAAAAAACAAAGTAATCGTCAATAGTAAGTTTGGTAAGTGCTACGGTTATGATTTTAATTATTTTGCTTATGGGGTCACTTACAGTTTCAATGATAATTGGAATCTGGGCGCAACATGTGGGAAAATTGAAAACCTTACAAAAGATCCTGGATACGCTCTAAAGCTGTCATATAAAACTGGGTTGATTCACTTTAGTTTGATTTGGGATAAAGATTACTACCGGAATATCAGTCCGATATTTTAATGATTGCTTTCAACGAAGGGGAACTCTTTAAAGGGTTAATCATTTAATTTGGTAATTTGGGGATTGATTTGTTTAAGAATGCTAAGGGGCCGGAGTATTTTACCGGCCCCCATTATTTTCCAATAGTTCGTTAAGTGGTGGACTGCAAGATGGAAATAGAAGAGTTGCAACAATGGGTGATTATTGTTTTTGAGAAAAAGGATGGTTCCAATGATGCTTTAGATTTACTCAATGGATGGGCTCAACCATACTCATCCCTTACAAAAGTTGAAGCGAAATTGAATTTGGGTTATTGAACGGCAGAATTTATAAGCAACCCAAGGCTCAACGATAGAAAATCTAGAAAATCAACCGGCCCTAATGATCTTTGAGATTTGGCTGCAACGTGTTTTCTTTGTAGGGAAATTTATTTCCAAAACCTTCCAATTATTCTTCATTACTTCAAAGGCGGGATCGGCATAGAATTTCCGCGGATACAATCAAACACTTCATTCAGAATCATCAAATTTTCTTCTTTCCACGATAAGGGCATTTACAAAGGCAGTTTATTTGGCTATATTAAGAATATCATTTCATAGGCATCGATAAGCAGAAATTTTGAAATGAGATTCATGTTTTAACAGACCGGGGAGGCATCAATAAATAATGTCCAACATGATCGGGATTGACATTGGCGGGACAAAGTGTGCAGTCATTCTGGGAAGCAAATCGATGAATCAAAAGCCGGATATTCTTGATAAAGTTATGTTTCCAACAGAAAGTTCCCGGGGTGTAACTTACACTTTGCAGCAGATTTTTAACAATATCGAACAGATTTTAATTAAAAATAGCCTGAAGATTTCAGATATCAAAAGCTTCGGTGTCAGTTGCGGCGGACCGCTCGATAGCAAACAAGGTATCATCCTGTCACCGCCAAATTTGATAGGCTGGGATAACATCAATATTGTCGAGATCATTGAACAGCGCTTCGGAGTGAAAACTCGGCTGCAAAACGATGCCAACGCTTCCGCTTTGGCTGAGTGGCGCTTTGGAGCGGGGATAGGTTTTCAGAACATAATTTTTTTAACTTTCGGCACTGGAATGGGAGCCGGGCTTATTTTAAATGATCGATTGTATTGTGGGACCAGTGACATGGCTGGGGAAGTAGGTCACATCAGGTTGGCGGATTTTGGGCCGGTCGGTTATGGTAAAGCCGGTTCTTTTGAAGGATTTTGTAGCGGAGGCGGATTGGCGCAGTTGGCACAGATGAAAGTCTTGGAACAATTGCAAATGGGTGAAAGCGTTTCATTTTGCGCTAGTGTTCACGAATTAGAACAGGTAAACGCTAAAATCCTTAGTGAAGCAGCCAAAGCTGGCGATAAATTGGCTTTAGAAATTTTTGGGATTTGCGGTCGGTATTTAGGTCGGGGTTTGGCGATTTTAATTGATATCTTGAATCCGGAAGAGATCATTATCGGAAGTATTTTTGGCCGTTGCCAGGAGCTGTTGCGAGAAACCGCGCTGGAGGTTATCCAACGGGAGACCCTGAGTTATACACAAAAAGTTTGTCGGATTGTCCCTGCGGGACTCGGTGAACAAATCGGGGACTATGCAGCATTGGCAGTAGCTATGTATGATGGGAGTGATGGTTTATGGGAGCAATAGCTATGAGAAATGAAATCAAAATGATTTTAAATCAACTATTTGAAGGTTATCCGAAACTGGAAGGCTGTCAGGAAAGCATCGCCGAGGCTTATCATCTATTGCACCAATGCTACTCAAATGGGGGTAAGGTGCTGGTCTGTGGTAACGGCGGCAGTGCAGCGGATGCCGAGCATATTGTCGGTGAATTAATGAAAGGTTTTTTATCCAAACGGAAGCCCACGGAAGCGGATCAGGAAAGATTACGAAGGGCTTTTCCTGAAGAATATCATTATCTGAGCGCTAATTTACAAAGGGCCCTGCCGGCGATTTCTTTGGTGAGTCAATCGGCTTTAGCGACCGCTTTTATCAATGATGTTGCGCCCGATATGGTTTTTGGCCAACAAGTGTATGGTTATGGAAAGGCCGGCGATGTATTAATCGGCTTAAGTACCTCTGGTAATTCCAAGAATGTGGTTAATGCCATAAAGATCGCCAAGTCCTTCGAAATTCATACTATCGGTTTTACGGGCGAAAATGGTGGTTTACTGAAGAATCTTTGTGATGTAACGATTACTGTTCCCGCTCTTGAGACATTTAAAATCCAGGAATATCATCTTCCGGTTTATCATGCGCTCTGTGCGATGATTGAAAGAGAATTTTTCGGGGAATAAAGCCTTTGGGGGTTAATATGATTAGGGTTCTTATTGCGGATGATGAGGAAAAGGTCTGCACATTGATTTCCAAATTGGTCAATTGGAAAGATTTCGATATGGAAGTCGTGGCAACAGTATATAACGGTATCGAAGCACTGGAACGCATTAAAGAGCTAGCGGTGGATGTCGTTATTACGGATATCCGGATGCCGGGCTATGACGGTATTGAGCTCATCGCAAAGGCAAAGGAAATAAACGACCACATCGAGTTTATCATTATCAGTGGATACAGGCATTTTGAATATGCCCAAAGTGCTATTAAGTATGGCGTTAGTGATTATTTATTAAAGCCAATCAAAAAAGAGGAGTTAACCGCCACACTTGAAAAAATTCGTTTGTTTTGTCTACAACGTACCGAACAGCTATCTGCCCAAGAACAATTGCGTTTGCGCTTACAGGACGATACCAGCAAACAAAGGGAACAGCTGTTTTTAGATTTTCTATCCAATTCCCGGGGAGTCATAGGAAGTCTTGAGGAGCTTAATAAAACATATTGTTTTAAGTTTGTTAAAGGAATTTTCCAACTAACTGCTATCAAAATTGATTGCCGGTACGAGGATTATAACGCCGACAGTATGAAAGTATTGTATCAGAAGGTTAGCAAAATTTTGGATTCCATATTGGGTGATAGCTGCTATGAAATGGAAATTTACTGTAAGAATA
This sequence comes from Bacillota bacterium, assembly GCA_003501365.1. Taxonomy (GTDB): domain Bacteria; phylum Bacillota; class UBA4882; order UBA8346; family UBA8346; genus UBA8346. The sequence continues at coordinate 34,612 of DNPP01000168.1, forward strand.
CTATAGTTTATACGCTGCTTAATTATCCATTGGAAAATTGCCTGTTTGTGCGTCGTCAGCTTAAGGCTGTAATGTCGGAGCTTTTGGTTCAACAGACTGTATTTGACAAGGATATATTTACACTCTGCGTGGGGAAGCAAACCGAGGACATCCAAAAGTTGCCTCAATGTTTTATTTCGGCTCAAAACGTAGTGTTTCAAAGACTGGTGGATGGAATCGGAAAAATGAACGAAGATATACCCGTTATAGAGGAACATGTACTACTAAACCAGGAATTCCTTTTAGGAGATTTCAGGCGGAGGATGTCTCAGGCCGTTGAACTGTTGGATTTGCAGGCGGCGATGTCGGCGGTTGACACACTCACCAGTGCCGTACCGATAGACAAAAAAACGAAGGGCAGTTCGGTTTATCAATTGGTTTTGGCAGCCGGAGAAATGTTTATGGTCTTGATTAAGAACACCCAATATAATGTGAAAATCCCTGCTGAAATCTATGAAGAATTCAAAACTCGATTGTTTCTTTGCGGAAACGTAGAACGGTTGTTTGAATCCCTCGGTTTATTAATAAAAACGCAAATAGACTTTATTGTGCAAGAGAAAAAACAGGTCGACAATAGGCCCATTCGGATAGCGAAGGAGTATATCCAAAAAAATTATATGAATCCGATTGGGCTGGAAGAAATAAGCGAAATGGTAGGGTTTAATCTCTCATATTTTAGTGCCCTTTTCAAAAAAGAAACCGGAAAAAACTTTATCGAATATCTTACTGAAGTACGTATCTCAAATGCAAAGGAGCTTTTAAGAGAAACAAACCTGAATATCGCAGAAATTTGTAATCGAGTGGGGTATTTGGACCAAAAGCATTTTATTGCAACCTTTAAAAAGTATGCGGGAATTAAGCCTGGGGAGTTTAGAAAGCTTTATTCTTAAGAGTATGGCCTAATTCTAAAAATATTTCTAAGGTAATTATACAATTCACTCTTAGGAGAAAAAAGTTGGAACGCAAATACAGTCGCTATTTGTTTTACCGCACGATGTTAACCATTGGGGTCATGGGTATAAACATTGTACTATTGTTGGTTTTTTTGTTTATAGCAGCAAGTAAGGACAGCCTTTTTCTTTGGGTAGCCATCGGTGGAACCATAGCCTTTTCGGCTATACTTTATGGGATCTACTATAAGATTTATAAGCCATATGCCGAAACTCAAAAAATGCTGGATCTTTTTATTACCGGTTACACGGTTGAAGGTTTGTATGATATGAGATTTTCTTTTACGCCCGAAATGGAACAGGCACTTTTAAAGCTGAAGGGTTTTATCAACACCAATGAAATTTTAAGAGTTAGCAAGCGTCAGGCTCAATTCTTGGCATTACAAAATCAGATCAATCCTCATTTTTTATATAATACATTAGAGGGTATTCGTGGTGAAGCTCTCGGCGCGGGACTTAATAATGTGGCGGAAATGACGGAAGCTTTGGCCAGATTTTTTAGATACACGATTTCGAATCTGGATAATTTCGTTTTATTGGAAGATGAACTTTCAAATATTGAAAATTATTTTTTTATCCAACAATACCGTTTTGGTTCACGTTTAAAATTGGTCGTCGAGTATGATGACCCCCAAAATAGTTCCTCCATTTTACAATATAAGTTGCCCAAACTGACTTTACAGCCGATTGTGGAAAACGCAATCATCCATGGAATTGAACGAAAGGTAGGTACCGGTACTGTACGTATTAAACTGGAAACAACCCAGACCCGTCTTTTAATTACAATATCAGACGATGGTGTGGGCATGGACCAGCTTCACTTACAGCAACTGAACGAAAAGTTAAATAACTCATCCCTGGACTATATAAAACCGGACTCGGAGCAAAAGGGTGGTATTGCTGTTGTCAATGTGATTAAAAGGATCCAATTGCTATTTGGAGAGCAATATGGGATTTGCGTTTATAGCACCAAAGGCGTTGGTACTGACGTGGAAATTACGCTTCCGTTATTAACAAACATTCAGGAGCAGACAATCCTTAAGGGCTGAGCCTTATAGGCTAAAGTCTTAAGGTATAAGGAGCCTGGAGAAAAAATGCGGCCGGAAATTTTACGTTTGGAAAAAATTATCACAGCAGAAAATGGCGTGATACTTTTGAACAATTTTAATCTCCATATTTTTCGCGGGGAAATTATGGGTTTGATTGCCATTAACCTGCATGGACTGGATAGTCTACTGGAATTAATTTGTAAAAATGTACCTTTATATTATGGCTCGGTTTATTTTTGCGAAAACCTGGTAAACAGCTATGCCCACAGTTCACGAACCCGAAATAAGGTTGCGGTCGTTGAAAAGCAGTCCAGCTTGATTGAAAATTTAACGGTGGCGGACAATATTTATGTAATGCGCCATGGTTTTAAAAAATATATTATTAATTCCAAAACTCTAAATTCACAGTTTAAAATGTTTGCCATGGATGCCGGAGTCGATTTACATGGCGAACAGCAGGTGGAAGATTTAACCCTCTACGAAAAATGTATTGTGGAATTGTTAAGGGCTATTATAGGCGGAGCAAAGTTAATCATAATCCGTGATATAGGTAACTTTATAAGTACTAAGGATCTTATTCGGTTTCATAAACTCATGCAAAAATATACCGATTTCGGTGTTTCATTTTTATATATTTGCAGCCATCATCAGGAGGCTTTTTCAATTTGTGATAAAATCTGCTTAATGGAAAACGGCAAGGCCCTTAAGGTTTTGGGAAAGGATGAATTTATGGAAGAAAATATCCTGCCTTTTACCAATGAATTCTACAAAAACTGCCATGAACGACAGGCCCTGCCAGAGTGGCTGAACGATTTTCCGTGGGTCTACCGGGTTAAAACCTCCGTAATCGGCGAAGGTTTCGATAATGAAAAGCCGCAAAAGCCCTTTAAAAATCAACAAGAAGTGCTAAAGTTTTGTAATGTTTCAAGCGGAAGCCTAAATAATTTTACCCTTACCATCAAAGAGGGAGAATGTGTGGTGTTATTAGACAAGAACAACACTGTGTATATAGACATTCTTGCGCTAATGAACTGTGAAAGGAAACCCGGGCAAGGGCAAATTTTACTCGATGGGGAACCCCTCACCAAAAAAGCAGTTAAAACCTTGGGTTTTATTCCGGAAAAACCAATTCAAAATTTATTATTTAAGGAAATGAGTTATTTTGACAATATGTGTTTTACGGCGGACAAAAAGCTTCGATCTTTCTGGATGCGAAAAACAATTAAAAAGAGTATTGTTAAGGAGTACGAGCCGATTATCGGTAAGGATATCTTTGCCCCGGATATTACACAGTTATCTGTACAATCTTTGTATAGTCTTGTGTATTACCGAATCCACATGCAAAATCCACGGATGGTCGTTTGTACCAACCCATTTTTCGAAGGTGATATGTCGATGCGCCTTCAGATATGCAATTTAATCAAAATGCTGCTAAACAAAAAAATTACGGTTCTTATTTTGGCAGTCAATCTTTCAGACTCTCTTTTGATAGCAGATCGTCTTTTAGTCATGGAAAACGGAGCGTTAGTCAATGAACTATACAGCGGCCAGTGAGTACGCGTGCTTCACAAGCTTAGTGAGAAATTTTCAGTGAACCTCTAATACCAAACTTCAAAAGAATCCACCCTGAATTACAAAAACTCCCCCATATCTAAATTTTACGCTTTTGTTATAATTTAATTACGAGTTGAGAACGAATCCATCGACTAAAGATAGGTGAATGAAGTGGCAGACTATATCGTTACAATGGAACATATTTTCAAGTCATTCTCCGGAGTAAAAGCATTAGACGATGTCTCATTCTATTTACGATCCGGCGAAGTGATGGCTCTTTTAGGGGAAAATGGCGCCGGCAAATCCACCCTCGTGAAAATTCTCTCCGGCGTATACACGCGTGATAGCGGAGAAATTAGCATTTTCGATAAAAAAGTGGGAGATATGACACCCCATAAGGCGCAGGCTTTAGGTGTTGCCATTATCCATCAGGAACTGAATATGTGTTCTCATCTTACTGTGGCTGAAAACATTTTCCTTGGTAGAGAAAAGTGCCATAGTGGAATGCTATCCAACAAAGTGATGAATGTGGAAGCGCGCGAACTGTTAAACAGGTTAAAAATAGATATCGATCCGCAAACAGTGGTAGGGGATTTATCTGTATCCAAGCAGCAAATGGTGGAAATTGCCAAGGCGCTTTCCACGAATGCCCGAGTGCTGATTATGGATGAGCCTACAAGTGCGTTAACCAGCAAGGAGATAGATGAACTTTTTGCCATAATCAGGGATTTAAAGAAGAACGGTTGCGGGATAGTCTATATTTCTCACCGTTTGGAGGAGCTCCAATACATTGTCGACAGAGTAACCATCATGCGTGACGGTAAGTATATCACCAGCGCAGATTTTAAAGAAATCACCATGCCTGAAATTATTACCAACATGGTCGGACGGGAAATTAAAGAAAAATTCCCGCGCGTAATAACCAAACGCGGCAAAAAAGTTTTCGAAGTAAGAAATATTAATGCCGGTAAAATGGTCAGAGATATCAGCTTTGATTTGTATGAGGGGGAAATTGTCGGAATCGCCGGTTTGATGGGAGCAGGACGTACCGAAACCACTAGGGCGATTTTCGGGATTGATCCAAAGGATTCGGGAGAAATTCTTATAAACGGAGAACAAGTTACCATCAACTGTCCCATGGATGCCATTAAAGCCGGACTGGTCCTTGCACCGGAGGATCGAAAGAAAGACGGGCTTTGCACAGGCCTTAGCATTAAAGAAAATATCGCCCTACCGAACTTGGATATTCTCTGTAATTACGCCGGCGTTGTCAATAAGAAAAAAGAAACAGCAATGATTGAAAAAGCTATTTCCAGTCTAAACGTAAAGCTGTCGAATCCTGAAAATGATGCTGCTAGCCTTTCGGGTGGAAACCAACAGAAAGTCGTTGTGGGAAAATGGCTGGCTAGGAATTCGAAGGTGGTAATTTTTGATGAGCCTACCCGTGGTATCGACGTTGCCGCAAAAGTCGAAATTTATAATATCATGAATGCGCTTAAGCAACAAGGAATCGGGGTGTTGTTTGTTTCATCGGAAATGCCGGAGATCATGGGTATCAGTGATCGGATTATAGTCATGTGTGACGGCAGAATCACCGGAGTGCTGAATCAGGAAAATGCAACCCAAAACACGATTTTAGAATATGCTACTCGCTTTGAAAGCAAAGTTATTGCGAGCTGAAAGATACCAAAAGAATTCGAGGTAACAAAATGATTAAAACTAATTTGTTGAAAAGATTATTCAACATTCGCGGAATGGGTCAGGTCATTACAGTAGGTGCCGGTCTTATTGTGATGTGTGTGGTTTTCGGAATCATTAACCCCTTGTTTTTCTCGCCGGTTAATGTGGCAAATCTTTTAAGACAAATTGCACCGATTCTTTTAATCGGTATTGCTCAGTCTTATGTATTGATTACTGGAAACATTGACCTTTCAATCGGTTCGGTGGTCGGTATGAGTTGTATGGTGTCGGCAACCTTAATGACGCGCGGGATTGACCCGTGGGTTGCAGCGGGAATTACAATTGTTATTTGTATATTAACCGGTGTTATTAACGGTTTCTTGGTTTCCGGCTGCAAGTTGCCTTCATTTATTGGTACCTTGGGCACAATGACCATCGCCCGTGGCGTGGCTCAAATTGTGAATAACAATTACAACACCAATCTAATTGGTGATGGTCCCGTTGCCAATGCCTTCCGTAACTTTTTCTACTATGGTAAAACGTTCGGCATATTTAACGGAATCATTATTGCCATTGTTTTATGGTTCATTTTTAACTTCTTGCTCAGCAAAACCCGGACCGGACGGCATATTTATGCGACAGGAAGCAATTTGGAAGCTGCTCGTCTATCCGGAGTCAACACTTTAAACACGGTGATCAAGGCCTATGTGGTAAGCGCATTTTGCGCGGGTGTTGTTGGACTGATCACCTGTGCCACCACGGGTATGGGAACTATGGATGCAGGTAACTCTTATGAACTGTATGCGGTTGCGGCAGCCGTTATTGGTGGCGTAAGTACTCTTGGAGGACAGGGCATTTTACTGGGCACAGTTGTTGGCGCATGTATCTGGGGAGCCTTGGCAAACGGACTGCAATTTGCAGGCGCGCCGGTTGCCATCCGCAATATTGTAATCGGTGTTATTGTTGTGTTATCAGTACTCATGGATGTAATTGTCCGAAACCGGAGAACCGATAAAACCAAGACTAAAACGAACACCAAAGCATCGTTGGTAAACCCGGGGTAATAAAAGCCAAAGCAGCTTTTTAAAAGCTAAGGCTTTTATATAAAAAAGGAGGAGAAGGTTAATGAAAAAAGTAAGTACTCTGTTTCTATGTGCATTACTCGTTCTCGCAGTAGGTTTGGCTTCGGTATCTACAAGTGCCGCACTCAAAACGTTTAAAGTTTTTCTGATCACCATGGACCAAATGGATCAGTATTGGGCAGGAATTGACCAAGGTTGTAAAAAGGCAGTTGCTGAGCTTGGTAATATTGAATACAAATGGACAGCTCCTGACATCAAAGACGATGCCAAACAAATTGAAATGATTAATAATGCGGTCGCTAATGGCGCTAATGCGATTTTACTTGCCGCAAATGGTCCGGATGCAGTAACATCCGCTTTAAAAGAAGCCCAAGCGAAAAAAGTTCAAATTATTTATGTTGACTCTCCCGCAAAATTCCCTGCAGTTGCAACCTTTGCGACCAATAACGAAGGGGCAGGCAATACAGCAGGTCTTGAAATGCTGAAGGATCTTTCAAAAGCGGGCGTTAAAAAAGGCAAAATCGGTATTATCAGTGTTAACGCGGCAACCGCATCTACCATTGCTCGTGAAAAAGGATTCCGTGCGGCTTTGGCAGGTAAGGGTTACACCTTATTGGCCACTCAATACTGTGATGGTGATGCCGCCAAGGCAAAAGATATCGCTACAAATTATGTTACCCAGGGTTGCGTTGGTATCTTTGGCGCTAATGAGGGTTCCGCAGTGGGTACCGGTAATGCAATTAGAGAGTCCGGCAAACCAATTGTCGGCATTGGCTTTGATTCATCCGATGCTATTAAAAGCTTATTAAAAGACGGATTCTTGAAGGCAACCATGGTTCAGAATCCATCGGTAATGGGTTATGAAGGCATGAAAAAAGTGGTTGGTGTTTTAGAAGGTAAAGTTAAAGCTGATGGTAAGGTAGTCGATACAGGAGTATCGGTAGTTACCAAGTAATCGATAAACTTTCCTGCATCGGACGCTGCATTTGAAACATAACCGCCAAGTTTAACTATGTTCAATATAAGCATAAGCGTTAACGGTAAAACCATAAGAACCCCCGGATATTAAAGGTATCCGGGGTTCTCGCTTGTTAGCCAGACTTCAAATTTTTCACAACCGGGGGGTTTATTTTTGCATTTTGGTGCATTTCGATGTTTGGTTTGCTTCTAAAAAAACTACAATTTTTAAAGAGGATTTTGGCTTGGTTGTATTTCGGAGTTGCAAACGGTATTTACTCCTCAAAAAAGCGAGTTGCAATTGTCATCGATGATTTTGGAGGGCGGGCCGGCGGAATCGAGGAAATGATGGCGCTCCCCTATCCATTGACCTTTGCGATGATGCCGTTTGAAGAATTTTCATATCAACAAGCCGAACAAGCAAAGAAAAAAGGCTTTGAGATTATCGTACATATGCCTTTTGAAGCCGTTAACGCTAATCCCCGCTGGTACGGCAAGAAGTATATCTCCGCCGCTGCCACGCCGGCCGAGATTAAAAAGCTGATGAATGAGGCTTTTCAAATTTTACCGATGGCGGTTGGCTTAAGTAATCATATGGGGTCTAAGGCAACCGCTGCTCCTAAAATATTGGAAGCAGTATTTAAAGAATTACAACAAAAAAACTGTTTTTACTTGGACAGCCGGACTACTTTGACCGCATCGCCGGCGTCAACCATTGCGACAGGCCTAAACCTACCGCACACCGAGCGTGATGTATTTTTTCGTCTGGTACCCCTTTCAAAATTTGTTTTTACCCCTGTTACGAATAGACCCTCTAGAAATAAAAATGTTGTCATTGGCATCGACCCTGGCCACGGTGGAATTGATTCCGGAACCAAATCCGGGGATATGCTTGAGAAAGACCTTAATTTAAGGTTTAGTAAAACATTGGCGGCAGGGTTAAAAAAAGAGGGTATCGGGTAGTGTTAACCCGGGAAAAGGATCAACTTTTATCGTCCTATTCCTCTTATACCTATAAAAATCGTCCTTACAAGTTGGATGATTTTTGTTGCCGGATTCAAAAGCTGGAAAAGGCGGGTGCTTCGACCATAATATGTATTCATGCCAACTGGAATAAATTGTCTTACCACCGTGGGCCGATTGTATATTATCCCGCCCATTCCCCGGTAGCTCAAAAAATCGCCTGGCATGTCAAGAAATATCTAAATCAAGTCCAACCGTACCGCAAATTGTCGAAGTCAAGTGATTATTATTTATTGTGTCAGGCGGAAGTGCCCTGTATTTTGGTGGAGTTAGGTTTCTTTTCGAACCGGGAAGAACGGCAATTACTACAAGATACTAAGTATTTGGAGCAATTAAAATCCGCCATTATTGACGGCTTGGCAGAAACCATTTAGATCAATTAGGGAATAATATTATTTAGAACAGAAA
>DNPP01000168.1:43531-44221 GCA_003501365.1 Bacillota bacterium
GAACAGAAACAATAGTCTTGTCGTCAAATAAATTTCTAAACATTCGTCAGTTTATTTTGGTTTTCCTATTTAATCAGATAAACTGAGGCCCGGAATCGATGATAATAATAGCAAATAAATCCCTGGAGATAAATATTTGGACCAAGACAATATTACCGACAAACAAATTATATCGGTGATCGTTCTGTATATCGTTGGAACCTCTTCATTGGATATATTTGCGTTGGAAGCCAAAAAAGATTTATGGCTTAGCATAGTGATCTGTTATTTCTTTACCGTGCTTATGGCCCTGATGATCGCTAAAATAAAATGCCTCTTTCCCCAGTTGGATATCTTTCAAATCTTTGAAAAATGTTTTGGAAAAGCACTTTCAAAGGTAATTAATGCAGTCTATATAATATCCGCTTTTTATGTTGTAGTACTAATTAACACTTTTCTGGTCCATTTTATCAGGGTAACGGCTCTGCCCAACACGCCTAAAGTCGTTTTAGATATCTTTGTAACATTCATATGCATCTGGATGGTAAAGTCCGGAGCCGAATCAATTTGCAGTTTCGCCACTATGTTTTTTTTGCCTACTTTATTTATGATTACTGTGATGATTATTGCCCGGTTTCCACAGATGGATCTGGGCAACCTGTTACCGGCATTTCAGGAAAGTGTCGGTCATATATTACACGGAGCCTTATC
>DNPP01000067.1:0-4540 GCA_003501365.1 Bacillota bacterium
GATTACGATAAAGGCCACCGGTTTTTCACCCTCCTTGGGATCACCCTCCGGCGCGATATAGGCAGCCCATTTCACATTTTCGAAAACCTGCTTTACCTTTACGGGTTCATCAACAATTACATATTTGAGGGGCTGCATGTTAGCGCCGGAAGGAGCGAGCCTGGCTGCATCGATATATTTTTCCAGTAAAGCTCTTTCAATCGGTTGCTGTGTATACTTTCGTATAGTCCTTCTTCGAATGGCCGCCTCGTAAACATTCATATAACTCACCTACCGTTTCTTAATATTTTGCTTATTTCCATAATGATTGCCCCAATAATACAGTCGAGCTGTTTGCTATTTTAGTCATGGCATAATACTTTTGAGCAGAAACTCAACATAAGTTTTCCTTTTTTTAGAGTCATTGAGCTCTACTCCAAAGATTTCTGTACTGCGATTTCCAAGCAAGACCGGAAATGCCAAACAACCGAATAATTGTGTAACTCGCATTTGCAAAGTGACATCGTCTTCCGCGGGACGAATTTCTTGAATCGCAGCTTTAATTAAATCAATACCCTCGGTTTTTAAATATTCCTGAAATTTATTGGGAGTTGCTTGATCATGAATGCTTTGATAAATCAGGTATTGGATTTGGTCGGGATACTTCGAAAAATTTTTAGCGAGCTTATCCACAAAATTTCTTAGTCGCTGTTCCGGAGTTTCATGACTGTTCGATAGACATTTAAAAATGTTTTTTGCCTGGACCATTAAATATTCAAGAGCTGCGCTGACAACATTATCTTTCGAACCGAAATGATAGTTTACCGCTGCGATATTAACTCCTGCAACCGTGGCAATTTTCCGGATGGTAACGTTTTGAAATCCTTGACTGGATATGATCTCCAAAGTAGCTTCCAAAATCTTATCTTTTGTGGTAGAGTTAATCGCATTTTCTGCCATTCGATTATTCCTAATCTCCAATTTTGTTTAAAATATTGTTTGACTCATATTTTATAAGTAAACTGTAATTTTGTCAAACCAGTTTAACATTATGTGTTTATTTTTTGCTTGACAATCCTTAAAATTAAAATATATAATTAAAACATAATTTAAAACAATGTTTAAATTAATGAGGAGGAATTACCATGTCGCACGAATATTTTTTATGGATTGCCACTTTGGCATATGGTCTGCATATTGTGGAGGAATTGCTTTTTGATTGGAAAGGCTGGGCCCGGGGATTTCTAAAATTACCCGCCGAATGGAATGAGTTTTATGTTTTTAATGGAGTTGTTATCCTATATGGATGCGTTTCGGCAATTATCGGATGGAAATGTCCAATGATTGCGCTTTCCTATCCCGCGTTTATGCTTATAAACGTCTTTTTCTTTCATATCTTCCCCGTTTTAAAAAGCAAGCGGTTTTCTCCCGGTTTATTATCAGGCATTGGACTATTTATACCCATAGCATCTTTAACATATTACGGCGCCGGGATGGATCATGTAATTTCTTCCAAGGTACTCATAATATCGACTTTGTTTGCTGCTTTTGTTATGGCATACCCGATCATTTTCCAGCGTCTTAAAATCAAAGCGTTTTTTCGACAAAATTGGGAATAAGTGAAAATACCAAATTTAAATAAATCCGGTAAGTAACTTCAAAATCCTTTTAAATTAAAAGCTTGCCGGATCGAGGTTTAATACTAAGTTGCTTTTAATTGGATAATAAATCAAGCAGCAAATTGTGTAATATCACTCAATATCGTCAGCCACGAAAAATCCTCAAAAGGTTCCATTCATGCGAAAAGCGCGGATCCTATATGCCAAGTCATTAAGAAAGCTTAGCATATCAAATTCGCGCTTTTATTTTACAAGAACTTCTTTTTGGCCCGGATTTTGGCCTTCCAGGGCCCCATTTTAATTCTCTTTACAAGCTACGCTTTGACCACATGAATCTCGGCCGCATGCCCGTTGATATCCCATTTCTCAAATCCGGCTTCTGTCTGTTCCTGTCTCTTAACCGATACCGCCAATGTCTCATCGGCTACATATTTCTCAAAAGCCGCTACTGCTGCAGCCACCTCATCATCAGCTGTATACATCAGTTCGATCCGGTCGGTTAACTCAAAGCCGGCATTCTTGCGCATATTCTGAACTTTGGAGATTACCTCGCGAGCCAGGCCTTCCTGCACCAGTTCCGTAGTCAATGCAGTATTCAAGATCACGTAATTATCCCCGTTCATCTCCACCACATAGCCTTGCTCTTCACTGGTCCGAATCTCCACATCCTCTTCCTTCAAGGTAACCGGAGTGCTGTTAATTGTGAATTTCAGCTCACCGCTACTCCGTAAGGTCTTAATAAATTGGGATGCGTCGCCATTTGCCAGTTCCGCTTCGATTCCTTTTAAAAACTTACCGTATTTCGGTCCCAAAACCGGGAAATTAGGCTTAATGGTATAAGATACATACTGATCGGGATTGTCTACATATTGAATCGCCTTTACATTCAATTCTTCTTTGACCAGGCCCTCCATTGGAACCAGGATTTTCTGTTTCTTGCGGTTTACTAAAATCTCGGATAACGGCTGTCTTACCTTGATCTGTACCTTATTGCGGGCGGCCCGGCCTAATGAAACCAGCTCAATAACCAATCCCATATGTTCCTCTAAATCCGGATTGATCAAGGTCTCATCGACCTCGGGGTAAATTTCAAGATGAACCGTACAGCGCTTAGCCGACCCGGGCATCAAGTTCTGATAGATCTCTTCCGCCATGTAGGGCGCAAAAGGCGCGCTCAGTTTGGCGACCGCCAGTAAAACTTCCCACAACGTACGATAAACCGACATTTTGTCGTTATCCATCTCGGAAGCCCAGAAACGGTCCCGAGTCCGCCGGACATACCAATTGGAAACATCATCAATGACAAATGCTTGGATTGCCCGGACTACCCGGGTCAGATCAAAGCAGTCCATATCGGCCCGGACTCCCTTGACCAAGGAATTCAACCGTGAGATAACCCAACGATCAATTTCTTGACGCTCGCCTACCGGGATGTCGTACGTTGCCGGATCGGCCCCGTCGATATTGGCATACAAGGTAAAGAAAGAATAAACATTCTGCAAAGTACCGAAGAATTTGGCATACACATCCTTAACCCCGTCTTCGTCAAAACGGGTAGGCGTCCAGGGCGGTGACACCGCCAGCAAATACCAACGGGTAGCATCGGCGCCGTATTTCTCTAGCAACCCCCAGGGTTCAACGGCATTACCCCGTGTCTTGGACATCTTTTGGCCGTTTTTATCCAGCACCAGATCGTTAACCATTACATTCTTATAGGCAGGACGCCCGGATAGGAAGGATGAAATAGCCAGTAGCGAATAAAACCAGCCCCGGGTTTGATCAATCCCCTCACAAATAAAATCGGCCGGGAAGAGCTGATCAAAATTATCCTTATGCTCAAACGGGTAATGTTGTTGCGCATAGGGCATGGCCCCGGAATCAAACCAACAATCAATGACCTCTTTCGTCCGGCTCATCCTGCCGCCACACTCACATTTTAAATGAATATCGTCAATATACGGCCGGTGAAGTTCAATGGTTTTGGGGTCAACGTTCTCAATAGCCCGCTCTGCCAGTTCCTGCCGCGAACCGACCGAGGTCAACTTGGAGCAGGATTCGCATTTCCAAATATTAAGCGGCGTCCCCCAGTAGCGGTCCCGGGAGAGCGACCAATCGATCATATTCTCCAGCCAATTACCGAAACGGCCTTTCCCGACATGTTCCGGATACCAATTGATCTGTTTATTACACTCAATCATCAAGTCTTTATACTTGGTGGTAGCGATATACCAAGACTTACGGGCATAATAAAGTAACGGAGTATCGCAGCGCCAACAGTACGGATAGGAGTGGGTCAACCGTTCTTTGGAGAAAAGTTTGCCCTCGCTTTTCAAATACCGGGTAACATCCAGATCCGTCTCCCTTACAAAACGCCCTGCCCAAGGAGTAACCTCGGCGGTAAACTTGCCTTGTTTATCGACAGGCTGCAAAATAGGTAGGTTAAATTTCTTGCCCAGTTGATAATCGTCCTCACCAAAAGCCGGCGCGATATGCACAATCCCGGAACCGTCCTCGGTGGAGACAAACCCTGCCGGATAAACTTTGAAGGCATTTTCCCCGGCTTTAAGAAAAGGTAACAGTTGTTCATAACTCATGCCGACCAGATCCGCGCCCTTGAACTCTTCAATGATTTCACTGTCTTTGCCCAAAGCCGCTTGAACTCGGTCTTTCACTAAAATATAAACCGCGTCATCCCCGACTTTCCGGGCCCGTACATAAGTGAACTCGGGATTGACGGCCAACGCTACATTGGAAGGAAGGGTCCAAGGAGTGGTGGTCCAGACCAGGAAATATTCCCCGTCCTTACCGCCAACTTTCATCCGCACATAAATAGAATCGATGGTTTCATCCTTGTATCCCAATGAAACTTCATGAGAGGCTAAAGGAGTCCCACAACGGGCGCAATACGGCATGATTTTATGGCCTTCATAGATCAGCCCCTG
>DNPP01000067.1:4944-5192 GCA_003501365.1 Bacillota bacterium
CGGCATTTCTTATTAAAGGCTTCAATGCCATAGGCTTCAATCTCCGGCTTGGAGGAGATGCCCAACTGTTTTTCCACCTCGATCTCCACCGGCAACCCGTGGGTGTCCCAACCGGCTTTGCGGTGTACCTGATACCCTTGCATCGTCTTATAACGGCAAATGGTATCTTTCAAGGTGCGGGCCAGTACATGATGAATGCCCGGTTTTCCATTGGCAGTGGGCGGCCCTTCATAAAAAATATACCGTGG
>DNPP01000492.1 GCA_003501365.1 Bacillota bacterium
GCAGATTTTGCCTCATTAGTAGGATCATACTCCAATACCAACTCATTATTCTTAGGCTGCGCTAAAAAATTTGCCAATAAATCTTGAAAAGATAATGTACCTTTATAGTCCAATTTAAATGCGTCCTTTTTGGCATCATCATCAAAACCACCGGCCGCTTCCCGGGAACCGCCGCAAACGGTTACCGTCAATTTTCCGGATTTGATACCGACGGGAAGTTTAAACTCGATTGGAACCGTTATATCATCGCCCCGATACTTGTGCAGCAGTACATTAAACCGTACCGTATCACCGGGCTTCGCTTTCGCTGATTCAGAGACTATCTTAACAATCCTGGCGGTCGTGTGTTCACTATCCAGCTCCATATTGACGGAAATACCTTTCATAATGATGGGGGAATAATCATTATCATGAATCAGCGTTAGTAAGTAGTCAAGATCCTTAATGCTGGCAACTGCAATATCCTTGTTGTAAAATAAATTATCACGTATTATCTGATCTTGGCCGCCAGACGTCTCAATTTTTAAATTCACTTTGGCACTACCGGCTCCAACTCGGTCAATCGCCTGATCAATGGCATCCGTAACCCCTGAAATGATCAGATCATGAAATACTTGTTCTCCGGATGGCACATAGAAGGTACTTTTTTTCGTTAGATTACGGTCATTATCTTTGATATTAATCTGAACCGGGATAAAAGCCGGTGTCTCTTCCAAGCGGCCTACAATACCGGATTGGCGGTCTTGAATAATACGGCCGATTAATTTCAAAGGAGCTCCCAACTTAAACGACATCTGTGAACTCTTAACGGTCTGCAAGATGTTGGCCTGATATGCAAAGTAATCGACTTTGCCTCTATTATTATAAGCATGACCAAAAGCCAAAAAATCTTTGCCATCGCGCCAAGTTACGGTGCCAATCGCCGATACCTGATAATCGCCGGCCGACATTAGAACCGCAATAGCACTCCCCGGTTTGATTAAGCCTTTTCCCATTTCCAAACTGGATACCCCGGCATTGGGGACAAACACCGCTTGAAAACCGTATTTTTTCAACCGTTCAGCCATTAACTCGAAACCGCGTTGCTTCATACCGGAGACCATTACCGGCGTCGCCACGGGGACCGCCTTTAACTTATAACCCGTAAGATAGACAACCTTCTGATTCTCGTTTAATAACTGTAACATCGAATTGATCGGGGTTACCAACGCCAATGTCGAATCGGCATTTTCAAAACCATAACTAATCGCGCCCGCTAAACAATCATCAAGATAAATCGGACTGCCACTCATCCCGGCTGATAAACCGCCGTTTTCTTCTACCGATTTACCCAATAGCCGCACCAAGATTAACTTATTTTTACCAAAACTACCGTCGACGGTAGCGATTACTTTAACTTTAAATTTTTCGATTTTAGTGCCGGAGAAGACCGTGTAACCGTAACCGTTCATCCCCGGTTTCACTTTATCCAGGGGAAACGTTTTCTCAGCTCCCCAAGTAACCGGTGCTGCTAGTATAAGCAAAAAAATAACAGCCACCCAATAAGTGACCCTTCGGAATCCCGCTCTGGTTAACACCTCATCAACTCCTGACGACTGGATCAACGTTTGTTTGTGATATTCGTTCCAAAAAGACCAAATCCTGCTCAATTTATCTTAAACTAACAGGTAATCCCTAGCAATTTCACTGCATCCATATATAGTATTATTTTATCGGCAAATGGAGCCTAAAGCTAAACCGCCTAAAATGGCGGTTTAGCTTGATTGCTTTATATAGATTGGTGGTTATATAAAAAACAACTGGATAAACTATAAGCGGTGATTTTTTTGATCCAACTTCAGCATCCCGACGGATTTTACGACAATGAAGACAAGGAACTGCTGCAAACTCCTTGTCCGCCGCCAACCGATTTTACAACGCAAGACCCTTGGCGGATCATGCGTATTCAAGGTGAACTCGTGGAGGGTTTCGACGCGCTCTCCAAGATTGGCCCGGCGGTTACCATTTTCGGTTCAGCCCGCTTTCAAAGTGATAATCCTTACTATCAGGCAACGGTTGACATTGCCAAACACTTGGCTACCGCCGGCATGACTGTTATCTCCGGCGGGGGGCCCGGGATCATGGAAGCGGCTAACCAGGGAGCTGTCCAGGTTCATGGAACCTCGGTCGGTTGTAGCATCCAGCTTCCCAATGAGCAAAGCTCCAACCCCTATCAAACTATCGCTCTCAAATTTCGCTATTTTTTCGTCCGCAAGCTGATGTTTATCAAATACTCGGTGGGGTTTATCATTATGCCGGGCGGATTTGGGACCATGGACGAACTTTTTGAAGCGCTCACCCTGGTGCAAACAGATAAAATAGACCATTTCCCGGTGGTACTCTATAGTTCCGATTATTGGCGCGGCTTGCTCAACTGGATGGGAGAGCAAATGTTGAAGGCGGGAAGTATCGCCCCGGAAGATTTAAATTTATTTACGGTAGTGGACAATCCCGATGAGGCGGCACGAATTATTATCGATAACAGCAGGAAACATGGTTTTTTACGTTCCTAATCTTATGTTTTTTATACTTTCAACCCGCTGCCGATTGGCAATGTTATCTCTGGATAAAGGGTTCCGGACCAATAGTTTACATAGTTCATCAAGGTCCCGTCCTCGCTCTTGCACCAGCTTCTCCGCCAGTAATTTATATAGATGGATTTGACCGTGAGCGGTAGTATCCATTTGATCATTGTCCCGCTCCAAGCGAACTTGAAAACGATAATAGCGGCCGCTTCCGTCCTTAGCCGGAGGCAATAATTGCCGCAATTGATAATCGACGGTATCGCTGACCCCGTCAAAAACGATATCCAATATAGGTTGAGCCCACCTCGCTCCCCAATGCTTTATTTTTATATAGGGCAATGGCCGGGTTAGCTCGCCGGTCCCCAGTGATACTACCAAGATGTCCTCTTTGACCCCCCGGCGGCTCGCGATGGCTTCCACGTATGCGCACATAGCCGGATTGTTGGCAAATACCCCGCCGTCAATCAAGCTATAATAATCGACTAATGCGGCAGTTTGAACTTTTGCCGGAGCAAAGTAGGTTGGAGCGGCGGAGGTGGCGCGGGCTACATCTCGCATAAAAAAGTCGGTTCCCGCTTCATCTACAGCTTCACTGCTCTTAAAGAACCAGGAATCGCGGCCTTCGGTATCGTAAGCGGTAATCAACACTTCGGTTAAGGCTTCTTTGAGACGGGTATTCCCAAAATATTTTTGTAAAATGGTTTCGATGCCGCGGGCCGGATATTTTTCCCGCAAAATAAATCCCAGCGCCAACAAACGGTGTAAAAATGAGCGGGAAAAGATTACCTTGCCCTCCTTCTCATATAAATCAATCATTTCCGCGGCGCTATATTGCGGTTTTCCATTTGAGCCGGGCTTGGTCAGTCCCAAAGTTAAAATACCACCGGTTGAGGTACCGGCAATCAGCTGAAATAATTCGGCCACCGGTTTGCGGGTGCGTTTTTCGATCTCCGCGAGAACCATCGCCGGGATGATCCCCCGGATACCTCCGCCGTCAATGGACAATATTTTGAGCACTCTCAACACCTCGGTTGAATATCCGTCCTAAATAACCATAAAACGCGATTACTCAATATTATATGTTTTAGTCCTCCGCTTCTCCACAAAGTCGTGAAGATCCGCAGCGATATTTGGTTACCCCCGGTACTTTATCCTCGATCCGGCAAGTAAGTGACAATTTTTCTGTGATAACGCAGAAAAATTGGCCGGATCGGGCTTTCTACAGAATCCGGCAAGTTCTTAATTTAAAAGGATTTTGAAGTTACTTGCCGGATTCAGGTTTATTTTACATTCTTTTTTCCATTATAATCCAAATAAAAATGGTATACAATACCAATTCCGTAAATGCGGAATGGAACAACAAAATAATCCTGTCCCAAAATTCAAACTTTTTTGGACAGGATTATTAACCGATTGAATTAATTTTATTTTATTTGATTATCCGGCGTAAACTTTATAATCAACTAGTTTTATTACGTTCTACTTCACCTTAAATCCGGCCTTCAAAAAACTATCCCGCATCGAATTACTAGTAATATTAACATTCTCAACTACCGTTTTCTTAGGGGCCTCGCGCCGTTCAACCGGCTTTTTTACTGGGGAGGAACCCTCAACCGACTTCCGGGGCACTGGAGCATCCCCGCTTGCCTCTTTCTTCATGGACAGTGCAATTCGCTTCCTTACCAGATCAACTTCCTTCACCCTTACCTCGACGATATCACCTACTGCTACCACATCGGTGGGATTTTTCACAAACTTATCGGACAGCTCGGAGACATGGACCAATCCATCCTGCTTGACTCCGATATCCACGAAAGCCCCGAAGTCAATTACATTTCTTACGGTACCGGTGAGCATCATCCCCGGCTTTAAATCCTCCATCTTGAGCACATCGTTTCTAAAAATCGGTTTGGGCAAATCTTCACGCGGATCCCGTCCGGGCTTGGCCAAAGCGTCAACGATGTCTTTTAAAGTCGGTTTGCCGACTCCCAATTCGTCCGCTGTCTTATCAATATTAACCTCTTGCAGTTTTAACTTAACAAGCGCCAGTTGATCTTTATTTAAAATATCTTCCGGCGTAAAGCCCAGTTTCTTTAAGAGATTGCGGGCGATTTCGTAAGACTCCGGATGCACCGCTGTAGCATCTAAGGGTTCTTCCCCATCGGTAATCTTCAAAAATCCGGCCGCTTGCACAAAAGCCTGATCACCCAACCGTTTGACCTTCTTTAATTGGGAGCGGCTCTTAAATTTGCCGTTTTCGTCCCGGTAGGCAATAACGTTCTTGGCTACTGCCGGTTGCAGACCGGCCACGTATTGCAATAACGCGGGGGACGCCGTATTCAAGTCGACTCCTACATAGTTAACGCAGGATTCCACTACCCCACCCAGAGTTTCTCCCAGCTTTTTCTGATCGACATCATGCTGGTACAAGCCGACACCGATCGACTTGGGGTCGATCTTCACCAACTCGGCCAAAGGATCTTGGATCCGACGGGCAATCGAAACCGCCCCCCGGATCGAGACATCCAGTTCGGGAAACTCCTCTTTCGCCAGTTTAGAAGCGGAATAAACCGAAGCCCCCGCTTCACTGACAATACAATAGGCCGTCTTCTTAGCGCCCAGATTATGAATTAACTCCACCGCCAAAGTTTCGGTCTCCCGTGAGGCGGTTCCGTTACCGATGGAGATCAGGGATACCTTGTGTTTCTCCACCAACTTTTCCAGGATCTCCAGGGTCTCTTCCCACTTATTGACGGGCGGATGCGGGTAAATCGTACCGGTATCCAATAATTTTCCGGTCTCATCCACTACCGCGAGCTTACAACCGGTTCGGTAACCGGGGTCTAGACCCATCACTCGGAGTCCATTGACCGGGGGTTGTAAAATAAGATTTCGGAGGTTCAAACCAAACATCTTAATGGCATGTTCTTCCGCGGTCTCGGTAATCGCGGTCCGCAGTTCCCGCTCCAGTGAAGGAAAGAGCAAACGTTTATAACCGTCGCTGATTGCTTCTTCCAGCTCAGTGGTAAAGATTGACTTGGGATTGGTAACGATCAGATGTTGCAACCGGGTCAAGGCCAACTCATGCTCAGCCTCCAAGGTTACTTTAAGCGCTTCTTCTTTCTCGCCCCGGTTCAATGCCAGAATCCGGTGAGGCGGGATTTTTTTCAGCGGTTCCTTGTAATCGGCGTACATCCGGTATTCATCAAGTTCAGCTTCTTCAGCGTCTTTCTTGCTGCCCTTTTTAGCTTCCTTGGCCTCTGAAGCAACAACTGCCTGTTCCCAAAAATATTCGCGCAGGACTTTGCGATAATCCGGATCATCGGAAACCTTTTCAGCGATAATGTCTCTAGCCCCTGCTAAAGCGCCGGCCACATCCTCAACCCCTTTTTCGGGATCAATGAAGGGTGCCGCCAGTTCTTCAATACTGCCGGTTTCCAGCTGTTGACTCCAAATAAGTTCCGCTAAAGGCTCCAGACCGCGTTCTTTGGCAATCATCGCCCGGGTACGTTTCTTTTGCTTATAGGGCCGGTACAGGTCCTCTACTTCTTGAAGCTTGGTGGCTTCC
Source organism: Bacillota bacterium (assembly GCA_003501365.1). Taxonomy (GTDB): domain Bacteria; phylum Bacillota; class UBA4882; order UBA8346; family UBA8346; genus UBA8346. Next base: position 6,133 of record DNPP01000492.1, read on the forward strand.
AAAATGGCTTGGGCCAATTCCGGAGTCAGCTTACCCTGTTCCTCGATGGATTTTAATACCTCTTCCTTCCTGGCTTCCAGGTTGCGTAAGTATTTCAGGCGTTCTTCAATATCCCGTAATTTCTCCTCATCCAGTTCCCCGGTAGCCTCTTTGCGGTAACGGGCTATAAAAGGGATAGTATTGCCATCATCCAATAACTTGACTGTACTTTCAATCTGGCGCGGCGATATCTTAAGCTCAAGCGCAATAACTTTGATCAAATCCATAATGTAAAACTCCTTTTCCAAGTTCTAGAATGTTTTTCTAGAACGATTCTGGAACAAATTATATCAAAAGCATTCAAGAATTGACAGTTGAAAATTATGAATTAAAAAACCTGATTATAAAGTTACTTCAGCAGATATCTGGATTTACTGAGTAATCAGCTATCTGTTGATTTAAAATCAAAAGAATATCTCGCGCAGAGACCC
>DNPP01000096.1:0-2500 GCA_003501365.1 Bacillota bacterium
AATTGTCTTTACAATTTCACCTTTGAAGTCCCTTTTAAGAATGGCAGTTAATTCTCCCGCTACCATTGCTTGAACCGATAACTTGCGGCCACGAAAAACCTTCACTTTAGCGAGGTTTTCGCCGCCTTGATAAATTGGGAATGCCTTATACTGGGCAAAGCCGTAATTAAAAAGCTTACTGATATCTTTGGAGCGAATTTCGGAGGATGGGGCTTTCATTACCACTGCAACTAAACGGATTCCTTTACGTTTGGCCGTAGCCACCAAACAGAAGCCGGCTTGATGGGTAAAACCGGTTTTTAAACCATCACAGCCCTGATAAAAACGAACCAAATTATTGGTATTCCGTAAAAACGATTTGCCGCCTCGCAGGCTTTCGATCCATTTCCCGGTCCATTGGAAAACATTCGAATGTTTAATAACTTCTTGGGCCAATAGCGCCATATCTTTTGCCGACGTAGTATTGCCTTCGCCGCCGGAACTCGGTTCCAATCCAGTGGTATTTACGTAATGAGTGGATTTTAATCCTAGTTCGGCGGCACGTTTATTCATTAAGGCGATAAAATTCTCGTCCGAACCGGATATGTGTTCCGCTAGGGCATAGGAAGCATCATTGGCCGATACGATACAGATTGCTTTTAATAATTCGGAGATGGTCATTTGTTCACCCGGCTCCAGCCAGATCTGTGATCCTCCCATTTTACAAGCTTCCGGTGACGCAATTACCTGATCTGTCAATTTTATTTGGCCCTTATCAACCGCTTCCAATACCAAAAGCATCACCATTAATTTGGTTACACTGGCCGGTGGTAATTTTTGCTCGGAATTGATTTGATATAACACTTCTCCACTATTAGGTTCTAATAGAATTGCCGAAACCGATTCCAGCTTGAGAGCAGTTCCTTCGGCCTGGGCGTAAGTAGCCAAACCGGTTAATAAAACAACCAACAGTGTACTTAAGAGTAAGCTTTTAAAAAATTTATTCATAGAAAAACCCCCTTGCGCTTTCTAACTAAGATCATACGCAAAAAAAGGAGGTTATATTCTTTACCGCCGTTTTAATTGATAGGATTATAGTAGTGATAATCACCTTGCCGATATCACGCAGCACGTGCCAATGTTGTAATAGAATTTTGTCGAAAATTGACAGAATAAAAAACTGAATTTGCGATCAAAAATCCTGAATCTGATTTATCAATAGCATTTATATATTGCAATCAGGAAAATTCGAGAGTGAGTGAACCAGGAGCATCTGCATCTCAACGCAGGTTTTGACGTAAGGGGAGCAAAAATAAAATTCACAGTTATCGAGAAATTAAAGTTAAACAACAAAAAAACCTGGCAGAGCCAGGTTTTGGTTTAAGCGTTTGCTTTTTGCTGCTCAGGATAGATACTGACTTGCTTATCGGACTTGCCTACTCTTTCAAAGGTAACAAAGCCGTCCATTTTAGCATATAAGGTATCATCTGAACCAATCCCGACATTGATACCGGGATGAAATTTAGTACCGCGTTGCCGTACGATAATGCTGCCCGCCGATACTTGCTCACCGCCGAAACGTTTAACCCCTAAACGTTGCGCATTACTGTCACGACCGTTACGGGAACTTCCTACTCCTTTTTTATGAGCAAAAAATTGCAAATCAATTCGGATCATTGTTACACCTCCACTTCGCTAACTTTCAAATATTCGGGATATTGGGCTGCCATATCTTGTAAACCAATTGCCATGACTTGAACAATTAAATTTGCCTGTTGAACCTCAGTGGGGATACTATCCCAATCACATTCCAGCAAACCCTGAGCAGGATCTTGTTTAATTTTAAGTTGTAGCTTGGTAAGTTGATCCAAAGCCAAAACAGTGGTCATGGTTAACGCGGATATTCCGGCGCAAATAATATCCACGCCTTTTTCAGCATAACCGGCATGTCCGTCACAAGAAAACCCCATTGAATTGCCTAATAAATCCCGTTTAATAATGACTGAAACCATTAAGCTTCAGCCGTTTCAGCATCTGCTTTTTTAGCCGCTTTTTTCACTTTTTCAATCTTTTCAATGAGAAGACTGGTAAATGGTTGCCGATGGCCATAACGTTTGCGAATATTTTTTTTGGCTTTGTAATGAAAAACCAGAACTTTTTTATCCTTATCCTGTTTCATTACTTTGCAGCTGACTTTGGCGCCTTCAACAAGCGGAGTGCCTACAGTCGTTTTGTCACCGCCGAGCAACAATACTTTATCAATCGTAATGGTGGAGCCAACTTCAGCAGCAAGTTTTTCAACTTTTAAAATATCGCCTTCTTGGACTCGATACTGTTTTCCGCCACATTCAATAATAGCATACATAATTTTTTACACCTCCCCGCATCAGACTCGCCGAACTTGGCACTCTACTGAAAAATGAATACTTTTTAGTAGAGTTTATTGGCCTAATCGAGCGGTTATATGGGGTCAAAACCCACGAAGTTAATAATATCACGACCATTCTTGGTTGTCAATCTA
>DNPP01000096.1:2826-3814 GCA_003501365.1 Bacillota bacterium
GTTTTGCCGACAAAGGCCCCCGCATCTTCGACATTCACAACATACCCTTCAATCCGGGAGATGCCGTCTTCGGGATTGGCGATATGATTCTCAGTGATCTTTAAATCAACGATCTCGCCTTCCTTTACCGGTAGCGACAAAATTTCAATCTCGGCTTTGGTCCCGCTTGCCAATAAACGGACTTGATCTAGTTGTAAACTTTCTTGCCCCTTGACATAAATCGTCTTATTGAGCATGCGTTCGGTTTTATCCAGATTAGCCCCTCCGGGACCAATCAAAATGGAAGCAATCTGTGGATTTACTCCTAATAATAAAGCTTCGGCTTTGGTATTGTTGGCGATCTGCTGGACTGAACGTATGGCCTTTTGAGCAAAACTATCAATTGATGCGATATAACCAACTCCGTCGCAAGATTCGCATTCCACTTGTAAAATCTCGCGCAGACTTTGTTTGACTTTCTTGCGGGTGATTTCCAACAACCCGAGCGAGGTAAAACCGAGAATATTTATTTTTGTCTTATCCCGCTGCAACTCGGAGTTTAATTTGGCAATTACCTTTGCGCGTTCTTCATCGGAAACCATATCGATGAAATCGACAATAATAATCCCGCCCAAGTTCCGCAGTCGAATCTGCTTGGCAATTTCTACTGCCGCCATCATATTGGTTTGAAAAACCGTATCCTCCAGATTGATTGAACCGGTAAACTTTCCGGTATTAACATCAATTACGGCCAAAGCCTCGGTTTGATCAAAAACAAGGTAGGCGCCGCAATCCAACCATACCTTTTTCTTTAGTGCTTTTTCAAGTTGTAGATCAACATTGTAGCTTTCAAATAAAGGAATTTCATTGCTATAAAACTGGATACGGCTTTTACAGGACGGAGCCAAGCTCTTCACTAATTCGATGGCCTTGGAATATGCTTCGCTATCGTCGATTTGCAGCCGGTTTACATCTTTACTCAGATAATCCCTTAAAATTCGATAGAGTA
>DNPP01000096.1:4123-12875 GCA_003501365.1 Bacillota bacterium
TTTTTCCAAACGTTGACTAAAAATTCATAATCGCTTTGCAATTCGGCTGCGTCAACATCTTCTGCCGCAGTACGAATGATAACTCCAACGCCGGGTCCTTTAAATGAGGTAACAATTGATTTTAAGCGATCCCGTTCCGTTTCACTTTCAATCCGTCTTGAGACACCGATATATTCAAAGGTTGGGATAAAGACCAGATAGCGACCGGGTATGGTGATCTGAGTAACTACCCTGGCTCCTTTGGTGCCGATCGGTTCCTTGATCATTTGCACCATAAGTTCTTGACCTTCACGCAACAAATCTTTAATGGAGAGATTTTTGGGATGCTCGGTATTACCGGTTTCGTTATCCCGGTACAGAACATCATCAATGTATATAAAAGCGTTTTTATCCTCACCAATGTTTATAAAAGCGGCTTGCATCCCGGGCAACACATTTTCCACTTTGCCCAGATAAATGTTGCCGGCGCGGCGTTGTTCTTCCTGGCGTTCCACTGTAAATTCTACCAGGTTGCCATCCTCCAGGATAGCAACCCGTACTTCATTAATACCGATATTTACCAAAATTTCTTTATTCATTCGTTACCCCCCGGCTCTAACACAAATCCAGCGGTTTACTGACCAATTCCCCGTCTTCATGCCATAAACCGATCCTCGTAATATTTACAACTTCAACCGGCTCCGGAATATTACCGGTGATATCTTCCGGACGTAAATTACCGCTACTTCCGATCTCTCCTGTGATACGAATCTCCAAAGTATCTAAGCCGATTACCTCTATAGTTAAATTATGCAGCCACGGACGAATGTTTACTAATTTTTGACCGTCTTTTGAATAACGTGAAACGATTAACTCCGGTAAGTCACATAACTGGTTTAGCCATTCGATTATTTTCTTTTGAACCGCAGGGTTTGATTTTAAAACAACAGCATAGGAGGCACGATTAATAACCGCATTTAATGGTTTGGCATGATGCTTAAAACGACTGATTGCGATAGCTCGCAACCCTTCCGGCAAAGAATTATTGAGGACGGCGATAATCTCATCCGGTTCTTTATCATGCAGTAATTGAAAGTCTAAGTATTCATCGCTACTACTAATACCCACCGCCAATGCGGGTCCGAAACTTATTTTAGGATGCGGATGAAATCCTTCGGAATAAGCGAGTGGCAATTGGCCGCGCCGAAAAGCCCTTTCCATGGTACGAATCAATTCTAAGTGAGAAAGAAATTTTAAATCCTTTTCTTTGCTGAAACGCAGACGGTATTCATACATGTTGCTCACCGACTATTTGTTTATTAACCGCTAGACTGCCACACACACCACAATCAGAACAAGCCGATTTACGACAATCTGCCGTTAAAATACCGGCAATCGCTTTATCGTATTCTTGCTTCAAAAATTCCCGGTTGATACCGCTATGAATATGCGACCAAGGCAAGATTTCTTCAAAGAAGCGGGCTCGGGTATAAAAATCGGGATCCATATTATTTTCCGCCAAGGTATCCATCCATAACTGGTAATTGAGTTGATCACTCCAACCATCGAACTTGGCGCCTTTTTGCCAGGCCTGATAAATAATTTTTCCCAAACGTCGGTCGCCTCGGGCAAAAACCCCTTCCAATCGGCTCATATGCGGATCATGCCAATTAAGTTCCAAATGGCGACCGCGTAGATGTTCCTTAAGATAATTCTGTTTTTGCATAGTTTCGGCAACCGAAATCTGTGCCTGCCATTGAAAAGGAGTGTGCGCTTTGGGCACAAAAGTGGAAATACTGGCGGTAATCCGTAAAGCGCTGGCTTTGGGATGAATTCGTTTACCGATTCGATAAACCGCTTCCACCAATTGAACAATTCCTGCCAGATCCTCCTCAGTTTCCGTGGGTAAACCGATCATAAAATAAAGCTTTAACTTTTGCCAACCCGCTTTAAAAGCGGCTTCAGAGGCATTAAATAAATCGGCTTCGGTTACTCCCTTGTTAATTACTCTGCGTAAACGGTCGGTTCCGGCTTCGGGGGCAAAGGTAAGACTACTTTTGCGGGTACTTTGAAATTTGGCCGCCAAGTCAATGGAAAAAGAATCAATCCGTAATGAAGGCAATGAAATATTAACTCCCAGCGGATTGAAACAACCGCACGCCTCACCAAGCAGTGACTCAATTCGGCTATAATCGGCGCTACTAAGTGAGGTTAATGATAATTCATCATATCCGGTGTTTTCTACCAAGCGCCGGAGTGCTTGCATGATCACTTCAGGTTTTTTCTCGCGCACCGGTCGGTAAATCATTCCGGCTTGACAAAAGCGGCAGCCTTTGGAGCACCCTCTTTGAATCTCGTATACCACCCGGTCATGAACAATATCCAAATAGGGAACCAACCATTTTTCCGGCGTAAAAGCAGTTCCAAAATCTTTAACCACCGCTCTTACCGGATGGTCCCCGTTTAATCCGTCGATACCCGCCACACTACCGACTTCAGTATATGACACTTGAAAATTAGACGGAATATAGACACCGTTAATCTTTGCCAACTCTCTAAACAGTTCCGGTCGTGAGGCGCCGGAATGTTTCCAGCGCCGGATCGCTTCACAGATAGGGATCATTGTATCTTCGGCTTCACCGATAAAAAAGCAGTCAAAGAAATCGGCCAATGGTTCGGGGTTGTATGTACAAGGACCTCCGCCGATCACGATTGGATGGCTAGAGGTTCTATCTTTGCTGTAGATTGGCACCTTTCCTAAATCCAACATCGTGATAACATTGGTATAACTGAGTTCGTATTGCAATGAAAAGCCAATCATATCAAATTCATCAAGACTGCGTTTGTTCTCCAATGAAAAAAGCGGCAAATTTTCTTGTCGGAGTATGCCTTCGAAATCAGGCCAGGGGGCATATACTCGTTCAGCCAGCATGTCGGGATGCGAGTTGATTAATTCATAAAGAATACGGAGTCCCAGATGAGAGAGGCCAATCTCATAAACATCCGGAAATGCCAATACTGCTTTAAAATCAATGGTTGTCCAATTTTTAACCTGACAATTATATTCTCCGCCAATATAACGGCCTGGTTTACTAACCTTAGGTAATAATTTTTCGATTGTTTGCCATAAACTGGCTGTATTTGGCTGATCCGTCAAACCGACTCCTCCAGTAATTCCCGGAAATTGAAATGTAGGATTATTCTACCTCATCTGAGGATATAGTGCAATATATAATCTTCTCGAAACTTGCGTCAAATCCCTGATTTATCAATGAGTCCCAGGCTGTTTCTTCACTTATTATACGCATTTTTTTAGTTTTATCTTGGTAAAAAAAAAGCAAATAATCAGCGGAACCGTAGTATTCTAACGGTAATCGTAAGGGAGTATTCGGCTCAACCAATACCGGTTTAATATTCAAAAAACCGTCTCGGATCAGATTCTTCCGTTTTTGTTGAAGTGTCTTCAGGATTAGTGATATATCCGGGTTCTTAAATGAGAACCAGTGATAAATAATGAAAATTGCAATGGATAGGTGGATTGTTCCAGCCTGGTGCTGATATAAACGGACGGATCCTAACGTTAAAAACAGCAAACCGATTACTGCCGTTATTTTTTTTTGGATACTGTAAGAGTTTTTTAAACCAAGATTTTTATTGAGCCAGGCGTGTAAGATACGACCCCCGTCAAGTGGAACCGCGGGGATTAGATTAAGAAATCCGATAAAAAGATTGATTTGTAACCAGTATGAGAGATATCCATTCTTAATTCCCAGTAACTCCAAATATAGTACCCCGGCCGCCATTAATAAATTGGCGCAGGGACCGCTGGCGGCAATTAACGACTCGGCCGTGGGATTAATTGTAAAAGCGGGGTCAACTTTTAGGCTACCGCCAAGAAGCGTCCAACGAAGTTCCCGGACTGGAAAACCTAAAAGTTCACAACAGAGGATATGAGTTGTTTCATGGATAGCAAGCGCTGCTAAGGCCAGAAGAATAAAACCAATGGTCCCGTGATTCAAGCTAAATCCGAACAGCCAACAAAAAAAGATGGTAGTAAATAGCCCGGTTTTAAATCCAAATCGCGGCAACGGCATAGGAATCAAACAGCCAAGACCGATAAGGGATCTACCGGTCGATCATACTCTTGGATCTCGAACCATAAAATTGAACCTCGTTCCTGATCGGGACGACTGATTTGAGCTATTGTGTCACCAGCCTTAACTGTCTGGCCGACTTTCACCTTGACTAAGCCCAGGTAATTGTAGCTGGAACTCCAGCCATTGCCATGGTTGATAATAAGCTGCCAACCCCGGCCGGCTTGGTGATTAACCTCGGAAACCGTGCCATCCGCGATTGCAAATACCAGCGTATCGGGCAGCGCAGTAATTTCGATGCCGGAATTAAAAGTGCGGTTTTTGCGATCGGAGTCATACTGCCAACCATATCCCTTAGTAATACTTCCTTGAATCGGCCAAACCGAATTCGTAAAGATATTTTTAGGGGAAGATGGTTGCTCGAATTTTTTAGTAATTTCTTCAAGACGAACCAAATTGCTCATATTTCCAATCAATTCCTTCCACAATTGAGATTGGCTAATCCGTCCGAAAGTTTCCTGCTGGGATGTTTCGATAGCACTATGAAGTCTATTGCATGCCCAATTCATCCAGGATAAGCCGGAATGGGAGATAACTAATGTCATGATTAAAAAGCAAATCGCCACAATTGTTTGATAGAGGAGGTTATTAAAAAAATGGAAATCGGAGTCTTCCGCCGCAAATAATTCGGATTGCTCCGTGGTAGAGGTAGAATTGGGATCGGAATCGGAATCGGGATTGGGAGTTGAAACTGAAACGGGATCTAATTCAGGATCAAACGAATAAAGTTCCTTATTTTGAATCATCAATAAATACTCCCCCTCCCATTTAAATTATTTATATGGGAGAGGAAGCTTGACTAGAACCGGATACGCAGGGACAACGGTGCATCAATTATCGTAGCGGATTTAACCGGTTTCAATGGCATCAGTCGGGCAGCCGTCCGCAGCCTCCTGAATACATTCTTCAAATTCCTCTTCCACCGGTTCACCGGAGGTTTCAGCCTTTTCATCGTCGTTCCAGCCGAAAATCTCCGGGCAACTAGAAACACAAAGCCCGCAACTGATGCATAAGTCTTGATCCACCTTTACTTCCATGCTTTCATCCCCTATTTTCATTTGTTTACTTCAATATTATCTCAAAAAAGTTAATTGAGTATTCGTTAAAGTCAAACCTTAGTCGGGAGATGAATTAGTCTGGTCCAAACGGAACTTTACCTGTTGATACCAATACAATTGTTCTTGATATGGCATCCGGTTAAGTCCGCTGGGGTTGGGTAGGACAAAATCAAGACTGAAGGCGAAAACGGAGCTTGGCTGGATTCCCCAGGAGAAATTCCTTTTTTTACCTACATAGCGGTAACTGTCTTTGCCTAAATAAGCGATGATCCGGGGACGATGTTGTTGGATTAGAGCTAAAAAAGCTTCAGCGCCCGCTTCAAATTCGGCGCGACTAAGCTCCGCGGCATTAGCGCTCGCACGAGCCACAATGTTGGTTATTCCAAAGTCATAATTCAATAAGCAACTATCTTGAGCAGCGGTTAATCTATGTTCAGTCAGCCCGCAGTCGGCCAGCAGACGCCAAAAACGGTTGGAATATCCGGCAAAATGGTGACCAACTGCAGCACTGCGTAAGCCGGGATTGATTCCGACGAAAAGTATTTTTAAATGGTCGGACAATAGATTGGGAATGATCAATTCTGAAGTCATCCGGCTTGAATTGCACGCGCGCGCGATGGTTCAAGGAACCGATCGGGTATCCGCCCGCTCCATTTGCCGCATTTATCACCCAGACAGGCAATCAATAGGCCTTCCTGTTTCAATTCCACCACTTCACATTGATTGGAGCAACCGCTGCAATCAAAGCTTTCAGTGATGATTGGGTTGTCGATCACTTGGAATCCCTTAAATCGCGTAACCGCTTTTTGATTGATTACCGCATCTTTTGCCAATAGAGCGGCGCCAATCGCTCCCATTACTTCATAATGTTCGGGAATGATTAGCCTACACTCTAACGTTTCTTCAAATGCTTTACGAATCCCAAGATTTGCAGCGACACCGCCTTGAAAGATGATGGGTGGTTTAAGTTCCCTACCTTTGCCAAGATTGCCGAGGTAATTACGCACCAAAGCCCGGCATAGACCGGCTAAAATATCTTCCAGGGGATGACCCATCTGTTGTTTGTGGATCATATCCGATTCGGCAAAAACTGCGCAACGTCCGGCAATACGAACGGGATGCTCGCCCTCGACGGCTCGCTCGCCAAAATCTTTGATATCAATATTTAAGCGGGCAGCCTGCTGGTCGAGAAAAGAACCGGTTCCCGCGGCACAAACCGTATTCATGGCAAAATCCTTCACGATACCGTCTCGAATAAGAATCAATTTGGAATCCTGACCGCCGATTTCAATAATCGTTTGCACTTCCGGTTCCAAATTTAAGCAGGCAATGGCATGAGCGGTAATTTCATTTTTAACTAAATCGGCCCCCAGGAGTTTGGCGATTAATTGCCGCCCTGAACCGGTAGTTCCCACGGCGGCGATCTCAAAATCTTTGATATCCTTGATTAGCAGTGCTAATCCTTTTTGAACGGATGCCACCGGATTGCCTTTGGAACGCAAATATATTTTTTTCACCAGCTCGCCCTGGCTGTTGATTAATACTAAATTGGTGCTGACCGAACCAATATCAATACCGAGATATAACTTCAAGGGGCTTTCCTCCATTCCGCTTTTGCGATTGATAATGCAGCATATCAATAAATGCTTCCAGCCGGGTATCGATCCCGGCCTCGGCTGAATGTTCATCAATAATAATTGAGAGCACCGGAATTTCCAATTCCCGGGATACCCTAGGCAATACTTGCATGGCGATGATCTCCGGCATACAGGTGAAGGGAGCCAACTCGATCACGCCATGATATCGGTTGACGCCTGCTTTTACTGTCAATGCGATTGTTTCCAGACCATGTCCGCCCACAAAATTGCGCAAATAAGGGCGGGCCATTAATTTTAAATTTTTGTTCCAATTGGGATGAATAATGCTAAATAACAGATGATCGCGGACCCACTCCGTAAAATAGATGGTACGTTCAACAGTTACCCCCATTTCTCCCAGGGTTCGTTCGATCTCAAAGTTGACCTTGGGTTCAAGAACCATATAAATTTCTCCCAATAAAAGAATTTTTAAGGGAGTTATTGTTATTCCTAATTTTAAATGAATCCCGTTCAAAGCATCCAGGTAATTTTTCAAAGTTGATTGAATGTCATGCACCAGATAAACTTGATCGAGGGCGCGATAAAAATCAGCTTGCAGGTTGGTAGTGGCGCCGAAAGTCTGTTCCAACGGCCTGATTTGGTTTGCCAACCGGTCAAAGCGGTCCAGAGCATCCGCTTTTAACCATGCCAAATGAATGGCATTAATAATATCATGTGGCCGGTGCCGGGGGAAATAATGTTTGATCTTATCCCATAACTCCCAGGGATGCGTTTTTGGCGCTTCGAGTACTAAAAAATCAATAGAATAGCCGGCCTCTCGTAAAACCTCCCGTTGCTGTTCGCCATAATAACCGAAACGGCAGGGTCCAACACCTCCGGCCATCAATATTAGCTCGGCTCCGGCTTCAATTGCTTCGATATAATTTCCCAAATTGATCTTTAGGGGGTAACAAGCAAACTCCGGCGCTAGTTTAGTCCCAAGCGCCACGGTGCGACCGGATATCGGAGGCGGGATCACCGGTTCCAGCCCCAACTCGGTTAATAAAGTCCGAATGGGAATATATGAATTGCCGATATGAGGAAAAGTTGCTTTTAGCATGCCGGATTTTGGTACTTCATTAAATCTAAAAATGCCTCCAATCTCGTAATAACGCCCGCCTCCCCGCTATGCTCCTCGTAATATATTTTCAGGCAAGGTTTTTTTGCCTCTTTAATCCTACGTTCCAGCATATCACTTACAAGCGCTTCCGGCCCGCAGGCAAAAGGCGCGATTTGAATAAATCCGTCAACCGGTGTTTCTTTGCAATGAAGCATCCATTCTAAGGCATCAAATTGGACCCGGCCGGTAGTCCAAAACATTTTTTTTGCCAATTTGCCGGATCCCTGACCTAGGTATTGATGCGGCATCATTTCCGGAGTTAAAAAATAAACTTGATAGTCGCTCAAAATTTGAAGTAGATTTAAATTAAAACAATCATCATAAAGGCAGTAGGGATGACCGAGTAATCCGATGGTGAGTTTTGATTTCGCTCCGGGTTCGTTTTGAAGGGCTTGAATTATCGTTTCGGCCGGTGATTCGGGTACGGATGATTTATTTGCTTTTTTAATTTGTTTTTGAATAGACCTAGAGATAAAGATAGGGCTAGAGCTAGGCGGGCGTTCTAGATGACGACAAGCATTTTGTAAGCTGTTTATCATATCCACTCGACGCGGCCCCACTTGAACTAGTAAAAGTTGGTCTTTTACTGCGGGTATTGCATGACATACAATATCCGGCAGTCCCATAAATTTCGGACAAATAAAAGCATCCGGCTCTACTTTGATCAAATGGGGTATCATGATTCGATCAGTAAACGGGATTAACGCCCGGACATGTCCCAGAAATATCTTCACCGGAAGACACAATTCGTCTAAAGCGGTTTCAACTCCAGCCAGCATAATTTGACGATTGGTTGGAGGAGAA